>JBBQHA010000012.1:0-42135 GCA_038323475.1 Lysobacterales bacterium
CCAACGGCCATGCCGAATGGGAATCGCAGATCCGCGAGACCTTCGCGCGGCAATGGGTCCAGAGCGCGCACAAGGGCTGGTGGTACCAGGATTCCAGCGGGGCCTGGAAGCAGAAATAAGCTCCAGCAGGGCCGAGTTCGATCGATCGTGCTGCTTGCCGGAAATCGTTCCCGGTTTCCGGCATTTTCGCCATCCATGGCGGTCGGAGTGCGACAATGCGCGCCCCGTTCGTGCGATCAGAACCTGTGGCCCGCAGCAGTTTTTCCCGCGTACCTTTCGAAGCGCACATCGATGGCCTGACCCATGACGGCCGCGGTGTCGCGCGCCGCGACGGCAAGGCCGTGTTCGTGCGCGGCGCCTTGCCCGGCGAGCGCGTGATGGCGAGGCCTACCGCGCGCCATCGCAATTACGACGAGGCTTCCGCGCTCGAGGTGCTGCAGGCATCGCCGGATCGCGTCGAACCGCTGTGCGCGCACTTCGGGGAATGCTCGGGCTGCGTGCTGCAGCACCTGGACGCGCCGAAGCAGATCGAGGCGAAGCAGCACGTGCTGCTGGACAACCTCGAACGCATCGGCCACGTCGCCCCGCAGCGCGTGCTGCCTGCGCTCACCGACCGGCCCTGGGGCTATCGGCGCAAGGGCCGGTTGTCCGTCCGCTACGTCGAGAAGAAGGAACGCACCCTGGTCGGCTTCCGCGAGGAGGACCCGCGTTTCGTCGCCGACATCCAGCGCTGCGAAACCGTGGTGCCCTCGATCGGCACGAAGATCGGCGCGATCGGCGCGATGATCGATACGCTCGACGGCAAGCGCGACATCGGGCAGATCGAATTCATCGTGGGCGATCGAAGCGAGGGCGACGGCGGTACGCTCGACGGCAGTGGGCAGGCTGCGCTCGTCTTCCGCAACCTGCAGCCGCTGTCCGAATCCGACCAGGCGATCCTGGTCGCGTTCGCCAAGGCCCACGATTTCGCCGTGCTGCTGCAACCGGGCGGCGCCGATTCGGTACGGCCGCTGTGGCCGGAGTCGATCGCACTGGAATTCGCATTGCCCGAGTACGACGTCAGGCTCGCGTTCCAGCCGCTGGACTTCATCCAGGTCAACGCCGGCATGAACGCGAAGATGATCGCGCGCACGCTGGAACTGCTCGACCCGCAACCGCAGCAGCGCATCCTCGACCTGTTCTGCGGACTCGGCAATTTCACCTTGCCGATCGCGCGCCGCGTCGCCGAAGTCGTGGGCGTGGAAGGCGAGCTCGGACTGGTCGCACGGGCGCGCGCGAATGCCGAGCGCAATGGCATCGGCAATGCGCGTTTCTACACCGCAGACCTGGCATCCACGCTGGC
Organism: Lysobacterales bacterium; assembly: GCA_038323475.1. Lineage (GTDB taxonomy): Bacteria > Pseudomonadota > Gammaproteobacteria > Xanthomonadales > Xanthomonadaceae > SZAS-103. The sequence continues at coordinate 1,343 of JBBQHA010000012.1, forward strand.
CTACGAGCCGTGGATCAACGAACGCTTCGACGCACTGCTGCTCGATCCGCCGCGCTCCGGCGCCGAAGCGCTGTTGCCTCAGTTGCCGCTGAAGAAGATCGACCGCATCGTGTATGTGTCCTGCCATCCGGGGTCGCTCGCGCGCGATGCGGGCTTCCTCGTGCGCGAACGCGGCTACAAGTTGCGCGCCGCCGGCGTGATGGACATGTTCCCGCACACCGCGCACGTCGAAAGCATCGCCTTGTTCGAAAGGTAGTCGCGATCATGGGTATCGAGATCGAACGAAAGTTCACCGTGACCGGGGATGCCTGGCGCGGGCACGTCGAAAAGTCCGTGCGCATGGCGCAGGGCTACCTCAACGACATGGCGGCGCTGCGGAACGGTACCCAGCAGGCGTCCGTGCGGATACGCATCGCCGGCGACGTGGCGTTCCTCAACATGAAATCGCGCGAGCTCGGCCACACCCGGCAGGAATTCGAGTACGCGATTCCGGTGGCGGACGCGGAAGCCCTGCTGAAGCTTTGCGTAGGCGGGTTGATCGACAAGACCCGGAACTATGTGGCGCACGCAGGTTTTCTATGGGAAATCGACGTGTTCGAGGGCGAGAACGCCGGCCTGATCGTCGCCGAGATCGAACTGCCCAGCGCTGATACCGCCTTCGAAACGCCGGGCTGGACCGGGCGCGAGGTCACCGACGAGCTGCGCTATTACAATCTCGCCTTGGCCGAACGGCCGTATTCGCAGTGGAACCCCGAGGAGAAACGTTGATGCTGGTGATCGGAATCGCGGGAACCACGCTGGACGCCACCGAGCGCGACTGGCTGCAGCATCCATCGGTCGGCGGGGTGATCCTGTTCACCCGCAACTTCGCATCGCGCGAGCAGGTGACCGAGCTGGCAGCCGAAATCCGTGCCGTCGCACCGCGCCCGCAATTGCTGTGCGTGGACCAGGAGGGCGGACGCGTGCAGCGCTTTCGCGATGGTTTCGTGTCGCTGCCGTCGCTCGAGGGTTTCGGCCGGATGCATGCAGGCGACCCCACTGCGGCGCTCGCGCTTGCGGAAGAACATGCATGGCTGATGGCCAGCGAGATCCGTGCGCTCGATGTCGACCTGAGTTTCGCGCCCGTCGTCGACCTTGGTCGCGGCAATCGTGCGATCGGCGACCGCGCGTTCTCCGCTGATCCGGAAGTCGTCGCCGCATTCACGCGCTCCTACGTGCGCGGCATGCTCGCGGCCGGCATGGCCGCGACGCTCAAGCATTTCCCGGGCCATGGCTCGGTGCTGGAAGACACCCACTTCGATGCGGCGACCGATCCGCGCCCGCTCGACAGCTTGCGCGCGGAGGATCTGGTTCCGTTCGTCGCCGGCATCGGTGCGGGCGCCGAAGCGATGATGCTCGCGCATGTGACCTATCCCTCGGTCGCTCCGGAGCCGGCCGGCTACTCGCCGCGCTGGATCAACGGGATCCTGCGCGCAGACATGGGTTTTCGTGGCGTGGTGTTCTCAGACGACATCGGCATGGCCGCGGCGGAATCGGCCGGCGGGATCGGCGCGCGCATCGACGCGCACCTCGATGCCGGTTGCGATGCGGTGCTGGTCTGCGCGCCGCAGCTGGTTCCCGACTCGCTCGCGGCAATGGACAGGCGTCCCGTGCCGCGCGTCGATGCGCTGGCGACGTTGTTCGGGCGTGGTCGCACGAACTGGAACGTGCTGCAGTCCGATCCGCGCCACGCGCACGCGATCGCGCAGCTGTCGGGCGACGGTTTCGGGGTGGCGTGATGGAACACGACCTCGCCGCCGCGGTCGCGTGCTCCGACCTGCTGTTCGACCGCCACGCCATCGAAGTCGCGATCGCCCGCATGGCGGATACGATCCGCGACGACTACAAAGGCCGGCGCCCGCTGCTGCTGACGGTCATGCACGGCGGCATGCTGTTCGCATCCGAACTCGCGCTCGCGCTGGGGCAGGGCAATGCGCTCGACCTCGAATTCGATTTCCTGCATGCGACGCGCTATCGCGGCGCGACGTCGGGCACCGACCTGCAATGGAAGCACCGCCCGGCGACGCCATTGGCCGGCAGGCACGTGCTGCTCGCCGACGACATCCTCGACGAGGGCTACACTCTCGATGCGGTGCGCGCGTGGTGCCGCGAGCAGGGCGCCGCCGACGTGCGGATCGCGGTGATGACGAGGAAATTGCACGACCGCTGCGTGCCTGGCATGCGTGCGGACTATGTCGGCGTGGAAGTGCCCGATCGCTACGTCTACGGATTCGGCATGGATTACCACGAACAGGGCCGCAATCTGCCCGCGGTCTATGCTTTGCGGGATGGCGCATGAGCATTCGCGAGGAAGGTGTGATCGCACTCGCGGTGATCGGCGGCACCGGCCTCTACAAGCTCGCGGCGCTCGATGGCGAGAAGGCGATGGTCGCTGCAACGCCCTACGGCATGCCGTCCGGGCCGGTGCATGTCGGACGCTTCGGCGCGCATCGCATCGCCTTCCTCGCGCGCCACGGCGAGAATCACGCGTTGCCGCCGCACAAGGTGAACTACCGCGCGAACCTGTGGCTGCTCAAGGAAATCGGGGTAGCGCGCGTGCTCGCGGTCAACGCGGTCGGCGGCATCACCGAACGCTACGGGCCGCGTGCGATCGGCGTGCCGGACCAGATCATCGACTACACATGGGGCCGTGTATCCACGTTCTGCGAGGAGCCCGACACGGAGGTGCTGCACGTCGACATGACCGAGCCGTACACGCCGTCTCTGCGCGCCGCGTTGCTCGCCGCAGCGAATGCTGCGGACATCGCGGTCGTCGATGGCGGTTGCTACGGTGCGACCCAGGGGCCACGGCTTGAAACGAAAGCCGAAATCGCGCGTCTGCGCCGCGACGGCTGCGACCTGGTCGGCATGACCGGCATGCCCGAAGCGGGCCTCGCGCGCGAGCTCGGCCTCGACTACGCGAGCCTCGCCTTGGTGGCGAACTGGGCTGCGGGCTGCGGTGAAGCCGCCGAGATCACGATGGACGAGGTCTACGCGAACCTCGACCACGCGACCGCGCCGTTGCCGAAGCTGATCGCGGCATTGCTCGAAGGATTCGCGGGCGCATGAGCGCTTCGGACGCCTACAAGGCCGGTGGCGCCGACCTGCTGCGCGGCCTGCTGTCGCCCCAGGTCGCGACCGCGATGGCGCACAAGATCAGCATCGGCATCGCGCAGGGAGGTGCGCGCTGGCTCGCACCGCCGAGCATCGGCAACAAGCCCTGCTATGAAGTGTCGTGCATGGAATGGCCGCCGCTGCTGACCTTCCTGTGGGGCATCACGCCGAAGCTCGAGGACGTCGTCGGCGCGCACCTGCTGCCGACCTACAGTTACTTCCGTACCTATCAGCGCGGCGACCTCTGCCGCATCCACGCCGACCGCCCGGCCTGCGAGCACTCGCTGTCGATGACGCTCGCATACGCCGATGGCATTCCTTGGGCGCTCGCAGTCGCCGACACGCCGGTGAGCGAGGCCCAGCGGCAGACGACGCGCGGCGACGACGACTTCGGCGACGAGGCGTATTCCGAATACACGATGGTTCCCGGCGATGCCGTCGTCTATCGCGGCTACGACTACCGTCATGGCAGGCTCGCACCCAACCCCAACCGCTGGTCCGCGCACATGTTCATGCACTGGGTCGAACGCGACGGCCCGCATCGCGACCAGATGTTCGACGGCAAGCCGATGATGGGGCCGGTGGATTTCCGTTTTCCGGGCTGAGGCTCCGGCGCGAAGCCTAGTCGAGGCCGCCGCCTGTTCCTACCGGTGCGTGTTGGCGTTATCCGTAGCTGGCGGAGCAGGCGCTGCTTCCAGAGGCGTTGCGAGCGCTTGCTCGAGCGCCGCGGGGAATCCGGAGACGGGCACCATGAAACGCTCCGGCTTTCCATGGCGCTTGAACGCCACCCATAGGAGATGCCGCTTGTTCAATTCCACGAACAGGTCGGTTGTGGTGCCATCGCCATTGTCGATTTCCGGACGGACGCGCGCCATGCAGAATTGCTTGTTGCAGTCCATGACCGGCAGGCTCATGAATCCGGGACCCGCCGCTTCGAGCTTCCAACTGTTTCCGTCGGGAACCGTATCCATCAGGTGGACGAGCACTTCGCCCTTGCCGTCGGCATCGGCAGGGATCAACACCGTGATGTACACCGGCTTGCCGGCCAAGTTGTCATAAGCGACCGCGAGCCCGCCCAGGCCCGGCTTTCCTTCCCGGCCGAACGGCACCAGCAGTTCCAGCAAGCACTTCTTGCCGTCGTGCGTGCACTGGACGTTCCATGGCGGCAATGAAAGCTCGGCCGGGGCCTGCGCCGGCGATCCCAGCGTCAACAGAAGTGCGAGAGGGAACAACACATGCCCTCCGGTGGCTCCTGCGTCCGATGTGTGCAGCATCGCCCGGGCCTGCGGTGCCTGTCCATGCGGATCGTGGATTCATTCGCCGGCGGCGCGCAGGGCGTTTCCATTCACCAGGTAATGGTTGATGCGCGCTTCCCAGTCCTGCATGAACTTGCGGTAGTACTCTTCGGTGAACGACGCGACGAAGGCATCGCCCTGCGGGCCGAGGCTCGTATGGGTGTAGGCGATGTCGGCTTCCGATCCGCCCGCGATGGCGCGCAACCGGATCGTCAGCCGGCACGCGGTCACGAGCGGCGTGATCCTGAGCATCTCGACGAAACCGTTCGCGGGTTCGTGGCGGGTGACGTACCAGATTGCAGCGTGCGGGGTGGCTGCGGTCGTGAAGACGCAGTCGGGTTCGGCGACCCCAGAGTCGGTGATGACGGAGAGCGGATCCCAGCCCTCGATCCAGTCGCATTCGCGGACCGGGCAGAGCAGGGGGAAGACCGCGGATGGTTCGGCAGCGAGTCGCTGCGTGTATGCGTGCGAAGCGCGGATGGGCTTGATGATGTGCATGGCGGGCCTGGGTAAGACGCGATCGTACGTCAGCGACGCGGCGGAGTTCGACGCGTGATCCCGCCGGAGCGGGCAGTGCCACGGAGCCGCCGCGCCGGTTAGGACTTGATCAGCCGCGCAGTTCCCGACACGCGGATCGAACTGCCAATGGCGCGCGAGAATTCCGCGCGCAACATCGAACGCGAACCCATGTCCTCGCCCTGCACGATGTCGATCACGCCGTTGTGCGGCCAGCGGATGTCGCGCAGGTAGCCGGCAAGCGCCGCTGCGGCCGCGCCGGTCGCCGGGTCTTCGTACACGCCGCCGGATGCGAACGCATTGCGCGCGTGGAACAACTGCGGCGTCCTGGCGTGCACGAACGCGATCGTGACCGCACCTATGCGCTCCATCAGCGCGCGCCCTGCTTCCAGCTTGTATCTCATCGCGGCGAGCCTGGCACGCGAGGAGAGCGCGATCACGAGGTGCGTCGCGCCGGCGCAGGCGATCGCGGGACGGATGCGCATGTCGAGATCGTCGGGCGTGTAACCGAACAATGCCAGCGCGTCCGCGACCAGATCCGGATCGGCGGCCTTGCTCTGCGTGTGCGGGGACTGCAGCGCCGCAGCGAAGCGTTCGCCATCGCGATGCCCTTCGACGGTGATGTGCGCGTCGTTGAGCGCGAGCGCGAACATGCCGTCGCCGTGCTCCATCGTCAGCGCCGCGCCGAGCGCGATCGTCGCGTGGCCGCAGAACGGCACCTCGGATTCCGGCGAGAAATAACGCACGCGCCATGCATGCTTGCTCGGCGCCGCAAACACCGTTTCGGAATATCCGACCTGCTTCGCGAGGCGCTGCATCGTCGCATCGTCGGGCAATGCCGCGCCGACCCAGACCCCGGCCGGGTTGCCGCCGACATCCCCATCGGAAAACGCTGCGATGCGGCGAAAGTTCATGGCGTCCCCATATCCAGCCACGATCAGGAGTGGATCATCCGCCTGAAACGCACGCGTGTCATCCCGTCGCCGCTGGCTTGCCAGCCGATGCCTGCCCGGGCTTTCTCCATACCGGTCCGCGCGTGCGGCGGCGATCGCGCCGGTCAGGCCAGGCCAGCCAGTCTGTCCCGGATGCGCGGAGCGGCGAAGTCGATGAAGGCGCGCAGCTTCAGCGGCAGCCGTCCCTGGTTCGGATATACGAGGCTGACCGGCCATGGAGCGGGCTCGCAGTCCTGCAGCACGACATCCAGCGCACCGGCCTGTAGCGCGTCCGCGATCTGGTAGGAGAGGGCGCGCGTCACGCCCGTTCCGGCGACTGCGGCTGCGATCGCGGCGTCGGCGGTGTTCACGATCAGACGCGAGTGCACGGGGACGGATACTTCCGACTTGCCCGTGCCGAATTTCCAGACGTCGGCGAACATCAGGCCGTCGAAGCTGATGCAGTCGTGCGCTGAAAGATCTTGCGGGCGTTTCGGCGTGCCGCGGAGCGCGAACCAGGCCGGGCTTCCGCAGACGACCTGGCGGATCGCGCCGACGCGCGTCGCGACGAGGTTGCTGTCGGGCAGCGCGCCGATGCGGACGGCGAGGTCGACGTGGTCTTCGTGCATGTTCACGACGCGGTCGCCGAGCACGAGCCGCACGTCGACATCCGGATACGCCTTCAGGAAGTCCACCGTCACCGGCAGCACGTGCAGGCGGCCGAACAGGACCGGCGCGGTCACGACCAGGTCGCCTTTCGGCGCGCTGTATTCGCCGGAGGCAGCGCGCTCGGCCTCTTCGACCTCATCGAGGATGCGCCTGCACGCGGCGAGATAGTTTCGCCCTGCGTCGGTCAGCGTGAGCTTGCGCGTCGTACGGTGCAGCAGCCGCGTGCGCATGTGCGCTTCGAGTTCGGAGAGCTTGCGACTGACCGTCGCGAGCGGCATGTCCATGCGCCGGCCAGCCGCGGACAGGCTGCCGGTTTCGACTGAGGCGAGAAACACGGACATTGCTTCGAGGCGGTCCATCGGCATTCCGAAAAATGGAAGGATGCTTCCAATCATAACTGTCTAGTACATGGAATCGGTAGGACATAACCTGCACTGGCGCTGGGGCGATGGCGTCCCGCACAAACCAGACACCCACCCAACCAACCCGCCAGGAGAACCACCATGTCGCGCCTCCACACCCCCGCCACGATCGAATCCGCCCCCGCCGCCTCGCAGCCGATGCTCGAAGCCGTGAAGAAGCAACTCGGCGTCGTGCCGAACCTGTTTCGCCTCGTGTCCAACAGCCCGGCCGCGCTCGAAGGTTATCTCTCGCTGTCCGCTGCACTGGGCAAGGGGGCACTGCCGGCCGCGACACGCGAACGCATTGCGCTGGCGGTCGCCGAAATCAACGGCTGCAGCTACTGCCTGTCCGCGCACACCTATCTCGGCAAGCACGTCGCCAAGCTCGACGACGCCGAGATCACCGCGAATCGCAGCGGCGCGTCCAACGATCCGACTGCCGACGCCGCTGTGCGCTTCGCCGCCAAGGTCGCCGAGCAACGCGGCAAGGTCGGCGCCGAGGACGTCCTCGCTGTCCGCAACGCCGGTTACACCGATGCGCAGATCATCGAGATCGTCCAGCACGTCGCCCTGAACACCTGGACGAATTACATCAATGAAGTCGCGAAGACCGAGATCGATTTCCCGGTGGTGGAAGTGCGCAAGGCCGCATGAAGGCGCAAGCCCTGACGGCCGCCTGTGGCCTGCACGAGATCCGTTGGTTCTGCACGATCATCGGCGACTGGTCTCCGTCGTTCGCCCGTGCGACGCAACACCGATTGACCATGCTGATCGGAGCCACCATCCCCGCCTGTGCGGGGATGGTCTCCCCATATCTCGCCTGAGAGGAGAATCCGATGTCCGGCCGTCCGCCGCTTCCGCCCTTCACCCTGGAATCTGCGACGCAGAAGGTCCGTCTCGCCGAGGACGCGTGGAACTCGCGCGATCCCTCGCGCGTCGCGCTCGCATACACGATCGACAGCCGCTGGCGGAACCGCACCGATTTCCTGCAGGGTCGCGAGGCGATCGAAGCCTTCCTCACCCGCAAATGGCAGCGCGAGCACGAGTACCGCCTGATCAAGGAAATATGGGGCTGCCGCGAGAACCGTATCGCGGTGCGCTTCGCCTACGAGTTCCGCGACGAGGCGGGGCAGTGGTATCGCGCCTATGGAAACGAAAACTGGGAGTTCGACGTGCACGGATTGATGCGCGTGCGTCATGCCAGCATCAACGACGCGCCGATCGACGCATCGGAGCGCAAGTACTTCTGGAAACTCGGCCGCCGGCCTGACGACCACCCTGCGCTGAGCGACCTGGGATTCTGAAGACCGCCATGAATGCGCTCGAATACCCCAGCGACATCGCCTTCACGCCGATGGTGAAAGCGTTGCAGGAGCGCAAGGGCTCGCGTCGTGCCTATGCGCACATGGAACAGGCCGGCTCGTGGGAAACCGCGATCACGCCCGAGCTCGAGGCCTTCATCGGCAAACAGCGCAGCGTGTTCCTGGCCACGGTCAACTCCGCTGGGCAACCTTACATCCAGCATCGCGGCGGGCCGCCCGGCTTCCTGCGCGTGCTCGACGAACACACCCTCGGCTTCGTGGACTTCGCCGGCAATCGGCAATTCATCAGCACCGGAAATCTTGTCGAAAGTTCCAAGGCGCACCTGTTCCTGATCGACTACCGCGACCGGCGCCGCGTGAAAATATGGGGAGAGGCACGGATGGTCGATGCCGATGCCGAGCTGCTCGCGCGACTGATGCTCGAAGGCTACAAGGCAAGGCCCGAACAAGTGGTGTTGTTCACCGTTGCTGCGTGGGACGCCAACTGTCCGCAACATATTCCGGTCCGCTTCGAAGCAGCCGACGTGCTGGAGGCGCTGCAGGAAAAGGATCGTCGCATCGAGGCGCTGGAAGCCGAGCTCACGCGGTTGCGCGCGGCGACGGTGAAGGCGGATCGGAGTTAGGTCCATCGAAGTCGAGGCCGCCGGGAAGCATTCATTCTTGGAGCATTCAAGGTTTCATCCGGACGTCGTTCGGCTGCCTCGCGCCAGGGCACGCCGAAGGCGCGACAGCGCCGCCGGAATCGCATCCGCGTCGATCACGCCATAGCCGAACGTTATCGCCGGCCGTTCCGGCGCATCCATCGCGTAGTCCGCGATCGACTGCGCTCCCGGTGTGTGCCGATGCACGGCCGACACGATGGCGGCTGCACGTTCCGGATCGCGGATGCGCGCGGCCAGATGCAGTCCCGCTTCGGAAGGGATCGGTTGCAGCCACGCGCCGAGCTCGCGTCGCAGACCTTCCAGCAACGCGTCGCGTCTCTCCGCGTAGATCGGTCGCATCCGCCGCACATGCCGCGCAAGGTGGCCGTCGCGGATGAATGCCGCGAGCACCGCTTGCGCGACCGCATCGCAATGCGAGTCGGTGGAATGCTTCACCGCGATCAGCGCGTCGCGCGCCGGGCGCGGCGCCACGATGAAGCCCTTGCGCAGCGCCGGGAACAGGCTTTTCGAGAACGTGCCAACGTAGAACACCAGCGCATCGCGGTCCAGCGTCTGCAGCGCATCGAGCGGGCGCCCGCCGAAGCGGAATTCGCCGTCGTAGTCGTCCTCGACGATCACCGCGCCGTATGTGCGTGCGAAGTCGAGCAGGGCCGCGCGGCGGCGCATCGACATCGCGACCCCGGTCGGCGACTGGTGCGATGGCGTCACGCTGATCACGCGCACATCGAAAGGCAGGCGATCGACGCACAGACCTTCGTCGTCGACTGGAATCGGCACGAGCTTCGCGCCCGCGGCGATGAACGTCGCGCGCACGGGCGGGTAGCCGGGTTCCTCGACGGCGACCCGCGTCTGCCCGGGCGTGACGAACAATCGCGCGACCAGGTCGATCGCCTGTTGTGCGCCCGAGGTGACGATCACGTCGTCCGCCGTGCACGCGACCGCGCGCGCGAAGGCCACGTGGTGCGCGATCGCTTCGCGCAATTCGCGAATGCCTTCGGTCGGTGGATAGCCGAAGCCCGATTTCGACCAGGTTCGAAGCGATTGCGCTGACAGCCGTCGCCAGACGTCGTGCGGAAAGTACCGGTGCTCCGGAACGCCGAGCCGGAAGCTCCGCAAGGGAAGCTCGCGGACCGGATCCGGGTGCAGTGCAGGGTTGGTCCAGACCGGGTTGAAGCGCGGCGCATCGCGCGATGGCCGCACGCGACGCAGCCCTGGAGGGCGCCGCGCGGTGACGTCCGCGACGACCGCCTTCGCACCCCTTCGCGGGATCGCGTAACCCTCGGCGACGAGCAGGTCGTACGCGGCCACGGCGGTATTGCGAGCGATGCCGAGGGTTTTCGCGACTTCCCGCGTCGCCGGCAATTGCGCGCCCGCAGCAAGCCTTCCATCGAGGATCGCGCTGCGCAACTGCTGATGCAGTGCGTGGCTGAGCGAGTCCTTGCCTGCGCCGGGCAGGATCAGGTCGAATGGAAAAACTGGCTCCATGAAATCTCCATGAACTGGATCATTGTGGGAGCCAGATTACGCCTAGTCTTGCTCCCATGGAGCCTCGGCGCGCATTGGAAAGAACATGATCGACCTCTACTACAGTCCCACGCCCAACGGCTTGAAGATCCGGCTGTTCCTCGAGGAAGCGGGGCTCGCATACCGGATCGTTCCGGTGCGGCTGTCGGCGGGCGAACAGTTCGCACCCGCGTTCCTCGCGATCTCGCCGAACAACAGGATTCCCGCAATCGTCGACCACGCCCCGGTCGACGGAAACACGCCATTGTCGGTGTTCGAATCCGGAGCAATCCTGCTGTATCTCGCGCAGAAGTCCGACCAATTGCTTCCCGCGAATGCGCGCGACCGGCTCGATGTCCTGCAGTGGCTGTTCTGGCAGGTGTCCGGGCTCGGGCCGATGGCGGGGCAGGCCGGCTATTTCCGCGTCTACGCGCCGATACGGGTGCCTGAGGCGATCGAGCGCTACACGCGCGAACTGTCGCGGCTGTATGGCGTGCTGGACCGCCGGCTGGAAGGCCGCGACTTCATCGCCGGCGGCATGCATACGATCGCCGACATCGCCTGCTATCCATGGATCGTCCCGCATGCGGCGCACGGGCAGGAACTGACGCGGTTCCCGAACCTGCGGCGCTGGTTCGACGCGCTCGCCGAGCGGCCCGCAACACGGCGTGCCTACGACGGCGTCGATGACGTTTATTCAAGCCCGCGCGTGCTGTCGCCTGCAGAGCGCGAGGCGTTGTTCCGCCAGGGCGCGGCGGCCACGGCGATCTGAAACCCCCAGTCCATCACGAGAGTCAACATGTTCCCCATCTGCGCAACCTGCGGCACTCAGTATCAGGAGTCGGCCACGCCGCCGCAGCGTTGTGCTGTGTGCGAAGACGAGCGTCAATACGTCGGCTGGAACGGGCAGGCATGGACGACGCTCGAAGCGTTGCGAGCGACGCATGCGCTGCGCATCGAGGACGACGATGGCTTGCTCGGCATCGGTATCGCGCCGGATTTCGCGATCCCGCAACGCGCTCTGCTGCTGCCGACCGACGCCGGCAACATCCTCTGGGAGTGCGTGAGCCTGGTCACCGACGAAGCCGTCGCCGCACTGCATGCGCGCGGTGGCGTCGAACGCATCGTCATCTCGCATCCGCATTTCTATGCAGCGATGGTCGACTGGAGCGAAGCGCTCGGCGGCGTTCCGATCCTGCTGCACGAAGCGGACAAAGCGTGGGTGCGTCGGTCATCGCCACGCATCGGATTCTGGAACGGCGACAGCCATCGGTTGTCCGACGCGGTCACGCTGATCCGTTGCGGGGGACACTTCCCTGGCAGCATGGCCCTGCTTTGGCGCGACGGCCCGCGCGGCGGCGCACTGTTCCCGGGCGATGCGCTGCAGGTCGTGCTCGACCGGCGCCACGTCACGTTCATGTACAGCTATCCGAACTACCTGCCGATGAAGACCAGCGACGTGCGCGCGATGCGAACTCGCGTTGCGGGGTACGCATTCGAGGACGTCTTCGGCTACACGTGGGGACGCAACATCGTCGGCGGAGGCCGCGCTGCAGTGGATGCATCGTTCGACCGCTTCCTCGATCACGTGTCGAGCTGATATTCCGACGCTGTTCGCAGCCTGCGCGTGTTGCTGTCCTTGTCGTCGCCCCGGCGCTGGCCGGGGTCCATGTTGATCCTGCTTCGCCGAGGAGATTTGCCATGAACGCCCAATCCGCAAACGACATCGCCGCCATCCTGCAGGACACCCCCGTTCGTCTTGCCAGGAACGCCGAAATCCCGTGGATTCCATCGCCGGTCCCGGGCAAGTCGTCGAAGCCGCTGCGATTCTTCCGCGACGACCGCGGTTTCGTCGAGTTGCTGCGCATGGAACCGGGCGTCGCGATGCCGCCGCACCGCCACACCGGCGAAACCCATGCCTACAACCTCGGCGGAAGCCGCCAGCTTTCGACGGGTGAAATCATCGGCCCCGGCGATTACGTCTACGAGCCGCCCGGCAACATCGACGCGTGGCATGTCGTCGGCGCCGAACCGTTGGTCGCACTCGTGGTCGTGATGGGCGAGGTCGAGGATCTCGGCCCCAACGGCAATGTGCGCGGGCGCGCCACCACCAGCACGCGCCGGGCCGAATACGAGGACCATTGCCGGGCGCATGGCATGGTGCCGCTCGACTTGACCGATTGACCAGGTTTCGAGGTCAGCGCGACACCTTCGCTGCAGGCGCGAAGTCCGCGCGCTTGCGCTCCTTGATGACGCCGGCCGCGATGCGGCCTTCCACCAGTTCGTAACCCATCAGCGCGAAGATGCGGTCGCCGACGAAGATCGGCCGCGCGTTGCCGTACCAGTCCACGCAACTCGCCTTGCAGGCGTCGTCGATGCCTGCGCTCGCCTTCGACTCCAGGCTGCCCATGCGGCTCAGTTTCAGCGCGAGGTTGCGCAGGTAGAGCACCGCCGCGGCGCCGCCGTTGTTGCGCACGATCGGCAGCCCGATGATGCCTTCCCGTTCGGATTCGGACTTGTAGAAGAAGCCATGCGTACGCTGGTCGCCCTGGGCGGCGTTTGGCTGGACGAACGTGCCGGCTGCGATCGCATTGCGCTTCAGGGCGACGCTGGTGAAGTCCAGGTCCGCGCCGTGCGAGCCGACGAGGATCGCGTCGTCGCCGAGCGCATCGATGCGCTCGACCGGATGATCGAGTTTCACCGGCTGCACGGGGCCCGATGCCGCGTAGCGAACCGCATGGGCGATGTTGGTCGCGCTGGAGCCATAGACGAGCCAGTCGCCGATGTAACGGTTCTGCACGCCGTACTGCACCGGGCCGGGGCTGGGCATCACCCGATAATTCCTGCGCGGTGCGATGCCGGTGCCGTCGCCGAAGTCGGACAGGCGCGCGCGCATCAGCGCCATCTGGCCGGTCGCGCCATTCGCGGCCCACATGCCTTCGCCATTGCCGTCGCGGCCGAGCAGCACGTTGAGGTAGCCATCGCGCTGCAGGAAGGACATCTGGTCGATCGGACTGCCGCTGGTCCGCAATCCGCTCGGTGCGCGCCCGTCGAGCGGGATGCGGAACACCGCCGAACTGCCGACCGACTTGTCGTTCCACGAACTCGTCCAGACATAGACAGCATCGCTGGACACGTAGAACACGCGACCCGACGGGCCGAGCACGGCAGTCGAGCGGCATTGCATCGTCGGAGTGTCGAGATCGCAGATGCTCACCGAGTGCAGGGCGACGCCATCGTCGATGTCGAAGTCCGAGCCGCTGCGATAGATCCGGTTCGCGGGCAGGATGCGGTGGAAGTCCGCAGGCGTTGCGCCGTTGTGCCAGCGCCGCAGCGCGGGAAATCCAGCAAACGGGTCCGGCGAATACGGATCGACGGACAGCGGCGAATAGAAGATCAGCTGGTGCCCGATCAGGCGGCTGGCGTAGTTGCGCGACGAGTAGTAATCGTTGCTGCGCATCTGGTACGTCGCGCGATAAGCGATGTGGCCGTGCTCGTCGAGGTCGAACAGACCGATCTCGGTGCCGCCGCGCGAATAGCTGTAGCCGATCACGACGATCCTGCCGTCGGCGATCAGCATCTCGTCGTACCAGGTGCCGGACGGATCGGCATCGGGTGCATAGGCATTGACCGCGGAAACCGGCTGCAGGGCATCGCCGCCGATGCGGATCGTGAACAGGCGGCCGCGGCGCAGCACGATCAGGAAATCGCCGTGCTGCTTGACGATGTCGCCCTCGTCCACGCCCTGCGTCTGCACGTTGGTGATGGATTCGTTCTTCGCCTTTGCGTTGCCGCCGGCCTGCATCGCGTCGACGCTCTTCGCCATCGGCGCCGATGCGGGGGACGCTTTCATCGCGCCGGCCGCTTGCGCCGGTGGGGCGGGCGGGGGCGGCGACATGGCCGCCATCGGAGCAGGTTCGTCAATCATGGGCTGCACACGCTGGGGGCCGTGCTTTCCTTTCCACTTCGCAACCAGCCGCGAAAACTCCGCATCGCTCGCGAACGGCTTGAGGCTTTTTCCCGGCCCGGCCATCGATGGAGCGGGTGCCCACGCCATGCACATCAGCAATGCGATCAGCCCGGCCAGTCTTCCATTTCGTTTCTGCTCGATGGTCATGATGATTCCCCGATGTCGTCGATGATCGTCGCGATGCCGCCGCGACCCCGTTCGTGAAACGCCGGGATGCGCGCATGGGGTTAATACATCGCAGAAAGCCCCGGGCGCATCGATGCGCGACGCTTCCGGGCAAGCGGGGACTATGTCTTGTTGAGTCGTGCCCGCCGCCTGCGTCCCTGTGCGACCGGATCGATGGATGGATGGATGTTGCGGCCGTGGTCGTCCAGCTGTTCGGGTCGGCCGCCATGCATGAGCGCGTAGTGGCGGAAGGCATTGCGGATGTTGTCGCGCAACACGTCGCTGTCCCACGGTTTGGTGTAGAAACGATAGATCGATCCGCGATTGATCGAATCCATGACCAGTTCCAGGTCGGTGTAGCCCGACAGGATGATCCGCAGCGCGTCGGGATACAGGCCCTTCACGCGATCCAGGAAATCGGCGCCGCTCATGACCGGCATGCGCTGGTCGCAGACGATGACCTGCACCGGATGCAGGGCCAGCAACTCGAAGCCCTCGGCGGCCGAGAGCGCCGACAGGATGTTGTAGCCCTCCAGCCGCAGCACGTGCCGCAACGCAGTCAGGATGTCGGGTTCGTCGTCCACCAGCAGCAAGGTCTTCAGCGGCGCATTGGCGATGCCATCGGTGGGCGCCAGGCGCTTCTCGTCCCGCAGGATCAGTTCGATCTCGGACGGTGGCAACGGCCGGCTGAAGTAGTAGCCCTGGATCTGGTCGCAGCCATGGCGCCTCAGGTACGTCAGTTGCGCTTCGGTTTCCACGCCTTCCGCAATCACGTCGAGCTTGAGGCCATGCGCCATCCGGATGATGGTCAGTGCGATCGCGGCGGCGTCGGGATTGGTGGTGATGTCGCGGATGAAGGCGATGTCGATCTTCAGCTTGTCGATCGGGAAGCGGCGCAGATACGCCAGGCTCGAATAGCCGGTGCCGAAATCGTCGATGGAAATCTGCACGCCCTGCTGCTTGAGGTGGTTGAGGGTGGCGATGGTGCGCGCGGTGTTCGACATCAGCGAGCTTTCGGTCAACTCGAGTTCGAGCAGGTCGGCCGGAATGTCGTGCGCGGCAAGCGCCTTGCCGACGTCGTCTTCAAGATCGCCCTCGAGGAACTGGCGGCCTGCGACATTGATGGAGACCTGCATCGGGCCGGTCGGGGAGCGCAGCCATCGACCGATCTGCGCGCAGGCCGCATCGATGACCCAGGCGCCGACGCGCACGATCAGGCCGGTTTCCTCCAGGACCGGAATGAACTCGCCCGGCGACACCATGCCATGGCCGGGCCGTTGCCAGCGCAGCAATGCCTCCAGGCCGGTGATGCGGCCGCTGCTCAACTGGACCTTGGGCTGGTAGAACAGGACGAACTCGTTGTTGTCGACGGCCTTGCGCACGGCCTTTTCCAGTTTGATCTGGGCCAGCGCCTCGGCATTCATCTGCGCG
Source organism: Lysobacterales bacterium (assembly GCA_038323475.1). Classification (GTDB taxonomy): domain Bacteria; phylum Pseudomonadota; class Gammaproteobacteria; order Xanthomonadales; family Xanthomonadaceae; genus SZAS-103. Next base: position 17,362 of record JBBQHA010000012.1, read on the forward strand.
GTGAAGAAACGGAAGGTATCGCGGCCCGCCTTCTTGGCCCGGTACATCGCGGTGTCGGCGTACTTGAGCAGGGTTTCCGGATCTGACGCATCGTCGGGATGGATGGTGATGCCAATGCTTGCGGTGACGCTCACGTCGTGGCCTTTCAGGTCGAACGGCTCGCGCAAGGCGTCGCGGATCCTGTTGGCGACGAGGGTGGCGGCATGCTGGCCGTCGTTCACCATCAGGATCAAGGCGAACTCGTCCCCGCCGAGGCGCCCGACGGTGTCCCTGGACTGCACGCACTGGACGAGCCGGTTGCCGAACTGACGCAGCAACTCGTCGCCGATGGCGTGGCCGAGGGTGTCGTTGACGTTCTTGAAGTGGTCGAGGTCGATGAACAGGACCGCGACCATGCAGCCGTTGTACGAAGTCTGGTCCAGGGCTCTCCCGAGCGTGTCGTAGAACAGTGTGCGATTGGGCAGGCCGGTGAGGGGATCGTAGTTCGCCAGGTGTTCGAGTTCGGCGATACGTTCGCGCACTTCCTGCTCGAGGACTGCGCCGTGGTTCTTGAGCCGGTCGCTGAATGACTTCAGACGCAACAGGTTGCGTACCCTTACCCACAATTCCGCGCGATCGACCGGCTTGGTCAGGAAATCTTCCGCGCCTGCTTCAAGACCGGCCAGCCGGGCGCTGCGGTCGTCCTGTGCGGTCACCATGATGATCGGGATGTTCGAGGTCGACGGATTGGCCTTGAGCGTGCTGGCCAACTCGTGTCCATCCATGCCCGGCATCATCACGTCGAGCAGGATCAGGTCCGGTGCCCGCCGTGCGATCGCCACGAGCGCCTCTTCGCCGCTCGCCGCGGTGACCGTGAGATAACCCTCCGGCCGCAGCAGTGCTTCGAGCAGCTTGCGGTTCTGGGCCTCGTCATCGACGATCAGGATGGTGGCAGCGGGCTCGCACATGCTCATGGCGATTCCTCAAGGGTCTTCGGTGCTGCGGCCCTCCATGGCCAGGACTGCATCGGTCGCGGTGTGCGATTCCCGTCAGCGTAACGGTTTCGGGGCGTTCGTACCGCAGGTCCGGTTTTGCCGTCCATTGGCACGCATGCATGGCGCTGGAGGCCGGCGTACGCAACGCACCGTCCGCTTGCGGGCAGTCAACGCGCCACGTGCAACCGCATGAAGCAGACATCGCGTGGATCGGGACAGCGCATCTCCTGCATCAGGCAACGACTGTCCGGCGGGCTCTTGGTTCGGGTCTCGGCAGGCATTTTTTTGCGCGCAGCATCGTTTCCATTTCCATCACAGGCAGCGGCCTGCTGAAGCAATAGCCCTGGATCAGGTCGCAGCGATGGCGATGCAGGTATGCCATCTGTGCGGCCGTTTCCACGCCATCGGCGATGGTTTGCAGTTTCAGGATGGGGGACATGCGGATGATCGCAAGCACGAATTCGTCGTTTTCGAGCGCCTTTCGCAGGGCCGTTTCGAGTTCGAGCCGGGCCATCACCCCGGCGTTCATCGGCGCGGTGAAAAAGCGGTAAGTGTCGCGGCCGGCCTGCTTGGCCCGGTATATCGCGGTGTCCGCGTACCTGAGCGATGTTCCGGGTTCGGATGGGTCGACCGGGTAGACCGTGATGCCGATGCTCACGGTCACCGTCACCTGGTGGCCTTGCAGGTCGAACGGCGCGAGCAAGGCGTCGCGGATCTTGGCGGCGACGATGGCCGCGCCTTGCTGGGCATCCTGCATCAGTAGTGCGAGGGCGAACTCGTCCCCGCTCAGGCGCCCGCCGCTGGCGCGTATCACCGAGCATGCCGCCCGCCGTCATGTTGACTTCGATAGAGCGCATGCTGGCGCGGCTCACCAGGAAGATCGCATCGGCGGTCGCATCCATCGCGGTGCGGAAGCGTTGCAGGTCGGCGGTACGCGCCTGCACCTGTTGTTCGAGTACCCAGCTGTGCTGCTGGAGGAAGTCGCTGAACGTCTTCCGGCGCAGCAGGTTGCGCACCCGCAGCCAGAGTTCGGTGCGTTCGACCGGCTTGGTCAGGAAATCCTCCGCGCCGGCATCGAGTCCGGCGATGCGTGCGCTGCGAGCGCCTTGCGCGGTCACCATGATGATCGGGATGTTCGAGGCGGCCGGGTTCGCCTTGAGGATTCTCGCAAACTGGCATCCGTCCATGCCGGGCATCATGACGTCGAGCAGGATCAGATCCGGTGGGCTCGGCGCGATAGCGGCCAGCGCCTCTTCGCCAGTCGTGGAGCAAACAGTGACATGGCCTTCAGGCCGCAGCAGCGCTTCGAGCAGTTTGAGATTGTGGAGTTCGTCGTCGACGATGAGGATCGTGGAGGCGGCGCCGCTCATGGAGATTCTTCGAATGGATCCGCTTCGCTTGCCGATTGCGTCTTCATGCCTGCCAGGAGCGCATCGATCGCCGCATACAGTTCCTGGTAGCGCAGCGGCTTGGAGATATAGGCATCGCAACCGGCCGCCTCGCTCTTTTCCCGGTCTTCCTTCATCGCCATCGATGTCAGTGCGATCACCGGAATGGCGGCGGTCGCAGGATCCCGCTTCAGCAGCGCGGTTGCGGTGAATCCATCCATGCCGGGCAGCTGGATGTCCATCAGGATCAGGTCGGGTTGCCCGGCGCGCGCAAGCGCCAGGCCGATCTCCGCATCGACGGCGCACAAGGCCGCATGGCCGGCCTTGTCCATGAGAAGACAGGCGAGCTTCATGTTCGCCGGATTGTCTTCGATGATCAGGATTCTCGCCATTCGAAGCGCTCTCTAGTGGGGCACCAATGCACGCCTGACTTCGTCGACGAAACGGACATGGTTGAACCCTGTTTTTTCCACGACCTGGATGATGTTGTCCGGATTGCTGTTGAGCAAGGCGCGATCCTCCGCCGAGATCTGCTTCGCGGTCACGATCAGGATCGGGATGCGCGCGGTCTGGGGATTGCGCTGGAGCGCCTCCACGACATCGAAACCGTTCACGTCCGGCATCATCAGGTCGAGCAGGATCAGGTCCGGGCGCAACCGCTGCGCAAGGATGATCGCCTCGCTGCCGCCGTACGCGCGCACGACCGCATAGTCCGGGGTCGTGAGGAACGCGGCGAGCACTTCGACCGCCTTCGGGTCGTCGTCCACGACCAGCACCGTGTGGGTGCGTTCCTGTGCGGGATGCAAGCCCAGGTTTGCCAGGGAGTTCTTCAATTGGGCGCGGCTGATAGGCTTTTGCAGCACGGCCGCCGCGCCCTGGTTCAATGCCATGTTGTTGTCGGCGACACCGGCGATGATGACCACCGGAACCCGAGCCAGCGCGCTGCTCTCGCGGATCCGCAACAGGAACTCCCAGCCGTCGATGCCGGGCAACTGCAGGTCCAGGGTGATCAGGCTGAGGGCTTGCCGCGGCGCCATCTGCAGGGCGGCCTCGGCACTCGCGGCGCGCAGGACCCTGAAGCCCTCGGCTTCCAGCAGCAGGCGCACCAGGTCGGCCGACTGGTCGTCGTCCTCGACCACCAAAGCGACGCGCTCCGTGGACACGTCGGCCGGCGCGATCGCCGCCATGGCGGTTTGCGGCGCCGCGCTCGCGGATTGCGTCAATGTCCGCAGCGGCAACCATGCTGCAAAACACGCGCCTTCGCCCACCGCGCTGGATACGGCCACGGTTCCGCCATGCAGTTCGGCCAGTTGCTTGACCATCGCCAGGCCCAGGCCGGTGCCCTCGAACTTGCGCGCCAGGCTGCTGTCGATCTGGGTGAAGGCCTGGAACAGTTTCGCCATGTTGTCCCTGGAGATGCCGATGCCGGTGTCGGTGACGCGAATCTCGAGGAATTGGTCGTACTCGTTGTCGGCCAGGGGGAATCCGTGTATCGGCCACGAACCGGACAGGTTGCCGACCGCGCCGCGCGCCACGCGTCGTGCCTGCAGTGTGACGTGCCCGCTGTTCGCGCTGAACTTGACCGCGTTCGAGAGCAGGTTGTAGACGATCTGCTTGGTCTTGCGCACATCCAGTAGAGGGGTGTCCAGGTCGTCGTCGATTTCGACGTCGAGATGGATGCGCTGGGCCGCGGCCTTCTCCTTGACGATCGACAGGCTGTTCGAAAGCAGCCCTTGCAAGTCGACGGGCTCGAGTTCGAGCGTCATCATGCCCGCCTCGACCTTCGACAGGTCGAGGATGACGTTGATCAGCGACAGCAGGTGCTGTCCGCTGGTGAAGATGTCGCCGCCGTAATCGTTCTGGGTGTCGCTCATCGCACCCATCAATCCGTCCTTGAGCGCTTCGGAGAACCCGATGATCGCGTTCAGCGGCGTGCGCAATTCGTGCGACATCGTGGCGAGGAATTCGGACTTCATGCGGCTGGCGTGTTCGAGTTCGATGTTCTTTTCCTGCAGCGCGCGCTCGAAGCGCTTGCGGTCGGTCACGTCGCGCGCCGCCGCGAAGACGCCCTGCAGTTTGCGCTCGCGATCGTGGAAGGTGGCGGCGTTGTAAGACACCACGGTCTCTTCGCCATTCAGGGCGCGCACGGTGAGTTCGTAGTTGCTCACCTTGTTTTCGGTTAGCACGCGCTTGATCGCGGCATCCGCGCGCGCCGGGTCGGTGAAGAAGTTCTTGCAGGGAGCGCCGATCAGTTCGTCGCGGGTGCGCCCGGTCAGCGCGATCATCTGCTGGTTCACGTCGGTGATGATGCCCTGCGGGTTTGTCGTCATCAGCGCGTCGATGTTCGATTCGATCAGCGAGCGCGTGTAGAACTGCTGGTCGCGCAGGCGCTGGTCGAGCAGGGCCTGGGCCGCCTCGACTTCCTTGCGCGCGGTGTTGTCGGTGCCGATCAGCAGGTAGCCGATGATGTTTTCCTGCGCGTCGCGCAATGCCGTGACCGATACGATGGCCGGGAAACGGCTGCCGTCCTTGCGTACGTAGGTCAGTTCGTAGATATCCTCGATCCCGCGCGAGGCCTTGAACACCAGTGCCTCGAAGCCCGGCAGGATCGTGGTTCCGAGCTCCATGCTCAAGGCTTCGGCGCGCGCGATCACTTCCTGCGGATCGGAAATGTCCGCGGGGGTGATCTTGTTCATCACATCGTCGGCCGCAGAGCCGAGCATGCGTTCGGCGCCGACATTGAAGATCTGGATGACGCCGTTCGCGTCGGTGGCGATGCTCGAGAAGTTGGCGCTGTTGAAGATGGCGCTCTGCAGCGCACCCGCTTTCAACAACGCCTCTTCCGCCAGCTTGCGCGCGGTGTTGTCGGTGCCGATCAACAGGTAGCCAATGATCTCTTCCAGAGCATCGCGCAACGCGGTGACCGAAACGATGGCCGGGAAGCGGCTGCCGTCCTTGCGGATGTAGGTGAGCTCGTAGATGTCCTCGATGCCGCGCGAGGCCTTGAACACCAGCGCCTCGAAGCCCGGCGTGATCGGGGTGTCGAGTTCCAGGCTCAGCGCGGCCGCGCGCGCGATCAGCTCCTGCGGATCGGAGATGTCGGCAGGCGTGATCCGGTTGACGACATCCACCGCGGCATAGCCCAGCATGCGCTCGGCGCCGACGTTGAAGATCTGGATGACGCCATTCGCATCGGTGGCGATGCTCGAGAAGTTGGCGCTGTTGAAAATCGCGCTTTGGAGCGCGCCCGCTTCAAGAAGTGCATCCTCCGCGAGCTTGCGCGCGCTGTTGTCGGTGCCGATCAGCAGGTAGCCGATGATCGCATCGCGGTCGTCGCGCAGCGCGGTGACCGAGACGATCGCCGGGAAACGGCTGCCGTCCTTGCGGATATACGTCAGTTCGTAGATGTCCTCGATGCCGCGCGAGGCCTTGAACACCAGCGCCTCGAAGCCCGGCGTGATCGGGGTATCGAGTTCCAGGCTCAGCGCGGCTGCGCGTGCGATCAGTTCCTGTGGATCGGAAATGTCGGCCGGGGTGATCTTGTTGACGACATCCAGTGCGGCATAGCCGAGCATGCGCTCCGCGCCGACGTTGAAGATCTGGATGACGCCTTTTTCGTCGGTCGCGATGCTGGAGAAATTCGCGCTGTTGAAAATCGCTTCCTGCAAGGCGCCGGTCTTGATCAACTTGTCCTGGCGCCTGAATTCCAAGACGCGGTCCTGGCCGCCCTGCTTTTCATCCCCGCCATCGCCCGGAACGGTGTGCGACATAAATCCTTCCGTACGAATGATCGCGGCCGGTCAGCGACTCACGCAACCAGACGCGACGCTGCTGCAAGGCATGCTCACGGAGTGCCGCCCTATCGGCCAGGTAACGCTGCCAGGTCGGCGGCAAAGAGGAGATGAGCCCCGATGCTGCGCCTGTTCGCTGAATAACTATGTGCGGTAACGTACATAGTGGCGCCGCCATGCGTGTGCCGCAGAGCTGCGCCCGCACCACAGCCTTCCAGAAGCAACGTGTTGATCGGCGGATGATCTGTCGCCAGGCACCAGTTGAACGCCTGGCTGACAGGCTGTGTGCCCGCTATTCGGGATCGTGCCGGCGGGGCAGGCAGTGCAGCGCCGCGGCCGACAGGGATTGCCGACCGTCGACGGACGCACGCATGACTGGAGTGCCAGTACCCCATCGATCCAGCGCAGCTGGCGCGCAGGGATCGAACTGCCCGCGAACGCATCATCCGCAGCCATTCCCGGATGCCTCAGGCGCGCGTATACCGCGTCGCCATGAAGTTGTAGAACGGCAGGCCGAAGTAGAGGTACCAGTTGCGGTCGCCGTAGTTCTTCATTTCGAAATCGCCCATCGCCTTGAGCGTGTCGTTGAGGAATTTCAGTCCACCGGCCTGCGCGCCATCGTACTTGTCGAAGAAGGCGGCCTTGGACTTGTTCATCGGGTCGTTCGGATCGCCCTGGATCTTGGCCCAGTACAATCCCGCGATGCCGTTCATGTTGGCGGCGCTGTTGGCGAGGTCGGTGAGCCGCTTGGTCTTGATCTCCGTCTGTTTCAGGACAACGTAGTTCTTCTCCAGGAAATTCTTCGACTTGCCGATGTCGTGGGTCAGCTTGAGGAAGGCCGCGCGTTCGTCGGCGCTGAGGTTCGGGTCCTTCACCGCGCGCGAGGCGAGTTCCGGCATGCCGCGGGGATTGAGGTCCGGTTGCATGAAGTCCTCACGCGGATCGATGTAGCCGAACGCCTCCATCAGGTTGAGTGCGGTCTGCAGCATGCCGGTGATATCGACGCTGGGGTTTTTCAGGCCCCAGTCCTTCAGTGCGCCGATGTCGAATGGCGTATTGGGATCGAGCTTGCCTTCGGTGATGGTCTTGATCTTCTCGAACAGGTCCTTGAGCGCATCGATGTTCTTCTGGATCGCTTCGGCCGCGCGCGGATCGCGCTCCTCGGGCTTGATCAGTTTCGGCACGAGGTCATCGGTCGTCGTGGGCTGCGCATGCGCGGGCAGGGCGGCGCACAACAGCGCCGTCAATGCGAAAGCGGAGGTCCGCATCAGGGTCTCCCCCGCGTCTTCTGGCCGCGATGGATGAGGAAAGCGATCAGGATGAGCGCGCCGAAGATCCCGGCGAGCAGGACGTAGATGAGCGAATTGGAGCCGCTCGCGCCTGCCGAAACCGGAGCGTTGGCGGCAACGCTTGCGGGATTCGCCTGCGGTGAAGCCGGAGTGGTCGGCGCGTCGCCGGCGATCCTTGGTAGTAGCTTTCCCGCGCTCTCGGCATTGCCGGTGACGGCATCCATCGCCACCACCCCATCGGGCTGCGGCAGCGCGATGGCCGGGCCGCGCCACAGCGCAAGCTGGTAGGCGGAGCCGACCGCACCGGTGACCTTGAAGTTCATCGTGTCGGCGGTGCGGAACCTGACAGTCAACAATCCCGTCGCGTCGGTGTCCCTGTCGAGGAAGGATTCGCCGTCTTCCTTGAACGCTGAAAGATGCAGCGGTGAGCCCGGCGCCGTCGCGATGAGGGTCAGCGCGAGAGGCTTGTCCGCTGAATTGTCCTTGAGCGTGAAGTTGACGCCGTCCGGCGAGGTCTGGCCGCCGACCGTGGTGTAGGTGCCGATTGCGACCGCGGGATCGCTAGCGGGGGAGAGTTCCCAGTACTGGGTCCCGTGCGCGGATGCGCACAGCAGCAACATCCCCGCTGCGATCGACTGTCCTGCGCCCCGGAAGCACGCCATCCCATCGCCCCTGCGGTGTGGCCCGCCGCGCCGGCGCCGGGCGTCAAGTCGTGAAGTCCCTGATGACGAGCTTATCCCCCGCCCGCCGGGTTGCAAGCATTGGCGAAACGTCGCTGTGTCGCTGGCGCGGACCTTCGGGCTATATTCCGGCCAACCAGCGAATGGAGCCCGCCATGTGCCGGAACATCAAGACGCTGTTCAATTTCGCACCACCGGCCACGGACCAGGAAATACGGGACGCTTCCTTGCAGTTCGTCCGCAAGCTCAGTGGTTTCAATGCCCCTTCCAGGGCCAACGTCGCGGCGTTCGATCGTGCCATCGAGGAGATAGCCGCGTCGGCGCGCTCGCTCATCGATGCATTGGTTACTACCGCCGATCCTCGCGACCGCGACATCGAGGCGCGCAGGGCCCGCCTGAGGTCGGCCGAGAGGTTCGTGGCAAGGCCGTGATCAGGACTGTCGTCATCCCGCTGCCGCGGCGCGACTTCGATCCAAGCGAAGCGGCGGTGTCGTGGCAGGTGCTGCGCCGCGATGGCCATCGGGTGGTGTTCGCGACGCTTGACGGCCAGCAGGCGGCGGCCGATCCGCTGATGCTTGGTGGCGAAGGGCTCGATGCCTGGGGATTCGTGCCGGTGCTGCGCAAGCTCAAGTTGCTCGGCCTGGCATTGCGCGCGAATGCCGATGCGCGTCGCGCCTATGCGGAGATGGAGCGCGATCCGGCCTTCCTGCATCCGCTGCGCTTCGAGCAGTTGCGCGTCGCCGACTTCGACGGACTGCTGTTGCCCGGCGGTCATTGGTCGCGCGGCATGCGTGAGTATCTGGAAAGCCCGGTGCTGCAGGCATTCGTCGGCGCGTTCTTCGACGCGTCGAAGCCGGTCGCGGCGATCTGCCACGGCGTCGTGCTTGCTGCGCGCAGCCGATCGTCGAATGGGGATTCCCCGTTGCATGGCCGCCGCACGACGGCGCTGACGTGGAAACTGGAATCATCGGCCTGGTCGCTGATGCGATTCGCCGGCCGCTTCTGGGATCCGTCGTACTACCGCACGTATTCCGAGGAACGCAGCGAACCGCGCGGTTATCGCAGTGTGCAGGCGGAAGTCTCCCGTGCCCTGGCTTCGCCGGACGATTTCCTCGACGTGCCCGACGATGCGCCGAATCACTTTCGCAAGAGCAGTGGGCTGTTCCGCGACTCGCTTGATGACTCACGAGCGGCTTTCGTCGTCACCGACGGCAACTACGTTTCCGCGCGATGGCCTGGCGACGCGCATGCGTTCGCCGCGCGTTTCTCGCAGGTGCTTGCAGGTTCGTGAGTGCATGGCGTCGACGGGGCATCGATGCATGCGGTCGGGAGCGATCGGGGATCTTCGAAGCCCGCTCCAGCGCGTTCGCGCACGCCAAGTTCCTGCGCAAGCAGGACATCGAGCTCGGCTGGATCCGCAACGTCATGCGCGCGGCAAGCCTGGACGGCGGCGACGCCACACCGGCTGGAGAACGCGCGGTTCTGAAGTGGCGGGGCAGGGCGCATCCCCGTATCGGAATGCGCCCTTCCGTCGTGCTGCGCGATCAGCGCACGCTGCCGCCGGCAAGCAACTGCGCACCGGTCAGCCATCGGGAATCGTACGAGGCAAGTAACAGCGCGATCGACCGCCTTCCGCTCGAACTTCCTGCAAGGCAGCGAGCGCGACAACCCCAAGTCCACTGATTGTGCTTGACATCGTCTGCTAGGCCAGAGATTATTTAATTAATTCCCTAACTATATAACGAACATGGAACGGGTATTCGAGGCATTGGCGTCCACTGCGCGCCGCAAGATCCTGGCCTATCTAAACCAGGGGGAGTTGAGCGCAGGCGAGATCGGCGAACGATTCGACTTCAGCAAGCCCGCGCTGTCGGCGCACCTGCGCATCCTCGAGGAAGCGGGTTTGATCGCACGCGAGAAACGCGGCCAGTTCGTCTATTTCAAGCTCGTGCCGGATCGGCTCGCGAACACGCTGTTCGCCTGGGCGGCAGAAGTCTGCCCGGTGGCCGGGCCGCTGAAGCGCGAGAGCCGAGCCCGCAAGACTACGAAGTAGCGCAACTGCCGTTCAAGGCGTCCAGAGACCTCCCCATGCTAGCGTTGACCAAGATCGTCCAGTCGTTCCCGTCGGCCCGCATTCCGTCGCAGTCGGGCGGCCTGCCGGTCGAGGTCTGCCTGATCGCGCAACTCGGCCACGGCGCTGGCGACCAGTTGTTCGCCGGCGTGATGGCGAGGCAGCGCGCCCATGAAAGCTACGTCGACGCAATGGATGAACCGTCGGCGCGAATCGGCGGCGTGGATCTGGAAAAAGGCGACGCAACCTCCCTCTATTCGTTCGGCGTGGGGGCAAAGGGACATCCATTCCATCGCCATGCGGGACACCGCGTGTTCACGGCCGTGTCCGGCAGCGCAGGAGCGCAATTGCGGTTCTCCAGCGCGTCGTCCGCGCAGATCGAACGCGACCCACGGAGTTTCCTGCGTTCGCTGCGTTTCGTGGATGTGCCGCCGGACAGCATTTTCACCGTCCGTTTCGGTGGCGAGACCTGGCACCAATTCGCTCCCCTCGCGGCGAGGACTTCGCATCCTGCCTTCTTCGCGTTGTCGTGCCATACCAACGAATTGGGCGGCGCATTGGCGGAAGACGTGCGTGCGAGGGTGCTGGCCAACGAGGCGACTATCCCCTCGCTCACCGAGTTGTTGCCGCAGCCGGTTGTCGATCTGCTGCGCGGCGCGGAACTTGATGCGAAAAATGTTCCAACGATCGCCTTGTCGCTCGATGCGCCGGCTGGTTCGACGCAGAGCGGGTTCTGCCAGGCGTTCCGGAGCGGCGTCGGCTCGGTGCGTGGCGTTTGGGCGCGCTGGCGCGGTTCGTCCGGATTCCAATCGGAGAACGGCAGCAGACATGTTGTCGAGGAATTGACTTCGCCACCGCCGGGATCGTTATTGCGATCGCAGTTCCCGGAAGGATTCCACCACGAGGACACGTTCCGCCTCACCATGGAAACGGGAAAATTGGCGACCACGCCAGCGTCCGCATTGCTGGCCTCGCTGCTGGATGGATTCCTCGAGAACAGCCCGGTCGGAGTCGGCCGCCTGATGGCATTCCGCAACGTGCTCGTGAAGCCACTGGGACTGCGGACGTCCCCGCTGGGATGCCCGGTATCTTCATTGCTTGGCAAACAGCAATGCGGGTTGTTCGCGGGCCGTTTTCCGGTCATCGAACAATCGGTGGATGCGACGGACTCCATCGCGCAGGTCATCCTCGGCGCCGACGACAAACACCTGCGTTTCCGATCCTGCGTGGGTGTCGAGGTCCTTCCCGATGGACGCGTCGCGCTCACCATGGGCACGCGCGTGTTTTTCAAGAACTGGTTCGGCCGCCTGTATGTGGCGGCCATCGATCGTGTACACCGCAGCTACGTCTCACCGACGATGTTGCGCATGGCTGCTGAGCATGTCGCGTCGCGATTGCCAGAGGCGTCGACGCTTATCGAAATCGGGGCGTGAAGGTCCTGCTCACGGCTTCGCGTCATTCCATGAACGGATAGCGATAGTCGTGCGGCGGGGCGAAGGTTTCCTTGATCGTGCGCGGGTTGATCCAGCGCAGCAGGTTGAGGATCGATCCGGCCTTGTCGTTGGTGCCGGATGCGCGGCCGCCGCCGAAGGGTTGCTGGCCGACGACGGCGCCGGTCGGCTTGTCGTTGATGTAGAAGTTGCCGGCCGCGTTGCGCAGGTGGTCGATGCCCTGCTGGATCGCGTAGCGGTCCTGCGCGAAGATCGCGCCGGTCAGCGCATAGGCGCTGGTCTGGTCGACGATGTCGAGGGTTTCTTCCCACTTGTGCTCGTCGTACACGTGCAGCGTCAGCACCGGCCCGAACAGTTCGTCGCACATCGTGCGGTATCTGGGGTTGGTCGTGACGATGACGGTCGGGCGCACGAAGTAGCCCTCGGAATCGTCGCAACCGCCGCCGACCAGGATGCTTGCATCGGGCGAGGTCTTCGCTTCCTCGATCGCATTGGATTGGGTACGGAAGCTCGACGCGTCGATGACCGCGCCCATGAAGTTCGAGAAGTCCGAGACATCGCCCATCCTTATGCTCTCGACTTCGGCCACGAGCATGTCCCGCACCTGCGGCCACAGGTTGCTCGGTACATACACGCGGCTAGCCGCTGAGCACTTCTGACCCTGGTATTCGAACGCGCCACGCACGATCGCAGTCGCGAGCGCGACCGGATCGGCGCTGCGGTGCGCGATGATGAAGTCCTTGCCGCCGGTCTCGCCGACCATGCGCGGATAGCTGACGTACTTGTCGATGTTGTCGCCGACCGTGCGCCACATCTGGTGGAACACGCGCGTCGAACCGGTGAAGTGGATGCCCGCGAAATGCCGGCTCGCCAGCACCGGATCGCCGACCGTGCCGCCGTTGCCGGTCACGAGGTTGATCACGCCATCGGGCAGGCCGGCCTCGCGGAACAATTTCATCAGGAAGTGCGCGCTGTAGACAGCGGTGCTGGCCGGCTTCCACACGACGGTGTTGCCGCACAGCGCCGGCGCGGTCGGCAGGTTGCCGGCGATCGCGGTGAAGTTGAATGGCGAGACCGCGAACACGAAGCCTTCGAGCGGGCGGTGTTCGAGCCGGTTCCACATGCCCGCCGAACTGCGCGGCTGCTCGCGCAGCAACTGCTCGTAGAACGCGACGTTGAAACGCAGGAAGTCGATCAGTTCGCAGGCGCTGTCGATCTCGGCCTGGTGGCATGTCTTGCTCTGGCCCATCATCGTCGCAGCGTTGAGGGTGTCTCGGTACGGACCCTGCAACAGGTCGGCGGCCTTGAGGAACACCGCGGCGCGCGCTTCCCACGGCAGGTTCGCCCAGTCTTTCTGAGCGCGGACGGCGGCGTCGATCGCCTGGTTCACCTCCGTCGCGCCGCCCTGGTGGAACTCTGCGAGCACATGGCTGTGGCGGTGCGGCATGACGGCCTTGCCGAGGTTGCCGGTGCGGATCTCCTTGCCGTCGATCACCAATGGAATATCGATCGTCTCGCCGGACATCTGCGCGAGCTTGGCCTGCAGGCTGGCGCGTTCCTTCGACTTCGGCGCATAGCTGCGGACCGGCTCGTTGACGGGAGTAGGGACCTTCGAGATGGCGAGGGACATGGGCGGCTCCGGGGAAAGACGGCTAGTGTAATCGGCCCGCGGGCTTTCCTCTTCCCTTGCTCATTGCGCAGGGGAGTGAGGCCGCCATGCGGCGCATCTACTGCCCGCTGTCCTTCGACTTGCCCGCGTCGTCCTCGACGGCGCGCCGTTTCCAGGGTTTCGAACCTTTCGTGACGAAGGTCGCGGGCGCTTCGGCGGGCATGTGTGCTGCGGCGACGAGTTCCTTCACGTACGCCAGTTCACCGTGCGCGCGGATCGCCTCGACCTGGGCTGCCTCGTCCGACTCGGTGCCCTGCGGCAGTTGCCGCCATACCGAATAGATCCAACGCGCATTCCTGAGCCGGTCCAGGGCTTGCGCCTGCGCCGACGGCTCCGCCGTCATTTTCTTCCGCATGGCCGCGGCGACAAGTTCATCGAGCAGGGATGGCCGCATCGCCGCATCGACCTTGGCGAACAGCGTGCGACATCCATCCTGGACGGCGGTCGCGTCGCGATCGGTGAAGGCGTGGTGGCAATACTCCATCGGGAAGTCGAAGGTTCCGGTCTCGATCCACACGTCGTGCGCGAACTCGGGCGGCGTCACCCGCAATTCCGGGGGCATCGTCGGCATCAGCCGCGCTCCGAATGCGGATGCCGCGTCGAGGAATGCGTCTTCATGATGGTCCAGGCGCGGGGCGCTCGCAGCGCGCAGGAGTCGCTGGTCGGCCTCGTCGCTGGGCTCGGTGGGCATCGCCATCATCCAGGCCGCTGCATTGTCGGGATCGAGCGCACGAAAGCGTTCGATCGCGGCCAGGCACGTCGGCCGGGTCTGGTCGCACGATTGCGCGAGGAACTGCACCTGCCAGGGCTGGTCGGCCTTGGCCAGCGCGCTGTCGAACCAGCCATTGACGGTCTTGCGGTCGAGGCTGGTCTGTTCGCCGTTGCGGGCCAGCAGGTACGCAAAGATCAAACCGTCGGTGCTGCCGATCGCCGCCGCCGCTTCGGCGCGCCTGGGCGCGTACAGGTCGTCCTGGACGGCATCGAGCGTCTGCGCCAGCTGCGCGCTCAATCGCGGATTGCCCCAGGTCGCGATCCGTGGCACATAGGTTTGCAGCGAGGCGAGGAAGCGTTGTTTCTGCGCGATCGGCAGACTGACGTCGCCCGATGCTCCGGAGATGACGGCGAGGCCGCAGTCCGCCTTGCCGTCGGTGCAATGGACGACCGGGACATTGAAGCTCGCGACTTTCGGCAAGACGGCATTTGCCTGCGCCGACGTCTGCGACATCAGCACCTGCACGAGGCCTTCGGCGCCTTTGCGCTCGCGCTCGGCGTTGCGATACAGGTCGGCGAGCACGAAGCTTCCGCCCACGGCGACGGCGAGCAGCGCCAACAGCGCGGCCGCGAACTTCGGCTCGCGTGCATACCACCGGTACACGCGCTCGAACGCCGTCGGGTTGCGCACGCTGACTGGAAGGCCATTGGCGAAGCGGCGCAGGTCGTCCGCGATCGCCGCGACATCCGCGTAGCGATCGGAGGCGCGCATCGCCAGGCATTTCATGCAGATCGCTTCGAGGTCCTTCGGGACGGAAGGGACGAGCGAACGTGGCCGCGGAATCTGCCCTGCCAGCGCGCGCTGCATGACGTCGTCGGCAGCGCCGCGACCATGCGGCGGGTGGCTGCTGAGAAGTTCGTAGAGGATCGCGCCAATCGCGTAGATGTCGGTCGCGACGCTGAGCCGGAGATCCTTGATCAGCACCTGCTCGGGCGCCATGTAGCCCGGCGAGCCGGAAACTTCCTGCGCCTCGACTTCGCCGCGGCTGTTCATGTGCCGCGCAAGGCCGAAGTCTGCAACCATGGGTTCGCCGCGTTCGTCGATCAGCACGTTGGCCGGCTTGAGGTCCAGGTGCAGGAGCTCCAGCCGGTGGGCATAGCCGACCGCATCGCAGAGCTGCAACATCAACGCGACGGCAGCGGCATGGCTGGGCCGTTCGCGCTGGACGCGCTGCTCGAGGGTTTCGCCACGAACCAGTTGCATCGCGATGAAGGCCACGCCATCGACTTCGCCGACTTCGAGGATCTGCACGATGTTGGGGTGGTTGAGCGCGGCCGCGCTCTTGGCCTCGAAGCGGAAGCGCGCAAGCGCCTCGCAGTCGTCGGCCAGGTTCATGTTGAGGATCTTGATCGCGACATCGCGTTCGAGGCTGTGCTGGTGCGCGCGAAAGACCAGGCCCATGCCGCCGGCGCCGATCCGCTCGGCCAGGGTGTAGGCGCCGAAACGGGACTTTTCGGGGTCGCTCAGGTCGATGTCGACGTCGGCCAGCGATCGACCTGCGGCGAGCGCGCGCGCGAGTGCGCCGAGGCTGCGGCCTTCACTCGCAACGTGTCCGAGGTTGATGGTGTGGCTCGAGTCCGACATGGCGGCGTCCGAAGGGCGCGGGATTCGCATCGATGCGCAATGCAACGCGATTGTCTCCCGGACCATACGCGCTCGCCAGATGGCAAGCGACAATGAAAGTCGATCCGGGTGTGCCTGGGCGCCTGCACTGCCACGTCGCTGGATGCACTGCCGGTATCTGACGGGCGACGATCAAATGACCTGTGACACACGCATTGCGCGTGCTCCGGCTGCATCCTGCAAGCCCACGCAAAACCGGGGAGAGACGAATGCCAGTCCGCACGTTTCGCGCATCGCTGTTCGCCGCAATGCTGCTGCTCTATCCCGGTGCAGGCATGGCCACGGATGCGAAACCCGCAGCCGATCCCGCGCCGGCAACGCTCGCGATACCGGAAGCGACCTATGCGCCGCTGTTCCCAAAGGCGAACCTGCATCCGCTGGTGAAGATCGTGTTCACCAAACGCAAGATGGATACGGCGGCTGCGCCGGCGACCAGATAGGCGTGGGCTTCGCGCGGCTTCGATGCACCGCGACCGGGGTCGTCAAGCCGCGACCGTTTCCTGCGAGCTGACGATCTTCAGCTGGCGATTGTCGATCAGCGACTGTGCGCCGGCCTGCAGGCTCTGCAACAGACTGGCCCGATCGCTGTATTCGGTCGGACGCAGCGCGGCCCAGCCGTCGCGGCCGTTGGCCTTGACCCAGTACAGCGCGGCATCGGCCAGTTCCACGGTCTGCTCCCAGCCGAGCTCATGCGGGGCGTCGCGGAACAGCGGATATTCGGAGAGTCCGACCGAACACGTCAGCGGCAGGCGTACGCCGTCGCCACCGTCGAAGACGTGCTCGGCGACCTTGCGCCGGATCCGTTCGCCGAGTTCAGGCACGGACTCGCGCGGCATCGGCCGGAACACCAGCAGGAATTCCTCGCCGCCCCAGCGCACGACGTAATCCCCGGCCTGGACGATGCTGGTCAGCACTTCCGCGAATCCCTGCAATGCGCGGTCGCCGACCGTGTGCCCGTAGGTGTCGTTGATGCGCTTGAAATGGTCGATGTCGACGATGGCGAACACCAGGGCCTGTTCGATGTCGCCGGAATGCGCGTACTCGTGGTCGTAGTAGGCCAGGTCGATGAGGATCTGCCCGCTCAGGTATCGGCGATTGTGCAGGCCGGTCAGCGGGTCGGTCTGGCTGGCGTGTTCGAGCTGCAGGTTCGCCATCTGCAGCGACTCGCTGGCGCGACGGCGTTCCAGCGCATTGGCGATGTGGAAGGAAACGAAATTCAGCAGTTCCGCGTCGCGCTCCGAATACTGGTAATCGGGCGTGTAGCTCTGCACGGCGATCAGGCCGATCGCCTTGCCCTCGATCATCAGCGGCACGCCGAGCCAGCACACCGCGGCGATGCCGATCCACTGCACTTCGCCCGCGGCCATCAGTTCGTCGAAGCGGGCGTGGTCGGCCAGCAGGGGTTTGCCGCTGCGCAGCACGTATTCACTCAGGCCGTGGCCCAGTTTGCGGGACTCGAAGCGGGGATGGTGCTCGTCGATGCTGAAGGGAAACGTGAGCTTGTCGCCGTCGTCGTCGAGCAGGGCGATGTAGAAATTCTGCGCATCCAGCAGTTCGCCGACGATGCCGTGGACGGCAGCGTAGAAGGTGTCCATGTTGCCGCCGCTGTTCGCGATCTCGGCGATCCGGAACAGCGCTGCCTGCAGCCGTTCGCTCCGCTGTCGCTCGGTGATTTCCTGGCGCAGGGCGAGGGTACGTTCGGCGACGCGGCGCTCCATTTCCTCGGCCGCCTCGCGGCGGGCGAGGGTGGTCAGAATGTTCTGCGCGAGGTAGGCCAGCAGGGTCTGGTCGTCGTAGCTGTAACGGATCGCCGGGTCGTAACTCTGAACGACCACGGCGCCGCGGACCTGGCCGTTCTCGATCATCGGTACGCCGAGCCAGTCCTCGCTTTCCGGGCCGACGCTGTCGTCGCGGGGAAGCGTCAACTCCCCGTGCAGTGCATTGCCGGAGCCATGCATCGGCATGCCCTTGCGCAGCATCGCCAGCGTCAACGAGTTGCCCAGCCTGGAGGTGTCCAGCACTTCGTTCGGATCGCAGACATACGTGTCCACGCTGTCGGCGAAGTAGACGAAGCGCATCGTCTCGGGTTCGGCGGTGTAGCGGACGATGAAGAAATTCTTCGCGTACATCAGTCGGCCGACGATCTGGTGCAATTCGAGCAGTACGTCGGCGGTGTCGCGATCGGAACTCGCGCAGTCGCTGATCGCGAACAGCGCGCGCTGCAGGCGTTCGGCACGAGCGAGCCGTTCCACGTCCATGCGCAATTGCTCGGTGTGCAGCAGGGACTCGCAGCGCAGCGACAGCAGGTTCAGCGTTTCCTGCCACCGGGCCTGGCGTTCGGGACTCGCGAGGGCGTCGAGATCGCGACGATAGGCCAGGGTCGCCCACAGGTATCCGTTGCGCGAAAGCAGGGTGGCGCCTTCGATGCCGTTGCCGCCGGGGCTGGCCTGTTCGATCGTTTCGCCCTGATGGCGGGCATGCGGCATCAGCAGCGCGATGCCTGGGTCGACCGGACCGGGCGGATAGCATTGCTCCGCAGTGTCGTTGCCGAGTTCGGTGTTCCATGCCAGCCGGATCCACTGGCAACCCATCGCCCGCAGGTGCGGCACCGTGCGTTTCGCAAGCTCAAGCATGTCCTGGCTCCCGAGCAGGGAGCGGAGGAGGGACTCGGGCTCACGCACCGCTGGCGGCTTGTGGGGCATCGTCTCGCTGTCCGGAGATCTTGACGAGTCTAACAGCCGGGAAAGCTGGCGCATCTACCCCACCTGAGGCGGGGGGTAGGGCCTATCCGTGGACGGTCGCGTGTTTCGGCGGGGTCAGGCGCTCGACGCTGTCCTGCTGAGGCGAATCACCCAGGCATACATCGCGCCGATCGCGACGACAAATGCGATGCCGCCGATCCAGACCGCAGGCGCGAGGCCGCCAATCCAGGGCTTGTTCGCGAAATCGTTGCCGACGACGGAGAGCGGGAAGTCGTGGTTGGAGAAACCGAGCTTGTCGGAGAAACCCACGAGCGCCGCGACCAGGACGCCGACCAGGCCTTCGCCGACGATCATGCCCGACGCGAGCAGCACGCCCAGTTGTTTGGTCGATTCGGGATTCTTCGACGTGCGGTCGGCCTTTCGGTCGAACCACCAGCCGACGACCGCTCCGACCACGACCATCAACGTGCTCTGCGTCGGAAGGTAAATGCCGAGGCCGATGGCGAGGGGCGCGAGATGCGCGGACTTCGTCGTGCGGCGCAGGATGAAGTCGAGAATGATCGCCACGACGCCGATGCCGATGCCGATTTCGATCAGGTTCCACTCGGTGTGTCCGGTGATCACGCCCTTGGCGAGATCCGAGATCAGGCCGGCCTGCGGGGCCGGGAGTGCGTGCGCAGTGGCGCCGGGCGCACCGGCGAAACCGTACGCGCGATTGAGGAGGTCCAGGATCGGCGGGATGATCGCGGCGCCGGCCAGCACGCCGATCACCAGCGCCCACTGCTGTTTCGCCGGTGTCGCATCGACGAGTTGCCCGGTCTTGAGATCCTGCAGGTTGTTGTTCGCGATCGCCGCAACCGTGAACACGATCGAGGTGACGAACAATGCGAACGCGACGAGCGCGGTGTGGCTGCTCTCGGGCAACGACGAGCGGACGCCGACCACGAGCAGCAGCGCGGCGCTGATCACGACGATGATGCCGATGCCTGACAGCGGGCTGTTCGACGAACCGATCAGGCCGGCCATGTAGCCACAGACGGCGGACACGACGAAACTCATCAGTACGACGAAGACGACGCCGCCGCCGACGAGGATCCAGAGATGGTCGGACAGGCCGTTGCCGGCGGTCATTGCGAAATTCCAGAGCAGGTAGCCGATCGGAAACATGCAGGCCACGCTGATCAGGCCGACCTGGCCGATCGGGATGTCCTGTTCGGTGCGCGGCAACAGGCCGGCATTGCCGGCGGCGCGAACGCGCGAGGCGGCCATCGCGGAGGACAGTCCGCTTGCGACAGGCTTGACCAGCTTCAGCAAGGTCCAGATTGCAGCGACGGCGATCGTGCCAGCGCCGACGAAGCGCACTTTGTGGCTCCACGTCGCTCCGGCGAGGTCGGCGACGGCGCCGCCGATGCCCGGATCCAGCGCCGAAAAGTGCGGAACGCCCCAGCCCCAGCCGATCAGGGCGCCGACCAGCATCGCGACGCCGACCCACAGGCCGACCAGGTGGCCGATGCCGAACAATGCGAACGAAAGGAAGAAGTCGAAGCCGGTAACGCCTCCCCCGGCGTCCTTGCCAGCGACATCGCTGACGCGG
Organism: Lysobacterales bacterium; assembly: GCA_038323475.1. Classification (GTDB taxonomy): domain Bacteria; phylum Pseudomonadota; class Gammaproteobacteria; order Xanthomonadales; family Xanthomonadaceae; genus SZAS-103. The sequence continues at coordinate 37,366 of JBBQHA010000012.1, forward strand.
AAATACTTCACCACGTCGCCCGCGAACACGCGCGTCGCGACGACCAAGGCAAACGCCGCGGAAGCGATCGATCCCCACACGACCGCGAGCAGGCCCGCGCGGTTTTCTGCGGCCGCGGATGCGGAACCGCCGAGTTCCCCGGCGCCGACCTTGAGGACTTCGGCGCAGGCGAGGCCTTCCGGATATGGAAGGTCGGAATTGGTCACCAGCGCGCGACGCAGCGGAATCGAATACATCACGCCGAGGATTCCGCCGAGCGCGCAGATCGAAAACGATTGCCAGTACGGGAACGCATCCAGCCAGTTCGACGCGCCCGACCACCAGCCGATCATGATCAGGCCGGGCAGCACGAAGATGATCGACGACAGCGTGCCGGCCGCCGAGGCGACCGTCTGCACGATGTTGTTTTCCTGGATCGTCGCCCCCTTGAAGTAGCGCAGGATCGCCATCGATATGACGGCTGCGGGGATCGAGGTAGCGAACGTCAATCCGGCCTTGAGGCCAAAAAAGACATTCGCTGCGGTAAACAACACCGTGATGACGACACCGATGACCAACCCACGAAAGGTGAACTCCTTGCGCGGCGCAAGGTCGGGAAGGGACGGGGTGTTCACGGCGGGATTGGACATCTTCGGATTCCGGAGCGGGTCAGTCGGGGGCGCGTTGCGACGCGCTGCGAAGGTGCGAACATAGCAAATCGACACCTGCGCCGCCGATCTTGAGAACCCCTCTCCCACCCGGCGAGGGTGCTGAAGGCCTGAGGGATCGGGCTGGCCAAGGTATCGGCAGGTCTCCACCCATCTGCACCTCTCTCCAGATGGGAGAGAGACCTGCGAGGTCCTGGTCAACCACCGGCCGCCGGCATGCGTTGGACTTCGGAGGACGACCGCGAGGAGATGCCATGACCCCGACCATCACATCCGTGATCGCTGGATTCTTCGTATTGCTGGTCGCGTTTCGGCTGGTCGAACTGCTGCGGCCGCGCGGGGAGCGCCTGCGTGTGATGCGACGCGGTTTCTGCACGGACCTGACGTACTGGCTGTTCACTCCGCTCGCGACGCGCCTGGTGACCGGTGTCGGCGTGGCGATCGCACTCGTGCCCGTTGCGTGGGCGATCCATGGCCGGATCGACCGCGACCTGATCCTGCATGGCTATGGCCCGGTGTCGCGCCTGCCGCTGTGGGCGCAGGCGATCGGCATCTTGCTGGTCGGCGAGGTCATTGGTTACTGGACGCATCGCTGGTTCCACGCGTCGCCGCGACTGTGGAAATTCCATGCCGTGCATCATTCCTCGGTCGACCTGGACTGGCTGTCCGCCGTGCGCGTGCATCCGGCCAACGACATGGCGATGCGGATCGCTTCGACGGTGCCGATCGTCGTGCTTGGCTTCGCACCGATCGCGGTTGCCGGGATCATGCCGCTGCTGACCCTGTTCGCGATCCTGATCCACGCGAACGTCGACTGGGACTGGGGTCCGCTGCGCGGCGTGATCGCATCGCCGCGTTTCCACCGTTGGCACCATGCCGACGCATCGGCGGCCCGCGACAGGAATTTCGCGGGACTGCTGCCGGGGCTCGACAGGATCTTCGGCACCTACTACATGCCGAAGAATGCGCGTCCGGAATCGTTCGGAACCGCGACGCCGGTGCCGGCCGGGTTGATTCGCCAGCTTGCGTTTCCGTTCCGGCGCACGCAGGCGTAGCCGAAGCGCCGCCGGACGGCGCGACATCCGGCATGGCTGCATGCCAGAATCGGCATCGCCTCGTCGATCGACGCAACCTGCACGGAGACGTCCATGAATCCAGCCGAAGAAACCAACTTGCGCGCCGAGGTGACGGTGCTGCGCGAACTGATCAAATGCATGATCGGCCTGCTGCCTGCCGACCAGGCCGCGACGGATGCGCTGGACGCGACCGCGAAGCGGGTCATCGAACTCGCGCCTCCGTTGACCCAGGAACGCGTCGCATTGCAGCGCGCCGTGAACCTGATCGGGCCGACGACGATTCCGCGGCGCAGTTGAAAGGCGTTCGCTGAAGGCGATCCGTCAGTCGACGGGTGCCATCTGCATCGTGATTACGGCGCGAACTGCAACCGCGCCAGCTCCGCGTAGAGGCCGCCTTGGGCGACGAGTTCCGCGTGCGTGCCTTCGGCGACGATGCGGCCGTGGTCGAGAACGACGATACGATCGGCCCGCAGGACAGTCGCGAGGCGATGCGCGATCACGAGCGTCGTACGACCCTGCATGAGGCGTTCGAGGGCCTGCTGGATCGCGCGTTCGCTCTGTGCGTCGAGCGCGCTGGTCGCTTCGTCGAGCAGCAGGATCGGCGCGTCCTTGAGCACCGCGCGCGCGATCGCGAGCCGCTGCTGCTGGCCGCCCGACAAGCGGGTACCTTTCTCGCCGAGGAAGCTGCGATAGCCTTCCGGCAGTGCGCTGAGGAACTCGTGTGCCTCGGCATTTCGCGCAGCGGCGACGACCTCGTCCTCGCTTGCGTCGAGTTTCCCGTAGCGGATGTTTTCGAGTGCGTCCGCGCCGAAGATCACCGGATCCTGAGGTACCAGCGCGATGCGTTCGCGCAGTCGAGTCGGGTCGAGGTCGCGCAGGTCGATCCCGTCGACCCGGATCGTGCCCGCATCGGGATCGTGGAAGCGCAGCAGCAGTTGCAGAACCGTACTCTTGCCAGCGCCGGAAGGACCGACCAGGGCGATGGTTTCGCCGGGCCGCACGACCAGCGAGAAGTCCTCGAGCGCGGCGGTATCCGGCCGCGCCGGGTAATGGAAGCGGACATGTTCGAACGCGATGCTGCCGATCGGCTGCGTGCCTGCCGTCGGCAACGTCCGCGGATGCGCCGGCGTTGCGATGCGCGGCACTTCGGCGAGCAGTTCGTTGATCCGCGACATGCCGCCGCCCGCGCGTTGCACCTCGGCCCAGACTTCGCTGAGCGCGCCGACCGAGCCCGCGCCGAACACCGCGTAGAACACGAATTGCAGGAGCGTGCCTGCGCTCATGCCGCCGCCGATCACGTCGTGCGCGCCGATCCACAGCACCGCGACGATCGCGCCGAACACCAGGGTGATCACCGACGCAGTGAGGACGGCCTGTGTTCGCACGCGCGTGCGCGCGGCGCGATAGGCGTTCTCGACAGCGCCGGCGAAGCGTTCGCTCTCGTGCGATTCGCGCGCATAACTCTGTACCGTGTGCATCGCGTTCAAGGTCTCGCCGGCACGCGCGTTGGCGTCCGCGATGCGGTCCTGGCTGTTGCGCGACATGCCGCGCACGCGGCGGCCGAACAGCACGATCGGCAGGATCACCAGCGGGATGCCGATCGCCGCGAAACCGGCGAGGCGCGGACTGGTGACCGTCAGCATCGCCGCGGCGCCGAGCACGGTGATCACGCTGCGCAACGCGATCGACATGCTCGACGCGACCACGGTGCGCAGCAGTTCGGTATCGGCCGACAGGCGCGAGACGAGTTCGCCGGTGCGGGTGCGCTCGAAGAACGCCATGTCCAGCCGCATCAGGCGGTCGTAGAGGTTGCGGCGCAGGTCGGCGATCACCCGCTCGCCGAGCAGGCTCACGCAGTAGAAACGCGCAGCCGTCGCGAACGCCAGCACCAGTGCGACCGCGAGCAGCATCAGGAACCAAAGGTTGATCGAGCCGCCCTGCGCATGGCTGAAGCCGCGGTCGATCATGTAACGCACCGCGACCGGCAAGGTCAGCGTCGCCGCCGACGACAGTGCAAGGAATCCAAGCCAGCCGGCGATCAATTTCGGGTAGCGGCGCACGAACGGCCACAGGGCGAGCAATGGTCGCAGGTTCACGCGCGTGGGCGCGGCTTCGACTGGTTTGGTCGGCGTGGATTCGCTTGCTGGCTGGCTCATTCGGGCGTTTCCACTTGTAGATCCGGCACTCGGCAGCATGGGTGCAATCCGATTGACCAACTTCGTGTCGAAAAGCACTTCCTTCCGCTGTGCCAACGGGGAGGTCTTGATCCGACCAATCAATCGTTATTGCTTTGAATCAATACGCGTGCCTGACCACGAGTGGCGTCGCCCAGGGCGTTTTGCAAGGCCGCGACGCGTTCGCGCGGGAGTTCCACTTCGAATCGCAGGCTGTCGTCGGCGAATGTTTCGGCACGTTTGAGTGCCTCGAACTGCGCAATGAACTGGTGCACGGTGCCGACGTGCTCGTAGCCGCAGCCGTTGACGTTCGGGGCCAGTTCGATCAACGGCGTGCGCGACGCGGCCCGCAGGCACTCGGATGCCGCGCCGCCATATGCGCGCACGAGCCCGCCCGCGCCGAGCTTGATGCCGCCGAACCAGCGCGCTACCACGACCATCACCCGGTCGCAGTGCTGGCCGTCGATCGCGGCGAGGATCGGCCGCCCCGCCGTGCCGGCCGGTTCGCCATCGTCGGACGAACGATAGACGCCGCCGATCCGGTAAGCCCAGCAATGATGACTCGCATCCGGCGCATGCACGGTCGCGAGGAATGCGGGAGCTTGCTCCACGCACTCGATCGCAATGGCGTGGGCGAGGAAGCGACTTTTCCTGACGATCGATTCGAAGCGCGCCGGCGCGGCCAGGGTGTGCAGGAGCGTCACGGCCGGGATATTCCAGCCGGTCTCATTGCGGCGCGCTCATCGCAGCAGCGGCTGCAGATCGTCCGGGATGGCCGCGTCCGGATAGCGCACGCGATAGCGTCGCAGGCTCTCGCGGGCGCCATTGCCATCCGCAGCCCTGACGCGTGCACGAATGCGCTCGATCCACTGC
>JBBQHA010000013.1:0-41501 GCA_038323475.1 Lysobacterales bacterium
AGTCGGCGTCGGCGCAGACCGATGCGCCGGTCGAACGCATGCAGGCCTGCTGCAGGCGCAGCGCGTTCGCGCCGTCGTAGCGGAACGTCGTCGGCGCCACGAGGCTCCATGCCGCGCCGCGCAACGGCGTGTAATGCAGGCTCGCGATGCGTCCGTTCCAGGTCCTGCCATCGCGCTCGGCGCTCCCGCCCAGCGCGAGCGCGCCGAGTTCGCCGCTCAGTTCGCCATCGATGCGCGGACTCGTTTCCGAGCCTGCGACATGCAGATGCAACGCGTTCACGCCCGGCACTCCGGCGACGCCGTCCGCATCGACGCGCAACGCGCCGTCGACGCCGTGCGCGGGCAGCTTTCCGTCGAGCAACAGGTGCGCCGCGCCGTAGCTCTTCCAGCGCAGTCCGCTTCCCTGCAGATGGCCGTCGATGGCGGGGGCCGAGGGATCGCCGCGTAACGCGACCTGTCCGCTCAACGCACCCTGCGCATCCGGCAGCAGATCGTCGAGCCGTAGCGGATCGACGTGCACGAGCAGGTCGAGCGCGCGGCCAAAGCTGCCGCTGGCCAGCACATGACTCGCGCCGATGTGCAGGTCGATATCGGTACGCCCCGCACCCGCTTTCCAGTCCACATTGCCGCGCCCGGCGAGGCGACGCCCGCGCAGCTGTCCGGACAACTGGTCGGTCGCGGCGTGCAGCGACAACATGCCGTTCGCTTCGATGCCACCGTTGGATTGCACGCGTCCGGACACCGCGCCTTCGAATCCCGGCGCGACATAGCCCGGATCGAAACCGGCCATGTTCGCGTCGACCGTCCATGCGAGTTGCGGCGACCAGCGTAGTCGTCCTTTCGCGGTCATCGCGCCCGCAGGCGTGCGTGCGCCGAAGTCGTCGAACCGGATCTGCGTGCGATCGCCACTGCCGGCCAGCGTGACCTGCGCGTGCTGTTTGTCGCGCAACAGGTCGAGCGCGCCGTTGACGGTCCACGCATCGAACGTGCCGGCCAGCGACAGTTTTCCGTTCGCTTCCACGGGCATCGCACGCGCCGCAGCGCTCCAGCGCAGTCCGGCGAATTGCGCGACGCCATCGAAGACCGGCGACATCGGGCGCAGGTCGGCGCGGCCGCGCAATTGCAGGCCGCCGTCCAGCAGTTGCAGCGCGAGTGGTTGCGCTTCCACGACGCCCTGTTCGTAGGCGAGTTGCGACGGCGCGATCACGATCGCTTGCGCGCCCTGCGCGATGCGTCCGTGCAACTGCGCGCGTCCGCCGACGCCATCGGCCTGCAGCGCGATCGCATACGGCATTGCCGCCGCGACGGCCACCGATTGCGGAGCGGACGGATACTGGGCGCGCAGCGGGCCCGGGTCGAATCGCGGAGCCTGCACCAGCAGCGACCAGCGCGGCGTCTCCCGGCCATCGTCGAGGGCGAACCGCAGCGCCAGCGCGGCCGGCGCATCGCCGGCGATCGAGAGCACGAAATGATCGATGTCGCCGCCAGCACGCACGCGCACATCGGTTGCGGCGCCGTCCGGCGAGCGCGGCGGTAATTGCGCCGTGGCGTCGATGTGGGCGAAGTAGTTGCGACTCACATCGATGCGTCCATCGAGCTGCAGCTTGCCGCGGTCGCTGTCCGCGACGAGCTTGTGGAATGCGACCAGGCCGGTCGCGAGTTCGATGCCGCCGTCGATGCGACGTGCGACGAGCAGCGGCACGCCTTCGCGGCTGACGCGCAGGTCGCGCACCTGCAAACGGTCGGCGCTGATCGCGAACGGCATCGCGAACTTCGGCAAGCTGCCGGGCCACGACGGCAATGGTTGCGGCGTGCGGTCGATCGGCAGGTCGAGCGTGGCGTCGTCCATTTCGAGCGCCACCAGGCGCAGTCGCCGGCCGAACAATTGCCGCAAGGAAGGATCGAGCATCACGCGCCGCGCGCGCAGGTCGACGCCGGCATGCTGGTAATGCACGCCGTACAGGGTGAGCGGCCCGTACACGACGCCCTCGGCACGATCCCACGACAACGATCCCGGCGGCAGCTGGCTCACCACGCGGCCGAGCAGGGTGTCGCGGCCGCTGACGGTCAGCAACAGCCAGGCGACCAGCAGGCAGGCGAGCGCAATCGATGCGATGCCGCCGATACCGATATGCCGCACCCAGAGCCTGCGTCGGCGTGGGGGCAGCGGCGTGTCGCGTGCGTCGGTCGCGCTCACAGGTCGCTGCCGATGTTGAGGTGCAGGCGCACCGGCGAATCGGGATCGTTCAAGCCATGCGCGATGTCGATGCGCACCGGCCCGACCGGGGAACGCCAGCGCAGGCCGACGCCGATGCCGACGTGCGCCTTCGGGCTGCCGTCGAACGCGTCGCCCGCATCGACGAAGACCGCGCCGCCCCAGGTCTGCGACCAGCGATGCTCGCCTTCGACGCTGAACACCGCGAGGTTGCGCGCGCCGACGTTCTTGCCGTTCACGCGCGGCCCGATTTCCTGGTAGCCGTATCCGCGCACGCTGCGGTCGCCGCCCGCGTAGAAGCGCAGCGAAGGCGGCAACTGGTCGAAACTGCTGGTGAACGTGCGGCCGATCTCGCCGCGCAGCAACAGCCGGTCGCGCTGGCCGAAGCTGCGCACGAAGTTGCCCTGCACGCGCAGTTGCGCGAAGTCCACGTCCGATCCGATCGCGGTGACGCCGCCTCGCAGGTCCGCGTTCATGCCCCAGCCGTGCCGCGGGTACAACTTGTCGTCGCCGCGCGATGTCTGCACCGACAGCGCCGGGAACACCAGCGTCGCGAACCTGTCGAACGCCGGGAACAGCGCGTCCTGGTAGCGTTCGCGCTGCGCGTGCATCGCGACTGTGAGGTTCCAGTCGCGCAGGCGCCCGGTCCGGCTCGCGATGATTTCCGCGAGGCGGTCGTTGACCGCGTCGGTCTGCTCGTCGCGCAGGTTGGTCGACAGCGCGTACCAGCCGTCGAGCCAGCCGAACGCGGGGATGCGGTATTGCGCGGCGACGATCTTGCGTTTCTGCGCCCATTCGATCTGCGCGTCGGCCTTGTGCCCGCGCTGGTTGATCCAGCGGCGGTTGAATCCGAGCTGCACGCCCGCGCCGCTGTCGGTGCCGTAACTCAGGCCCGCGCTGTAGACGTTGCGTTTCGCCGGGGTCGTGCTGATCGCGATCGGCACTGCGCCATCGACCTTGTGCTCGAGGTCGGGACTCACGTCGACCACGCCGAAGTAGTCGAGATTGATCAGCGATTGCTGCATGTCCAGCAGCTTCGCCTGGTCGTAGGGCTCGCCCGGTTTCCACGGCAACAGCGGAACGAGCAGGCCCGGCCGCAACTGGTTCGGTCCGAACGTGGTCTTGCCGAAGTTGTAGCGTGCTCCGCTGTCCCAGCCGACATCCATCACGGCCGCATGCGTTGCACGCGTGACTTCGATGCGGCGCGTCGCGAGGTTCGCATCGAAATAGCCGCGATCGACGAGGTGGCTCGCGACTTCCTGCTTGCTCGCCTCGTACACGCCATGGTCGAGCACTTGCCCGACCCTCGGCTTGAAGCGCGTCACCGAGCGCATCACCACGACATCGTCGTGCGCCGCGCCGTTCATCACGACCGTGCTCGTGGCGACGCGCACGGGCGCGCCGAGGGTTACCGCAAAGGTCACGTTGACCGTGGCGCCGACGCGCTGCACGTCGGGGACAACCGTCGCGTCGTAGTAACCGTAGGGCTCGAGCGCGGCGCGGATCTCCCCGGGCGCCCTGCGCAGCAGGAAGGCAAGGCGCTCCTCGCTGACATCGGCGCTGGAGGTGCTGGCCTTGAGCAGCGACACCGACAGCAGGGCGTTGCGCAGCGGGTCGGTATCGGTGATCCCGGTGATGCCCATGCTGCCAACCTTCACGGCAAGCGCAGGCGGCGCGGCGATCAACGCGGAGAAGACGAGAAGGGAACGGAAGCGATGGGCCATCGGCATCAGGATAACCGCCGCGTCCGCTCCGCGTGTGACGCGCGGATTAACCGGAGACGCTTTATTGCGCGCGTCAGCCGGACGCGAGCAAGGCAATTTCCGCAACCGACGCGAAACGATCCGCGATCCGCTTGAGCAGGGCGAGCCGGTTGCCGCGCACGTCCTTGTTCTCCGCCATCACCATCACGCCATCGAAGAACGCATCGACCGGTGCGCGCAATGCGGCGAGGCGCTTGAGCGTGCCGACGTAGTCCTTTGCGTCGAGCATCGGATCGGTATCCGTCATCGCTGCCTCGACTGCTGCATGCAATGCGCGCTCGGTGTCGTTGTCGAACAGCGTGGGATCGACGGCGGCCGGAATGACTTCGGTCTCGGCGGATTTCTTCAGGATATTGCGGATGCGTTTGTTCGCCGCGGCGAGCGCGGGCGCTTCGGGGAGCGTCGCGAATTCGCCGATGGCCTTGAGGCGGCGGTCGAAGTCGAGCAGCGAGGCGGGGCGGAGCTCGGCGACGGCGTCGAAGTGCGAAGCGGCAACGGCTTGGTCGGCGTAGTAGGCGCGCAAGCGGTCGAGGATGAAGTCGTAGATGTCATCAACTGTTAGCGAGCGTGAAAGGTCTTCCAATGTCGAGTCAAGCGGTTCTTGGAGTTCTGCAAGCTCAAAATCGTAGTCAGGCGATACCGCCGCATGACGAATTTCCAAAAGCGCAACGATGAGATTCGGCAGGCCAACTTTTTGCGCAAACGAGTTATAGAAGTTTGATTCTTGCAGAAGATGCATCAGGTTGATGTCGGAACCACTCTCGATGATCGTTCGCGCCAAACCCAGCGCATTCCTGCGCAGCGCAAACGGATCCTTGTTCCCCGTTGGCTTCAATCCGGCCGCAAACCCACCAGCCAACGTATCCAGTCGCTCCGCAATCGCCAGCACCTGCCCGAGTTTCGACGGCGCAATCGCGTCGCCGCCGAAGCGCGGCATGTAGGCCTGGTCGATCGCGTCGGCGACCGCGCCGGTCTCGCCATCCGCGCTCGCGTAGTAGCGGCCCGCGATGCCCTGCAGTTCCGGGAATTCGTTGACCATGCGCGATTGCAGGTCGGCTTTCGAGAGTTCCGCAGCACGACGCGCCTGCGCTGGATCGACACCGACTTCCTTCGCGATCGCTTCGGCGAGCGCCATCACGCGCGCGGTCTTGTCGGCGTAGCTACCGAGTTTCTGCTGGTACGTCACTGTTGCGAGGCCCGCAAGCATCGCGTCGAGGCCCTGCTTGATGTCCTCCTCGTAGAAGAACTGCGCGTCGGCGAAGCGCGGGCGGATCACCCGTTCGTAGCCCTTGCGCACTTCGGATGGATCGCCGCTGTCGATGTTCGCAATGCCGATGAAGCGTTCGGTCAGGCGATGTTCCTGGTTGAGCACCGGGAAGAATTTCTGGTTCGCTTCCATCGTCGAGATCAGCGCTTCGTGCGGCACCTCGAGGAAAGCGGGATCGAAGCCGCACAGGATCGCGCGCGGCCATTCGACGAGGCAGTTCACTTCCTCGAGCAGGCCGTCGGGAATCCGCGCGATGCCATCCGCTTCGGTCGCCGCTGCAGCGATCTCCAGGCGGATCCGCTCGCGGCGTTCGTCGGGATCGACCAGCACATGCGCGGCGCGCAGTGCCTCGGCGTAGTCGTCCGGGTTGCCGATCCAGACCGGCTTGGGATGGTGGAAGCGATGGCCGCGGCTCATGCGGTCGGCCTTGATGCCGAACACTTCGCCATCGACCACGTCCGCGCCGAGCAGCATCACCACCCAGTGCAGCGGCCGCGCGAACGCGTAGTCGTGGTCGCCCCAGCGCATCGGCTTCGGGATCGGCATCGCCTTGATCGCTTCGAGCACGATCTCCGGCAACAACGCGGCGGTGCTTGCGCCAGGCTTCACGCTGCGTGCGACGAAGCGCTCGCCTTTCGCGTCGGACGTGCGTTCGAGCTGCGCGGGATCCAGCCCGTTCTTTTGCGCGAAGCCCTTCAGCGCTGGGGTCGGTTCGCCGTTCGCGTCGAGCGCGATGTTGAGGTAAGGGCCGAGGATTTCGCTGCGCTGCTCGGGCTGCTCGCTCACCACGTTCGGCAGCAGCACGGCAAGCCGGCGCGGCGTGTACAGCGGTTTCGCGTCGCCGCGTTCGATCGCGATGCCGCGCCTGGCGAGGCCCACGATCACCCCATCGAAAAATGCCTGCGCAAGCCCCGGCAACGCCTTGACCGGCAGTTCTTCCGTGCCCAGTTCGATCAGCAGCGGCGTGGACTCGGTCATGCGGGTTCCGCCTGGCTGGCAACGGGAGCGTCGAACGGGATGTAGAACTGCTGGAACACGGGCAAGGCCTCGCAGCGTGCGATGCGCGTCTGCAAGGCCGGATATGCGGACAGGTCCAGCGGCACTGCGTCGCGCAGATAGGTCGTGTAGCAGGCCAGGGTGATGTCCGCCTGGGTGATCGCATCGCCGAGCAGCCAGGCGTTGTCGCCGGCTTCCGAGCACAGGCGGTCGAGTTCGGCGAGCGCGCCATGCACCTGCACCATGCAGCGGTCGGTCCACGGCGCGTGGCGCTTGTCCTCGGGGCGGAACACGCGCTCGATGACGATGTGGATGCCCTTGTCGGCGGCGCCGGTGGCGAGCGCGATCACGTGCTGCGCCTTGCGGCGCGCATCGCCGGACGCGGGCAGCAGCGCGCGCGCGGGGCCGGCCTGCTGGTCGAGCCAGTCGAGGATCATCGTCGATTCGACCAGGGTCTCGCCGTCGTCGAGCACGAGCGCGGGCACGCGGCCGAGCGGGTTGTACGCGCGGATGCGCTCGAAGTCCTTGCCGACCGACCAGTTGCGGTGCTCGAACCCGATGCCGAGCAGGGTCGCGCTGATCGCGACGCGGCGGGTAAATGGCGAGTCGAACATGCCGATCAGGATCATGCGACGGCTCCTTCGCGGCGCAGGCCGGGGAATCCGAGCTTCTCGCGCTGGGCGAAGTAGGCCTCCGCGCACGCGCGCGCCATCGTGCGCACGCGCAGGATGTAGCGCTGGCGTTCGGTGACGCTGATCGCGCGGCGCGCATCGAGCAGGTTGAAACAGTGGCTGGCCTTGCAGACCTGTTCGTAGGCGGGCAATGGCAGGCCGAGTTCGACGAGTTTCAGCGCTTCCTTCTCGCAGGCATCGAAGCGGTGGAACAATTCGGCGACGTCGGCATGTTCAAAGTTGTAGGCGCTCTGCTCGACCTCGTTCTGGTGGTACACGTCGCGATACGTCACCACGCCCTGCGGGCCGAGCGTCCAGACGATGTCGAACACGCTGTCGACGTTCTGCAGATACATGCACAGGCGTTCGAGGCCGTAGGTGATCTCGCCGAGCACCGGCTTGCATTCGATGCCGCCGGCCTGCTGGAAATAGGTGAACTGGGTGACTTCCATGCCGTTGAGCCAGACTTCCCAGCCGAGGCCCCAGGCGCCGAGCGTCGGCGACTCCCAGTTGTCCTCGACCAGGCGCAGGTCGTGAACGAGCGGGTCGATCCCGAGTTGTTTCAGCGAGCCGAAGTACAGCTCGACGATGTCGTCGGGGCTCGGCTTCATCGCCACCTGGAACTGGTAGTAGCGCTGCAGGCGGTTCGGATTGTCGCCGTAGCGGCCGTCGGTCGGACGCCGGCATGGCTGCACATAGGCCGCATTCCACGGCTCCGGCCCGAGCGCGCGCAGAAAGGTCGCCGGATGGAACGTGCCCGCGCCGACCTCCAGGTCGAGCGGCTGGATCAGCACGCAACCTTGCCCGGCCCAGTAGGCGGACAGGGTCTGGATGAGCTGCTGGAAGGTCAGTGCTGGATTCGACGCGGACGCAGTCATGCAGTGGGCTTGCGGGGAAAGACGCTAGTATAGCCGTGGCCCCACGACGCACGATCCGACGCCGACCTTGGAACAGCAGCTGCCCGCCGCGCCACCCATCCCCGCCGTGCCGCGTCCGCGACGCCTGCCCGCGGGGCGGCTGACGCTCGAGCGCATCCTGCACCTGCTCGTCGAGGACGGACTGGTCGCCGCGACCGATGCCGCGCGCGCGGCCGCGACCGCGCACGGTGCCCGCAACATCGTCGACGTGCATCCGCTGGTGCTGCTGGCGAACCTCAAGGTCCCGGGCACGCGCCCGGCCGGGGTCGAGCTGAGCCTGGAGCGGCTGACCGAATGGCTCGCGCAGGAAGTCGGGCTTCCCTACCTGCGCATCGATCCGACCAAGGTCGATGTCGCCGCCGTCACCGGCATCGTGTCGCATGCGTACGCGCAACGGCACCGTTTCCTGCCGGTCGACGTGAACCAGGATCGCGTGCTCGTCGCGACCAGCGAGCCGACCGACATCGAGTGGGTGGCCGACCTGACCAACTTGCTGCGGAAAGAGATCGAGCTCGTCATCGTCAATCCGCTCGAACTGCACCGCTACACGATGGAGTTCTTCGGGGTCACCAAGTCGGTGCGCGGCGCGCGCGACGGTCGCGAGACGCAGAACACCGGCATGCCGAGCTTCGAGCAGCTCGTCGAACTCGGGCGCGCCGGCGAAGTCGGCGCCGACGACCGCCATATCGTGCACATCGTCGACTGGCTGCTGCAGTACGCCTACGAGCAGCGCGCTTCGGACATCCACCTGGAACCGCGCCGCGACGTCAGCCGCATGCGCTTCCGCATCGACGGCCTGCTGCACAAGGTGTTCGAGCTGCCCACCCCGGTGATGATCGCGGTGATCAGCCGGATCAAGGTGCTCGGGCGCATGGACCTGGCCGAACGCCGGCGGCCGCAGGACGGGCGCATCAAGACGCGCTCGCCGGGCGGCCGCGAGTTCGAGATGCGGCTTTCGACGATGCCGACCGCGTTCGGCGAGAAATGCGTGCTGCGCATCTTCGATCCGGATACCGCGTTCAAGACGCTCGAGCAACTCGGCTTCGACGCGGGCGAAGCCAATGCCTGGAACGATCTCGTGCAGCGTCCGCACGGCATCGTGCTGGTGACCGGCCCGACCGGCTCGGGCAAGACCACCACCCTGTATTCGGCATTGCGCAGGCTCGCAACCAGCGACGTGAACGTGTGTACGGTCGAGGACCCGATCGAGATGATCGCGCCCGAATTCAACCAGATGCAGGTGCATCCGGCGATCGACCTGACCTTCGCCTCCGGCGTGCGCACGCTGATGCGGCAGGACCCGGACATCATCATGATCGGCGAGATCCGCGACCTCGACACCGCGCAGATGGCGGTGCAGGCCTCGTTGACCGGTCACCTGGTGCTGTCGACGCTGCACACCAACGACGCGCCGTCGGCGATCACGCGCCTGCTCGACCTCGGCGTGCCGCATTACCTGGTCGCGAGCACGTTGAACGGCGTGCTCGCACAGCGCCTCGTGCGCACGCTCTGCCCGCATTGCAAGCAGCCCGCGCCGGTCGCCGAGGCCGGCTGGCTGGCCTTGCTCGACCGCCATCATCCGCTACCGGTGCCGACCACCGGCTACGGCCCGGTCGGCTGTCTCGAATGCCGGAACACCGGTTATTTCGGGCGCATCGGCCTGTACGAAATGCTCGAGATCACGCCGCTCATGCGCAGCCTGATCCGTCCCGACATGGATCTGGTCGGCTTCACCCGCGCGGCGATCGGCGAAGGCATGCGGCCGTTGCGCGTGGCCGGCGCCGACAAGGTCGCGCAGGGCATGACCACGGTCGAGGAAGTGCTCGCGACCTTGCCGCCGCAGGAATGAGATCGCCCACGATGGAAGACATGACGACCGCCCCGTTCCTGATCATCGAAACCGGCGAGCCGGCGCCGTCGCTGCGCCGTTACGGCAGCTTCGCGCACTGGATCCGGGTCGCCGCGGGCCTGCGCCCCGACCAGGCCGTCTCCTACCGCGTCATCGACGGCGACGCCTTGCCGGAACGCGATGGATTCGCCGGCGCCCTGATCACCGGTTCCGGCGCGATGGTCACCGATCGCCACGACTGGAGCGAACGCAGCGCCGCCTGGCTGCGCGAGGCCGCGCATGCGGGCATGCCGCTGTTCGGTATCTGCTACGGCCACCAGCTGCTCGCGCATGCGCTCGGTGGCGAAGTCGGCTACAACCCGGTCGGGCGCGAGATGGGAACGGTGCGCATCGAACGCCTCGACGCGGCTGCCGACGATCCGTTGTTCGGCGCGCATCCGCCGAGCTTCGACGCGCATGCCACCCACCTGCAGACGGTCACCCGGTTGCCCGATGGCGCGGTCAAGCTGGCGCGCTCGGACAAGGACGAATGCCACGCATTCCGCTGGGGCCGCTCGGCCTGGGGCGTGCAGTTCCATCCGGAATTCAGCATCGCGATGATGCGTGGCTACATCACCGCACGGCACGAGAAGCTGTTGCACGAGGGCATGCATCCGCCGACGATCCATCGCGGCGTTACCGCCGCGCCGCTTGCCCGCAACGTGCTGCGCAGGTTCGTGCGGCATGCGCGTTCGCGATCCCCGCACTCGCACTGAAGGAGCTTCACCGCATGGATTTCCGCATCGCACGCGCCGGCCGTGGACTGCAATGGTTCCAGGGCGCGATCCGCATGCTCGACAAGAATCCGCGCGGGCTGCTCGCGGTCAGCCTGGCGTTCGCCTTGATCCAGCAGGTGCCGAACCTGGCGGCAGCGGCTCCGGCCTTGCTCAACACGCTGTCCGTGCTGCTGGTGCTGTTCAGTCCGACCCTGGCCGCGGGGGTGATGCATGCGATCGCCGAAGCCGATGCGGGCAGGCCCGTCGCGATCACCCAGCTGTTCGAGGGTGCGCGCCGGCGCGGCGTGCGCGGCCAGTTGCTGGTGCTCGGCGTGTTGTGGCTGCTTGCGCTGCTGTTGATCGTTGGCGCGGTCTTGAGCTTTATCGGGGCCGACAACATCGCGATCATCATGAAGGTCGCGGAAAAGAAACTCGCGCCGGACAGCCCCGAGTTCCTGCAGCTGGCGGGACCGCTGCTGAAGACCGCGATGATCGCGGTGGTGATCCTGTTCGTGCTGTTGTCCGGCTTGTTTTTCGCGGTACCGCGGGTGATGTTCGACGGCCGCAGCGCGCTCGGCGCATTCGCCGAGAGCATCGCGGCCTGCGCCGCGAACATGCTGTCGCTGACGGTTTATGGCCTGGTCGCGATCGCGGCCTGCATGGCGCTCGGGCTGGGGCTGGCGATCGTGGTCGGAGTGCTGGGCCTGCTCGGCAAGCTCGGCGCGTTGCTGCTGTCGGCGGTCATGCTCGGAGTCACGGCTGTCGTCCTGCTGGTCAGCGCATCCGGCAATTACCTGGCCTGGCGCGAGGTGTTCGGCCATGCCGATCCGGATGCGTCGCAGCCGCAGGCGGGCATCGTGGTCTGAACTATTCCGGTGCTGCCTCGCGCTGCGGGCGCACGGCGCGCGCAGCGATCATCCCGGCTTCGTAGAGCAGGCACATCGGGATCGCGAGCAGCAGCATCGACACCGCATCGGGCGGCGCGATCAGCGCGGCGATCACGAAATTGCCGAGGATCGCGTAGGGACGCGCGTCCTTGAGTTGGGCCGGCGTCACCCAGCCGAGCAGGACCAGGATCACCACCGCGACCGGCACCTCGAAGCTGGCGCCGAAGGCGAGGAAGGTCACGCCGACGAAATCCAGGTAGTGGCCGATGTCGGTCATCATCGTCACGCCTTCGGGCGTCACGCTGGTCAGGAAGCGGAACACCATCGGCAGCACGAGGAAGAACGCAAACGCGCAGCCGGAGTAGAACAGCGCTGTCGCCGAGACCAGCAGCGGCACCGCGAGCTTCTTCTCGTGGCGGTACAGGCCGGGCGCGACGAACGCCCAGAGCTGGTAGATCACCACCGGCATCGCGATCATCAGCGCGGCGAAGAAACACAGCCGGATCGGCACGAAGAACGGCGACGCGACGTCGATCGCGATCAGGTGCGCACCGGCCGGCATCCGCGACAGCAGCGGCGCGGCCAGCCACGAATACAGGCGTTTCGCGAACGGCATCAGCACCAGAAAAACCACGAGCACGGCCGCCACGCTTCGCAGCAGGCGCGAGCGCAGTTCGATCAGGTGCGCGATCAGCCCCTGTTCCTGCCCTGCCGGATCGATCGGATCGGTTTCGACCGGGCCTGGATCAGCCATCGGAGCGTGCCGGTGGCGATGCTGGCGGGAACAGGATCATCTGCATCGTGAGGTCGGGATCGAGCAGGCTCAACTGGGTCGGGTCGTACTGGGTTTGCGCAGGGTCGGTATCGTCGGGCTTGGAGTCCGCGGATTCGCGCTGCGCCGGCGGCGGTTCATGGGCTTCCTCGGCCGGCGCCACCGCTTGTTGGACGGATCGGAGCGAGGTCATCACTGCCGCCGTATCGGTGACGGCCGGATCGTTGCGCAGCGCATCGGGCAATGTGCGGACCTGCTGCGCACCCTCGCGCAGCGCTGCCGAGGCCTCGCGCAGGTTGCGCCGCAATTCCTCGTCGGCGAGTTCGTTTTCAAGTTCGGCCTTGACCGAATTCCACTGCTGGCGTGCCTTGCGCGCCCACAGGCCGGCCAGTCGCGCGGCCTTGGGCAGGCGTTCGGGGCCGAGCACGAGCAGCGCGACCACCGCGAGCAGCAGCAGTTCGCCGAAACTGAAGTCGAACATGGGTCGCTACACGGATGTTGCGTGCCGATCAGCCACGCGGGGTCGGATCGTCGCCGCGTGCAACCACGCGGGTGATGTCGGCCGGCGGCTGTATCGCCGGATCCACCGCCGGCTGGATCGGATCGGTGACCTTCGACTCGGGCTTGGCGTCTTCGTCGCGCACGGCCTTCTTGAACTCCTTGACTGCATTGCCAAGGTCTTTCGCGCCGCCGGTCAGCTTCTTCGTGCCGAAGATCAACACGACGATGACCAGCACGATCATCCAATGCCAGATGCTGAAACCGCCCATGATGTTCTCGCCTCGGTGTCCGGAGTGGTGAATGCGATGCTGTGCTGCGCTGAAGCATAGCGCAGGCGCCTCCGGCGCGCGCGCTCAGCCGTCTTTCAGGGGAACGGTCTGGGCTGAATCCGGTTGACCCGGGCCATTGTCGTCCGGGCCAGGTGCGGGGGTCGCCTTGGGCCGCGCCGTCGCGCCATCGTGCGGCTGGTAGCGCTTGCTCGCGCTGTACTCTTCGAGCCGGTCGCGGAAATCGACGACAGGAGCCGGTGGAGGATTCACCCGGCCCTCGAAGATCGCGCGCGGCGTGGTGTCGTGGCCGTAGATCGCGGCATTGGAATGGTCGTCGATCTGCAGCGCCGCGCCGTCGAGGGCGACGCCCGCGAACAGCCCGCGCGAGCGCGAGTAGGAATAGATCTCGGCCTTGAGGTGCTCGTCGGTCGATGCCTCGGCCGTGCGTCCGACCGGACCAGCCGCGACCGAGGCGTCGGCGCCCAGGGTGAACTTGCCGTGCACGATCGAATCCACGCCGCGTGGCGTGCTGAAGATCAGCACCACGTCGGTGCTCTGCACGCCTGCCTGGAAGCCGACGCTGCCGCCGGTGATCTTGACGAAGCTCGGATTGCTCCAGGTGCCGTTCTCGCCGCGCACCGCGATCAGGCCGCGGCCGAAGCGTCCGCCGACCACGAAGCCGGCCTTGACCACGCCGGGGATCACCGCGATCGCGCGGGCGTTGTCGAGCATCGACTGCGGCACCGACTGTTCCGGGATGCGCATGATCTTGTCCAGCACCGCCACCGCATCGCGTGCGCGATTCTCTTCCGGCGCGCCGGCAAGCGCAGCTCCGGACAGCACCGATCCGCACACGAGCAGCGAGGTTGCGATGTGGGCAAGCGTTCGGCGCATGACGGTCTCCGTGGGGATTTCTGGAACGGGCAGTATCGCGTGCGGCGCTGAATCGGGTGTGAGCCGACGCCGCTGCGGGCGATACTATCCCCTGATTCCACGGAGTTCGCATGACCGACCTCGCCACGGATGCGCGCAGCGCGGTGCTGATGGTCAACCTCGGCACGCCGGACGCGCCGACGCCGGCAGCCGTGCGGCGCTATCTCGCCGAGTTCCTGCACGACCATCGAGTCGTCGACCTCAGCCGCTGGCTGTGGTGCCCGATCCTGCACGGAGCGATCCTGCCGCTGCGTTCGCCGCGCGTCGCGCGCAACTACGCGAAGGTCTGGATCGCCGGGCGCGGCTCGCCGCTGCGCGTGCACAGCCAGGACCTCGCCGATGCGCTGCAGGCGCGGCTGCCCGGCATGCGCGTGCGGATGGCGATGCGCTACGGCAACCCGCACCTGCGCGACGTGCTGCGCGGGTTGCGCGACGAGGGTTTGCAAAAGGTGCTGGTGCTGCCGCTGTATCCGCAGTATTCGGCGACGACGACCGCATCGGTGTTCGATGCGCTCGCCGGCGAACTCACGCGCTGGAACGACCTGCCCGAGATGCGCGTCGTGCGCGACTACCATCGCGATGAAGGCTGGCTCGCCGCGCTCGCCGCGAAGATCCGCGCGTTGCGCAGCGATGCGCCGGGCGAACGATTGCTGCTGTCCTTCCATGGCATCCCGGAGCGCTACGTGCGCAATGGCGATCCGTATCCGCGCGAATGCGAGGCGAGCGCGGCTGCGCTTGCACAACGGCTGGGCCTGGCCGCGGACCAGTGGCAGTTGAGCTATCAGTCGCGCTTCGGTCGTGAACCCTGGCTTGGTCCGGCGACGTGCGACGTCCTGCGCGACTGGGCCAGGCAGGGCATCGCGCGCGTGGACGTGGCCTGCCCGGGTTTTGCCGTCGATTGCCTGGAGACGCTGGAGGAAATCGCGATGGAGAACGCCGATGTCTTCGTCCGCAATGGCGGCAAGGCCCTGCGCTATCTTCCCGCGCTGAATGCCGATGCCGCGCATGCCGACGCGCTGGCTGCGCTGGTGCGCCGCCACACGACAGGATGGGACTGATGGAAGAAATCTTCCTGGACGGGCAACGCGGCCGGATCGCCGGATTGCGCGGCGGCAACCGCGGCGGCGCGCCATTGCTGGCGATGCATGGCTGGCTCGACAACGCGGCGAGCTTCGTGCCGCTGATGCCGCACCTGCGCGAATTCGACGTGGTTGCGCTCGACCTGCCGGGCCATGGCGCTTCCGCGCACCGCGCACCCGGATACGACTACGTGTTCGTGGACTGGATCCACGACGCGCTCGACGCGCTCGATGCGCTCGGCTGGCCAAGCGCGCGGTTGCTCGGCCATTCGATGGGCGCCGCCATTGCGACTCTGGTCGCCGCATCGGCGCCGGAGCGTGTCGAGAGGATGGCGCTGATCGAGGCGCTCGGCCCGATCGCCGGCGACGCGACGCATGCCGCGCAGCGCCTGCGCAATGCCGTCACCGCGCACCGGACGCGGGCGCAACGTCCGCGCCGGCTGATCCCGGACCTCGAAACCGCGGTCAAGGCCCGGCGTGCGGTCGGCGACATGAGCGATGCCGCTGCGCGGCTGATCGTGTCGCGCAACCTGGAAGCCGTCGAAGGCGGCTGGAGTTGGCGCAGCGATCCGCGCCTGGCCATGCCCTCGCACCTGCGCATCACCGAGGAAGCCGCGTTGAGCATCGTGGCCGCGGTCGAGGCGCCCACGCTGTTGATCGCCGCCGATCCGGCGCCGCCCTATTTCCTGCCGGAGATGCGCGACGCGCGGATGGCCTGCCTGCGCGACGGTCGCTTGCTCGTGCTGGCGGGTGGCCATCACCTCCACATGGAGCAACCCGACGTGGTCGCGCCGCACCTGCTGGAGTTTCTGCGCGGGTAGTGCGTGGCAGCCCTCGCGGCGTGCGGACGTGGTTCCGTCCGCCTACTTCTGCTCGGTCACGCTTTGCAGGCTGACGTCGGAGCCGCCGTCGGCATCGGTGGACGCCGTAATCGACACGGTGACGTTGCGGCGGTCCTTCTGGAAGCTCAGCACCGATTCGGATTGCGAGGACTGCATGGCCATCGCCTCGGTCCAGCCGCCGGACTTCATGCTGCCGTCGTATTCGGAATACAGCGCCTGCATCGCTGCCGGTGTGTGCATGACGAGCATCGTCATCGGGCCGGACTGGATCGCGCTCTTGATCGTGTAGGACGCCGGCAGGTGCACGTCGGACGGGAAATCCTTCGGCAGGGGGACGTTGTTGCCCGAACTGACCGTCGACGTGCCCTGGTCGGTCTTGATGCTCACCTGCGACTTGTCGCCGGACTGGGTGACGTCCACCTTGCCGCCGCTGGCGGCGCTGACTGCCATCTCGGCGGCGCTCTGCGAAACGGACTTGCCGCAGCCCGCGAGCGCGAGGATGGCCAGGACGGCGCATGTCATGAGGGTCTTGAAGTGGGTGCGCGGGCGTGCGGTCATGCGGGTTCTCCGGATAGGGCGATAGCCTGGATCGTGGCTGGATGGGCGTTGTGGAAGCGGGTCGGGTCCTGCCGTTCGCAGGAGACCAACGCGGTTTGGGCGACGCGGCGGCCACTGGCCGGTTTGTCAAAAGAACTTGCCAGGCGATCCACGGATGGTTCGCCCCAGAATCAAGCACCCAAGTGATTGATTCTCGGGGCCGAGTCCGGGCGTGTACCAGACTCGGCGAGTTGAGAGGCCAGGACAGGCCTATTCAACAAGCTGCTAGTCCGCTGCGATCAGCCGCCGCAGGCTGGCCTTCAGTGCTGCGCCTTCGCCGTGCAGGTAATCGCGCTGCGCGCGCCAGTCCGCGCCGCGCGCTTCGACCTCACGCCAGAACCCGCGCGCATGGTTGCGATGGATGAGATGGCAGAGCTCGTGCACGAGCACGTATTCGAATGCCGCCGGTTTGCCGAGCACGAGCGCGAGGTCCAGCGACAGCGCATCGCGCGCGCTCAGCGAGCCCCACAGCGAAGACATCGACCGCAGCCGGATCGCACTCGGCGCGCGCGGAAACGTCGGCAGGTAGGTCGGCAGCCAGCGGCCGACGTCGACGCGCGCCTCGGCGAGGTAGAACTCCTTCAGCGCGCGGCGCGCGGATGCGTCGTTCGCTGACGACGGGAGCGCGATCACGATGGCGTCGTCGTCGCGGCGAGCGCGCGCGTAGCGGCCGTTCTCCCAGCTCAGCGGAACGGTTTCACCGCGCAGCGGAAGCGTTTCGCTGTCGCGCCCGAATGGCGCGAGATCGGCCGAAGCTTTCCAGCGCGGCAATTGCAGCGCGATCCAGTCGATGTGTTCGTGCAGGAATGCGTCGGCGGCGCGCATCGACGCGCGCATCGGCAGGGTCAGCCGTACTCCGCGTTCGCTGACCGACAGCTTGATCCGCCGCGCGCGTGGATGCCGCGCACGCAGCACCGGAACCTCGCTGCCATCGGGCAGGCGCAACGCGATGGTTTCGTTGGTGGCGACGGGACGCGCGCGAATCGGATCGATCAGGCGGCGCAGGAAGGAGGGCATGGGTACAGCATGCGGGCGGCACCCGCCGAGTCAAGTGCCAGCACGGATCAGGCAGGATGGAACAGCTGCAATTCGTGAGGCCAGCGCGCCTTCCGCGCATCGACCAGCGGTCGTGGTCCGGATGTCCCCTGTTTTTAAAGAAAAAGCGCCACAAGCAAGCAGGCGAACCCGGCGTACAAGGTACGACGGGCGCGCGCCCGCTGTGATTCCGGGTCGAAATTCATTTCCATGGGCGATCCCGGATGGGATGTCGACAGGCGCCGATTCTACCGGCACCGCCGTGGCCGGATGCGTCGACCTGTTCGGCCGGCGATGCTTGAAGTCCGGCGCGGATCCCGCTTTCCGCACGGTTTGGATTGAACGCGGGACGCTGCGTCGTCGATGACCGTGCCTGTCAGACAGACGTCGCGCGACTGGCCGAAAAGTCTCCTTCGCCCATGCTGGCCATTCGTTCAAATGGGTATCGCGATAAACTCAACACCTCGCGACTGCGATCGCAAAGATGGCTGCCAGACAAATGAAAGACGGCAACATCGACTATTCGCTCTATACCGCGCGTGAGCTCCACGAGGCCCTGGCTGGAATAAGACGCGATTTGTACCCGATGAATTACGCAAATGCCCTGGTTGCGTTGGGCGCACTGGACGAGCGTGCCGGAGCCGTCCCGAACGAAACGCCACCCGCCATCCAAGACAAGTCCGCGGCAAGCTGGATCATGCCGGTTTGGTTTCCGAAGGCATATCGCCTCGTCCTGTATGCGTTCCTGTTCGTTCTTTTGACCGTCAATTCCTTGCGGTTGATTTCCGGCGACCTGTCAGCCTTGTTGCCGATCGCCATCCAGGCCACGACCCTCATCGGTTTGCTGACCCGAAACCCCTGGACGTGGATCCTGGTTTGCATCTGGTCGGCGATCGCGGTGTTCTCTGGAATAACGCTGTGGTTGGCGATCCTGGTTCGCGGGGCGATCACCGAGCCGATGTTCCAGTTCACTCTGATCAATGCCCTGATGTTCACCGGCATCTTCTTCCTGCTTTTCGCCAGGAAGTGCATCGGCAGCGTTTCCGACCCGGAAGCGTAAAGGAAACCCGGATGACCAGCTTCGCTATTGGAAGCGAGCATCCAGGCTACTTGCGGATCAGGCCTCCGCGCGGCTCAGCTTGAACGCCCCCTCCAGCATCACGAACAACCGCTTCAATTCCGCGGACATCAGCGCGAAACGCGCGTCGAGTTCGGCGTGCAGCGATTCGCGTTCGGTGTTTTCGAGTTGGTCGACGGCGCCGTCGAGGAACTTGAGCTTGCGCACGATGAGGTCCTCGCCGAGCACGAACGAGACGTGATCGTCGAAGTTCAGGGCGAGGCGGGTGACCTGCTTGCCGGACTCGAGGTGCTTGCCGATTTCCTCGCCCTGCAGGTCCTGCCGCTGGCATTTCACGATCGCGCCGCGGTCGGCCGCATCCTTGAGCTCGCATTCGTCGCCGAGCACGACGTTGTCGGGCAGCGATTCGCCTGCAATCCAGCCGGTGAGCACCGCGCGCGGGCTGGTTTCTGCATTGAGCGGCAGCGCGGGGAAGCTGCCGAGCGCGCGGCGCACTTCGCTGACGACGTTCTCGGCGCTCTTGCGGGAACTGGTGTCCACCGCGATGAAGCCGTGCTTGATATCGAGGTATGCATCGGTGCGTAGCGGCCGGATGAACGCGCGCGGCAGCAGGTCGATGACGATCTCGTCCTTGATCCGCTTGCGCGCGCGGCCGCCGAGCTTGCGGCCTTCGCGTTCTTCGGCCTCGGCGATTTTCTTCGCGGCCATGTCGTTGACGACGACGGACGGAAGCAGGCGTTCCTCGCCGCCGACGGTCAGCCAGATGCAGTCGCCCGTGCGATGCATGAGTGCGGTATCGCGCGGGTCTTCGGATTGCGCCAAAGCGCGGCCGAACGGCGAGACGAAACCGCGCGAGGACATTTCGAGTGGGCCGGCGGGCTTGAGCGCGCATTCGCCGAGGTGGGTTTCGAGCAGGGAGAGGTCGAGCGAGGTGGGGAAGCGGAAGAACGTCAGGTTGCGAAAGAACATTGAAACTCCAAATGGTGGAAACCGACGATGTGCGGTTTCAAGAACCCCTCTCCCATCGGGAGAGGGTGGCCGGAGGTCGGGTGAGGGGTGAACGAAGTCGAGAGTTCCGAGTTCCTTTGCCCCTCACCCCAACCCCTCTTTCGATGGGGGAAGGACTTCAATCATCGCGCGTTGGATTCGATTCGCCGGCAAGCCACGCATGCGCATCCGGCAGCGGCGCATCGCCGCGCTTGGCCAGCGCGAGGAAATCGAACAGCGCCGGATCGGCGAGTTGCGCGGCGCTCACGTTGCCGAGCGCGCGCGCGATCTGTTCGGTGCGGCCCGGCGATTCGCGTTCCCACCCCTTGAGCATGTTGCCGATCTGTTTGCGCTGCAGGTTTTCCTGCGATCCGCACAGCGTGCACGGGATGATCGGGAACTGTTTCCAGTCCGCGTAAGCCGTGATGTCGGCTTCGCTGGTGCGCGCGAGCGGGCGGATCACGACGTGCTTGCCGTCGTCGCTGCGCAGTTTCGGCGGCATCGACGCGAGCTTGGCGTGGTGGAACAGGTTGAGGAAGAACGTCGCGACCAGGTCGTCGCGGTGGTGGCCGAGCGCGATCTTGGTGAAGCCTTCGCGTTCGGCGTGCGCGTACAGCGCGCCGCGCCGCAACCGCGAGCACAGCGAGCACATCGTCTTGCCTTCCGGGATCACGCGCTTGACCACCGAATAGGTGTCCTGCTCGATGATCGTGAACGGTGCGCCGATCGACTCCAGGTAATCCGGCAGCACGTGCGCGGGGAAGCCGGGCTGCTTCTGGTCGAGGTTCACCGCGACGAGCTCGAAACGCACCGGCGCCTTCGCCTGCAACTGCTGCAGCACGTCGAGCATGGTGTAGCTGTCCTTGCCGCCGGACAGGCAGACCATGACCTTGTCGCCGTCCTCGATCATGCCGAAATCGGCGATCGTGCGGCCGACCTGGTGGCGCAGGCGCTTGGCGAGCTTGTGGTGCTCGTGTTCGGCGCGCGGGTCGCTCGCGCGGCTGGCGCTGGAATGGTGGATGGAGGCAGTCATCGGGCGCGCCTCGGAAGGCCGCACAGTTTACAGGTGTCGCCCGCCGCGCGCGGCGTGTAAGCTCGGCATGCGTCCGAGCACGCCGTGGAAACCGCATGCAACCTTACGATCCGGCCGAAATCGTCGACCAGCTCAACCACCTCAAGCTCGAACATCGCGATCTCGACACCGCGATCGACCGCCTGGTCGCCGACCTGCGCATGGACGAGTTGCAGCTGCGCCGCCTGAAGAAGCGCAAGTTGCTGATCAAGGACGCGATCACGCGCCTGGAAAGCAAACTCATCCCGGACCTCGATGCCTGATCCGACCGGACGGGATCAATCGACCGGCGCGGCACCCGGTGCGGGTGCTGCCGCGCGCACGCTTTCCGGGGTGATCTTCAGGATCGTGTGGCGCAGTTCGCGTCCGAGGATCAGCTTGGCGTCCTTCGCCCACGCGTCGAGTTCACTGCCGTAGTCGAGCTTGCCGTCGGCGTCGACCTTGACCATGCCGATCTCGCGCATCTTCTGGATGAAGCCGCGGAACAGGGTGCGGTCGAAGAATTCCGGCGCGGCCGGCGCGTACAGCAGGCTCAGCCGTTGTGCTGTCATCTGGCAAAGGTTCTCCAGTTCGCCGGCCGACAGCGTGTGCGGGCCGTTCTTGACCAGCACCGCGATCGCGATGAAGTAACGCTCGAACGCCTGCTGCAGGCTGTGCGCGACCGAACGCAGGCGGAACACCTCGTCGGTCTGGCCGGGGCCGCGGCTGAGCATGTCGGTCGTCGCGTCGAACTTCAGCAGGCCCTCGTACACGAACTGGGTGATGGTCGCTTCCAGGCATTCGCCGAAGCCGTCCTGCGTCCACGGCAGGAACAGCTCGTTCTGCAGGAACGGGTACAACGTGCGGCCCAGGCGCAGCACGCCGGCGCGGCTCATCCGGCGGTTGTTCTGGAAGCAGCAGGCGACCCAGGCCGGCGCAGTGAACAGGTGCAGCACGTTGTTGCGGTAATAGGTCTGCAGCGCCGCGGTCTCGCTGTCCATCGCGAGCACGTCGCCGAGCGGGTGCGCGGTGCGGCGCAGGATATTGATGCTCTCGCCATAGGCGACGATCGCCGCCGGGTCGCTTTCGGTCACGGTGATCCGGTCCGAATACGGCACCGCGGCGAGCAGCCGCTTCGACAGCGCGAGCTGTTCGAGCAGGTCGTTTTCGTTCATCGCATGCTTGGGCATCGACAGCAGCGTGATCGCGAGCAGGTTGACCGGATTCACGTCGGCGCTGCGGTTGATGTTGACCTGGATGCGTTGGGCGAGGTCGTCCATCGCGCCGCCGAGCCATTTCAGGCGGTCGTCCGGGCCGATCACGCGCTCGCGCCAGTCCGGCACGTGCTGCTGGAGGATGTCGTCGAGGCGGATCGGTTCGCCGAAGCTCACCGCGACCCGGCCGTAGCGTTTGCGCAACGCGCCGACCGCGGCGCGCAGCAGCGCCCAGACGGTTTCCTTCTGCTTCGGCCCGCCGGTCAGTTCGTGGAGGTAGCTCTTGCCCTCCATGAGCTTCTCGTAGCCGATGTAGACCGGCTGGAACACGATCGGCCGTCGCGGTTGGCGCAGGAAGCCGCGCACCGTCATCGCCAGCATCCCGGTTTTTGCATGCAGCAACCTCCCGGTGCGCGAGCGCCCGCCCTCGATGAAGTACTCCAGCGAGAAACCCTCGCCGACCAGCAGTGCGACGTATTCGCTGAGCACGGTGGAATACAGCGCGCTGCCGCGGATGCTGCGGCGGATGAAGAACGCGCCGCCCCTGCGCAGCAGCGGACCGATCACCGGCATGTTGAGGTTGACACCGGCGACGATGTGCGGCGGCACGATGTTGTGCGAGTACAGCAGGTACGACAGCAGCAGGTAGTCGATGTGGCTGCGGTGCGAGGGCACGTAGACGATCTCGTGGCCCGGGGCGATGTCTTTCAGCGTGTCCAGGTGGTGGACGTGGACGCCGTCGTAGATGCGGTTCCAGAACGGGGTCAGCATGAACGACAGCGAGCGCACTACCGGATGCGAATAGTCGGCGGCGATTTCCCAGGCGATCGCATGCGCCTTGCGCCAGGCGTCCTCGACCGGCTTGTTGTCCTTGCGCGCCTGGTCGGCGATGGCCTGCTTCACCGGTTCGGACGCGAGCACCTTGTCGACGAGCAGGCGCCGGTGCGACAGGTCGGGACCGATCACCGCCGCGCGGATCCGCGCGAAGTGCACGCGCAGCACGCGCGAGAGCTTGCGCACGGTGCGCTCGGGCGGAAGGTCTTCCGCGATCGCCGTGCGCAGCGGCACCGGCGTGGCGAATTGCACGATCGTGTTGCGGCCGTTGAGCAGCACCGCGAGCAGCCGGCGGAAGCGGCCGACCAGTTCCCAGTTCTCCGAGAACAGCACCGAGAACCAGCCGGATTGGCGGTCCGGCGCGCGGCCGATGAAGATCGAAACCGGGACCAGCTGGATGTCGAGGTCCGGATGCGTGCGCTGCAGGCCGAGCAGTTTCTCCAGGCCTTCGGAATGGGTGCGCGTGCGCGGTCGTCCAAACCAGGCGCCACGACGGCGCGACAGGGCGATGTAGGCGCGTTTGTGGCCGAGCGGGTCGCCGGCGAGTGGGGTCAGCGGCGAGGGCAGCCCGGATTCGCGGCAGGCGCGCTCAAGGATCAGCGCGTTCGACAGGCCGTAGCGTTCGAGCACGTAACACAGGGGGCGTGGATCGGCAGCGAGCTGGGCGACATCGTCGGCGGGCTCGATGCGCAGGCGGATCCACGGAGCGAGCAACTTGCCCAGCAGCAGCGCCCATAGCGGTGCGCGACGTGGAGGGGACGACATCGCGGGAGCGGTGGACTCCGTCATCTGCAGGCTTCAGGCGGCGCGCCGAAACGCGCCGCCGAAGGGATCAGCTGGATGGCTTTGCGACTCAACCGCCGCCGTTGGAGGCGTCGCCAGCCGGCGCGCTTTCGGCCGGGGCCGGCTCTTCTGCAGGCTGTTCGGTCGGAGCGGACGCATCGGGTGCGGGAGCGGCGGCATCAGGAACCATCGCTTCCGGAGCCGGCGCGGTCACCGCCGGAGGAGCGGCATCGACCGGCTTGTCGAGCGAGGCCTTGATGTTCTCGAGCAGGTCCTTGGCGTACCAGCGGCCATCGACCTTCACCATTTCCACTTCGCCGGTCACTGGCGCGTCGAGCAGCATGTAGCTGACCGAGACCACGGCGGTGTCGCCGGTCTCGGACTTCTTCTCGGTCTTGACGCTGTCGAGCATCTTGTCGGTGTCGAAGCCGTACACGGCGAGGGTCTTGCGCAGGCCGCCAACGCCGACGCCGACTTTCTGCATCGCATCGGAGAAGCCGAGCTTCTGCATGTCTTCCAGCGTGGTCAGCTTGAGGTCGCGCGCGGTGCCGACCACAACCTTGATCGCCTGCTTGGCCTTGTCCGGATCGGACAGCGGCGCCGTGGTCGCCCACTTCGTGATCGCGGTCAGCACGGCGGTCGCCTGGGCCTTGTCGGAGGCGCTCATCTTCTCGTTCTGGGCAATGCTCTGACCGGCCATGCCGCTCATCATCCCGACCATCATCGGCAGCTGCGGGCCCATCTGGGCGAGCTTCGGCTGGATGTCGGCGAACATCTTGTCTTCGGCGTCGGCTGCGGTCAGCTTGGCGACCTGGTCGGTGAACTGCTTGCTCTCTTCCGCGCTCGGGGCCGGCTTCTTCGCGGCCTGTTCCTTGTAGCGCGCTTCGAGCTTCGCATACACGTCCGGCGGCACCATGATGTGGCTCAGGCGGTCGTAATCGTTGTCGCGGATGGAGACGGCGATGTCCTTGACGGCAGTCACCGGGTCCTTCGATGCCTCGTTCTTGTTCGTGGTGCAGGCGGACAGCGCCAGCAGGCTGAGGCCGGCGAGGGCCAGCAGTTTGAGACGTTTCATGAAGGGGCTCCCTGAGTGTCCGCGCAATGTAGTGCGTGCGGGTGTTGGAAACAAGAACGGGAGACCTCGCGGTCTCCCGTCAAACCGGTTCGCACCGGAGAACGGATGGTTGGTTGTGGGTGCCATGGCGCAGTTACGCCCACAAAAACAGCTTACTTGCGGCTGGAAGCTCGTGCAAGTGCTGTGAATAATCAAATAACCTATTGATCTTGTGGCTAATCCCCTAGCAACGCCGCGATCGCGCTGAACTGCGCGCCGGCGCGCTCGCGGCGATGGCTCGCGTCGCGTTCCGGGTCCTCGCCGTCGCGGTGCAGGTCGGCGGCGGGCAGTTCGTCCAGGAAGCGGCTCGGCCGGCGCCGTTCGACGCCGCCCCAGCGCTTCGTTTCGCGGCTGTGCGACAGCCACAGCGCTTGCTTCGCGCGGGTGATGCCGACGTACATGAGGCGGCGTTCCTCCTCGATGTGGCCTTCCTCGATGCTGGCCTCGTGCGGCAGGGTGCCGTCCTCGCAGCCGACGATGAAGACGTAGCTGAATTCGAGTCCCTTCGCGGCATGCAGGCTCATCAGCCGCACCGCGTTGCCGGGCTCGCCGCGATCGGCGTGGGCGAGCAGGGCGAGTTGCGCGGCCAGCGAGCCGGCCGATGATGGCGCGTCGCGGAACCATTCGGCGAGTTCGTCCAGGTGCGCACTGCGGCGCCTGAAACTCGCCTCGTCGCGACATTGCGCGCGCAGCGCCGCGAGCAGGCCGCTGCGCTCGGCAACCTGTTTGCACAGGTCGGCGGGCGCAAGGCGCTCGGCATCCTCGCGCAGGCGGGCCAGGATCCCGGTGAATTCCGCGATTCCTGCCGCGCCGCGCGCCGGCAGGCTTTTCAGCAGCGACATCTGCATCGCCGCGCGCGCGAGCGGCAGGTGGGCGTGCTGCGCGCCCTCGGCAAGTTTCGTCAGCGTGGTCGCCCCGACTTCGCGTTTCGGCGCGGCGATCGCGCGCAGGAACCCGGCATCGTCGTCCGGATTGGCGAGCACGCGCAGCCATGCGAGCAGGTCCTTGACCTCGCCGCGATCCAGGAACGCGGTGCCGCCGGTCAGGTGATAAGGAATGCGCAGCAGCTGCATCGCCTTTTCCAGCGGGCGCGACTGGTGGTTGCCGCGGAACAGCACCGCGAACTCGCGCGGTTCGACCTTCTGCGATTCGCGCAGGAACGAAATCTCGCCGGCGACGCGCTGCGCCTCGGCTTCGGCGTCCTTGCAGGCCCACACGCGGATCGCCGCGCCGTCGTCGTGCTGGCTCCACAGGCGCTTGGGATGCGCGTGCGGGTTGTTCGCGATCAGCGCATTCGCGCCGCGCAGGATGCGTGCGCTGCAGCGGTAGTTCTGTTCGAGCTTGATCACCCGCAGTTCGGGGTAGTCGACCGCGAGTGCGTTGAGATTCTCCGGGTTCGCGCCGCGCCAGGCGTAGATGCTCTGGTCGTCGTCGCCGACGCAGGTCAGTTGTCCGCGCGGCCCGGCCAGCAGCTTCAGCAGCCGATACTGCGCGCCATTGGTGTCCTGGCATTCGTCGACGAGCAGGTGGCGGATGCGTTCGCGCCACCCGCCGGCAAGATCCGGATCGGCTTCCAGCAGTTGCAACGGCAGCCGGATCAGGTCGTCGAAGTCCACCGCGTTGAACGCCTGCAGGCGTTGCTGGTAGCGCGCGTAAACGCCGGCGGCATCGCGTTCGCGTGGACTGCGCGCGGCGGCTTCGGCCTGTTCTGGCGACAGGCCTTCGTTCTTCGCGCGGGAGACGAGCTGGCGCATCGCTTCGACCGCGTCGGGCTTCGCGCCGGTGCCGCTGAGTTCGCGGATCTGCGCCAGCGAATCGTCGGAATCGAACACCGAGAAGCCGCGGCGCAATCCGGCGCGCTCGTGCTCGATGTGCAGGAAGCGCAGGCCGAGCGCGTGGAAGGTGCACACGGTCAGACCTTCGCCCGCATCGCCCGGCAGCAGTTTCGCAACGCGTTCGCGCATCTCGCGCGCGGCCTTGTTGGTGAAGGTGATCGCGGCGATATGCGCGGGCGAGACGCCGTGGTGGCGTACGAGGTGCGCGATTTTTTCGGTGATGACGCGGGTCTTGCCGCTGCCCGCGCCAGCGAGGACCAGCAACGGGCCGTCGCAATGGAGCACGGCGGCGAGCTGGTCCGGATTGAGTCCGCGCATGCGTGGTCGATCTGCGAAATGGCCGCACAGTGTAACGAGCGGGACGGCGTGGGGAGTTCCGGCCCGGTTGCTATGATCCGCGTGGTCCCCGTTCCGGTGTCATGGCATGCGCCTGCTTCCCCTCGTTGCGTCACTGCTGCTGGCGACTGCGGCCAGCGCCCAGGAACCCGACGCTGCGCCGCCGCTCGAGCCGCCGCTGTTCAATCCGATGGCGAACAGCTCCGACTACCTGACCTATCACCCGGACCTGAACGATCGCAAGCTCGGGCTGGAGGCGTACGGACGCGGCAGCTACGACTATGCGGCGCGGTATTTCCACTGGGGCGCGCGCTTTGCCGACAAGCCCTCGCAGGCGATGCTCGGCAGCATGTATTGGGAGGGGAAAGGGGTGCCGCAGGATCGCGCGCTGGCGTATGCATGGATGGATCTTGCGGCAGAGCGCCGCTATCCGAGCCTGCTCGCATTCCGTGAACGCTACTGGCAGGAATTGAGCGAGGACGAGCGCAAGCGTGCGCTCGAGGTCGGCCAGGGGCTGTACGCCGAATACGGCGACGCCGTCGCGAAGCCGCGGCTGGAGGTCTGGTTGCGGCGCGGCCTGCTGCAGGTCACCGGCAGCCACACCGGTTTCGTCGGCAGCATCCTGATCCAGATCCCAGGCGGCCATCCGCCCACCATCGACGGGAACCAGTACTACGATCCGCATTTCTGGAAGGGCCGCCAGTACTGGGCAACCGTGGACCGGACCTGGAAAACGCCGTCCAAGGGCGTGGTCAATGTCGGTACGCTGGAAACGGTGCTCGACGCGAAACCAGCCGCCCCGCCGGCGCCCGACAACTAACACTGAGCCATGGCCAAGCTGTATTTCTACTATTCGGCGATGAACGCGGGCAAGACCACGACCTTGCTGCAGAGCGCGCACAACTACCACGAGCGCGGCATGCGCACGCTGATCCTCACCCCGCAACTCGACGACCGCTACGGCACCGGCGTGGTCGCGTCGCGGATCGGATTGAAAGCCGAAGGACGCATCTTCGATCGCGAGGACGACCTGCAGGGCATCGTGAGCCACGATGTCGCCCACCACGGCGCGCTGCACTGCGTACTGGTGGACGAAGCGCAATTCCTCGCGAAGGCGCAGGTGTGGCAACTCGGCGAGATCGTCGATCGCCTGCACATCCCGGTGCTCGCCTACGGGTTGCGCACCGATTTCCGCGGCGAACTGTTCGAGGGCAGCCAGTACCTGCTCGCGTGGGCCGACAACCTCGTCGAGATCAAGACGATCTGTCATTCCGGCCGGAAGGCGACGATGGTCGTGCGCGTGGATGGCCAGGGCCGTGCCGTGACCCAGGGTCCGCAGGTCCAGATCGGCGGCAACGAGCGCTACGTGTCGGTGAGCCGCGCGGAGTTCAAGAAGGTGATGGCCGGCGACGGTGCGATCCCGTTGATGCAGGGCGAGCTGTCGCTGGACCGGCCCGGGTCCTGACCGCAGAGCGCGCTTGCTCAGTTCACTCAGTTCTCGCAGCCGTGCAATGCCGCGGCGGTATCGCGCGCGATCACGCTGACCGGCAGCTCCGCGACGACCTCGTCGCGAATCTGCTGCAGTGCGTGCCGGCCCAGCGGCGTGGTCCGCGGTTGCGCGCATTGCAGCTGCGCGCCGAGGGTGCGGGCAGCCCACAGCAGGCGACGGTGCTCGGCATCGACGGGCTGGAAATGGCGCTCGACATCGGCGATCAGCGCCTGCGCATCGTCGGGGCGCTGCTGCAGCATCCGCAGGCGCGCAAGCGCGAGCTGGGCCTGGCCGGTGGCGGTGTGGGCCGGGCCGTAGTCGGCATTGAGCGTGGTCAGCCCGCGCAGCAACAGGGGTTCGGCCGCGGCCGGGTTGTTTTCCGCAAGCCGGATCTCACCGATCTGGCGCAGGCTCGCACCGACCAGTCCGTGCTGCTGGCCGAAGCGCTGTTCGCGCAGCGCCAGGGCGCGCTGGGCGAGCGGTTCTGCTTCGGCGTCGCGGCCGGCGCTGTGCAACACCATCGCCAGGTTGAAGATGCCGCCATGCAGGCGCGGCGACTGCGCCCAGAGCGCTATTGCACGGCGCAGGCGGCTTTCGGCGGTGGCCACGTCGCCGCGCTCCCACGCGATGATGCCGAGGCTGTTGTTCATCGAGCCCAGGTCGGGATGGTTCGGGCCGAGCAGTTTCGTCAGCTGCGCTTCGGCCTGCTTGAACAGGGCTTCGGCCTCGTCGAGCTTGCCCTGGTCGACATAGATCGCCGCGAGCCCGCGCTCGGCGTCGATCGTGGTTGGATGGCCGCTGCCGTACAGGCCGATGGCGAGTCGTTCGTCGGTGCGGTAGGCATTCTCGGCAGCGATGCTGTTGCCGGTTTCGCGGTACAGGTTGCCGAGGTTGAGCCAGATCGAAACCGCCTGCGGCCCCTGTTCGTTGTGGGTCGCACGCAGCCGCTGCAGGGCGTCGAGCATGCCGGCCATCGCGATCCTGCTGTGGCCGGCGTCGGCTTCCAGACCGGCTAGGTCGACCAGGCTCTCGGCCTGCGCCGCGCCGCCGTCGCTGAGCGTTTCGCGCAAGCCCAGGGCGCGCTTGAAATGCGCGCGCGCCGCGGCGATGTCCTGCAGTCCGCGCTCGCAGCGACCCAGCACCGACTGATAGTCGGCGGCCTCGCGGCGTGCGGTTTCGCCGCGTTCGTCGAGCTGGTCCTCGTGCGCGGTCAGCAGGTCGCGGCACTCTCCCGGCTTGCCGAGCAGGCGCAGGGCGTCGCCGCGCAGCTGCAGCGACTCGATCTGGACGCTGGCCGGCGCCGCGAACAGCGAGGCATTCTGCTGGTCGAGCACCGCGATCGCGGCGGCGTAGTCGCCGAGCCGCAGGCGGATCTTCGCGATCATGGTCAGCATTTCGGCATGGATGATCGATTGCTGCGCGAACTGGGTATTCGTACGGCGCACGCCGTCGTCGAGCAGGCGGCGGATGTCGACGGCGTTCGACGGGCCGGCTTCCTTCTCCGCCTGCTCGAACAGGCCGATCACGAAGTCATGCATCGCCTGTGCGCGCCGGGCTTCGGCGCGCGCCTCGCTGGCCTGCCACGACACCATGTACAGCGCGGTGCCGAGCAAGGCGATCACCCCGAGCACGAGCGCGATCTGCACCGCATTGCGGCGGATGTACTTGCCCAACTGGTAGCGGACGCTCTGCGCGTGCGCACTGACCGGGCGGCCATTGAGATAGCGCCGCAGGTCGGCGGCCAGGGCTTCGACCGACTGGTAGCGGTCCTCGGGTTTCTTCTGCAGTGCCTTCAGGGCGATGTTGTCGAGGTCGCCGCTGAGCACGCGCGACAGCCGGCGCTCGGAGCGCGTGATCAGGTCCGAGCGGCCGCGCGTGACCACCGATGGTTTCGGGGGCTCGCCGCTGAGGATCGCCTCCTCCCACTCGGCATCGGTGTCGCGCCGGATCCGGTATGGCTTCAGGCCGGTCAGCAGCTCGTACAGCACCACGCCGAGCGAATACACGTCGGTGCCGGTGGTGACCTGTTCGCCGAGGATCTGCTCCGGCGCGGCGTAGTGCAGGGTGAATGCGCGCGTACCGGCGCGGGTGGTTTCGCTGGTCGCGTCGCGGCCGGGCGCATCGAGCAACTTGGCGATGCCGAAGTCGAGCAGTCGCACCGCGCCGCCCGGCGTGACCATGATGTTCGACGGCTTGAGGTCGCGGTGCACGACCAGGCTCGCATGCGCATGGCTGACCGCGCCGCAGACCTGCAGGAACAGGCTGAGCTTCTGCACCACCGTGAGCTTGCGCTGGTTGGAGTACTCGGTGATCGTCTGGCCTTCGACGTACTCGAGCGCGAGGTAGGGCTGTCCGTCCTCGGCGAAGCCCGCGTCGAGCAGGCGCGCCACGTGTTCGTGGCCTAGGCTGGCAAGGATCTGCCGCTCGCGGTCGAAGCGCGTGCGCAGGCCGGTGTCGGCAAACCCGGGGTGCAGCAGCTTCAGTGCGACCCTGCGCTCGTACAGGCCGTCGGCGCGTTCGGCGAGCCAGACCTGGCCCATGCCGCCCTCGCCGATCATCCGCAGCAGCCGGTACGGCCCGACCCGCACGCCCGGCGTCGGCGCGTGGACCGCCGCCTGCGCGACCGGGGTGGACAGGAAGTCCGGGCGCTCGGAATCCAGCGCGAGCATCCGCCGCAGTTCGACCGCGACCTCGGGTGCGTCGCGATCGAGCGTTTCGAGCCGCGCGTCGCGCTCGTCGGGCGTCAGTTCGAGCAGCTCGTCCAGCAGCGGCGCAACCCGGGACCAGAGTTCGGTGTTCACCGGCGCGCGTCAGCCCGGCTGCAGTTCCGCGAGCAGGAACAGGCGCGCCTTCTGCCAGTCGCGGCGCACGGTGCGCTCGGAACATTGCAGCAGCTCGCCGATGTTCGCCTCGGACAGGCCGGCGAAGTAGCGCAGCTCGACCACTTTCGCGAGCCGTTCGTCGACGGCGGACAGTTTCTGCAGGGCGCTGTCCAGGTGCAGCATCTCCTCGCCGATGCTGATCCCGGTGGTGATGTCGTCGGGTAGTTCGGTGACGCGCTGCTGGTCGCCGCCGCGCTTCTGGCTCAACCGCTGGCGCGCGTAGTCGACCACGACGCTGCGCATCGCGGTCGCCGCATAGGCGAAGAAATGCGCGCGATCGGCGAATTCGGCGTGCTGGTTGCGGATCAGCTTGAAGTAGGACTCATGCACGAGCGCGGTGGTATCGAGGGTGCCGCCACGCTGGCCGTTGAGCTGGCGGCGCGCCATGACATGCAGTTCGCGGTAAAGCGATGCGAGCACGTTGTCCAGCGCATGGCGATCGCCGCCGCGCGCTGCCGTGAGCAAGGTCGTGATGTCCGCATCGGTCGCCATGGCGGGAACTATAACGGTTCGGCGGCCGCCCGGTTCCCCGTATTGCGTTGTGGGGTCGCGATGTCGGCAAGCGTCAGCGCTGGCAGCGGGGGCACCAGACGGTCGCACGCTGGCCCAGCATGCTTCCCCGCAGCGGCGTCCGGCAGACCTTGCAGGCCTCGCCCGCGCGTCCATAGACCAGCAGTTCCTGCTCGAAATAGCCCGGCGCGCCGTCGGGCGCCAGGAAGTCGCGCAGGGTCGTGCCGCCGCGCTCGATCGCATGCGCGAGGATCTGCTTCACCGCGCCGGCGAGCGCTGCGTAGCGGTCGCGGCTCACGCGCCCGGCCGCGCGGCGCGGATCGATGCCCGCGCGGAACAGCGCTTCGGCCGCATAGATGTTGCCGGCCCCGACCACGATCGCCTGGTCCATCAGGAAGGTTTTCACGGCTGCGCTGCGGCCGCGGCTGAGCCGCCACAGGTGGTCGCCATCGAAGCCGGCTTCCAGCGGTTCCGGGCCAAGGCTCGCCAGCAGGGGATGCGTCGTTCCTGCCGGCTGCCAGAGCAGGCAACCGAACCGGCGCGGATCGTTGAAGCGCAGCACCTTGCCGGAGTCGAGCGCGATGTCGTCGTGGTCGTGCGGGCCGGCCGTGGTCGCCGCCGGCAGCACGCGCATGCTGCCCGACATGCCCAGGTGCACCAGCGCGCTGCCGGTTTCAGCCTCGACGAGCAGGTATTTCGCGCGACGGCTCACGCTCGCGATGCGCTGGCCCGGCAGTTCGGCGGCGACCTCGCGCGCGATCGGCCAGCGCAGATCGGGCCGGCGCAGGGTCGCGCCGAGCACGCGGCGACCGATCAGGTGCGGCGCGAGCCCCCGGCGGGTGGTCTCGACCTCGGGCAATTCAGGCATCGAAGGGCTTCGTCACTGTTCGATGAGGGTGGATGGGCATGATGACCCTTGCGGCGCCCGATTTCTTCCCAAAACGCAGGGTCGCCGGGTCTTCGCCCTCACCCCACCACCGCCCCGCCGGCAGCCCCTTTCTCCAGCGTCGCGGGCGAGGGACGGAGGCGTCGCTTCGCGACGGTTTCTTGAGGGCCAGGCCCCATACCCCGGCGCACAGTGGAAACGGCGCAGGTCAAGCCCCATCATGTCGGGATATCCAGTGGAGTTCACCATGCCCGCAGCGCTCTATAGCTGGCTGACCGCAGGCCTGAGTGGCTTCGGTTGGGTCGGCATCACCGTCTATTTCCTGATCGTCACCCAGCTGACGATCTTTGCAGTCACACTGTACCTGCACCGCAGCCAGGCGCATCGCGCGGTCGATTTCCATCCGGTACTGGCGCATTTCTTCCGCTTCTGGTCGTGGCTCACCACCTCGATGATCACCAAGGAGTGGGCCGCGATCCATCGCAAGCACCACGCCAAGTGCGAGACCGAGGAAGACCCGCACAGCCCGCAGATCCGCGGCATCCGCAAGGTCATGTGGCAGGGCGTCGAGTTGTACCGCGAAGCGCGCGCCGACCGCCCATCGATCGAGAAGTACGGCAAGGGTTGTCCGGACGACTGGATCGAGCGCCACCTGTATACGCGCCACCACATGGCCGGACCGACCCTGATGCTGTTCATCAGTGTCGCGATGTTCGGCGTGCTCGGCGTCGCGATCTGGGCGATCCAGATGCTGTGGATCCCGTTCTGGGCGGCCGGCGTCGTCAATGGCATCGGTCACTGGTGGGGCTACCGCAATTTCGAGACCACCGATACCGCGACCAACCTGACCCCATGGGGCGTCTGGATCGGCGGCGAGGAATTGCACAACAACCACCACGCGTTCCCGAGTTCGGCGAAGTTCGCGCTGCGCAAGTTCGAGTTCGACATCGGCTGGGCCGCGATCAAGCTGTTCGAAGCGGTCGGCCTCGCCAAGGTGCTGCGCGTCGCGCCGTCGCTGGACGTGCGCCCGAACATCCCGATGCCCGATGGCGAAACCCTCAGGGCCCTGCTGACCCACCGCTTCCAGGCGATGACCGACTACTACCGCCACGTGATGCGTCCTGCGCTGCGCGCCGAGAGCGCCGATGCGGCCGACATGCGGAAGCTGCCGCGCAAGCTGCGCAAGGGCTTGGCAGACGGCGGTCGCTGGCTGGATGCGGGCGCACGCGAGAAACTGCACGCCTTCGTTTCGCGCCGGCCGCAACTGGCGACCCTGGTCGAATTCCGCGCGCGCCTCGCGGCCGTGCTGGAAGAGCGTTCGCTGGATGCGAGTGCGACCTTGCAGCGCCTGCAGGCCTGGTGCGCCGAGGCCGAGGCGACCGGGATCCGCGCGCTGCAGGATTTCTCGACGCGCATGAAGGGCTACGCAATCGCCGCACGTTGAGGCATGGTGGGGCGGTTCGCCCCCGACGGAGATCATCGCGCCATGCCGCTGACTCTGGACCTGCAGGAAACCATCGCCGCCCCGCCCGCAACGGTCTGGGCGGAACTGGCCGATGTCGCCGGCTGGTCACGCTGGCTTCCGAACCTGGTGCAGCTGGAGCTGCTCGGCGACGGCGCATTCGGGGTCGGCATGCGTTTCCGTGAAACGCGCAAGATGTTCGGCCGCGACGCGACGGAAATCTTCGAAGTGACCGCGGCGGAGCCATCGCACTCGTTCGACCTGCACGTGGACGGCCGCGAAGGATCGTCGCGGCGCGGCAACTACCATTTCAGCTACCGACTCGAACCCGTCGCGGTCGGCACCTGCCTGCGCCTGGATGCCCGCATCGAGGGCATGGGCTGGTTCTTCAAGCGCATAGGACGACTCTTCGCCGGCGGTTTCCGCCGCGCGCTCGCCGCCGACCTCGCCGCATTCAAACGCCATGTCGAAGCCCTGCCGACCCGCTGAACGCCAACCATTGCGCGCGTTCGCGCTGGCGGTCGGCATCGCGCTCGCCGCCGCCGCCGCAGGCGACGTGGCGCGCACGCCGCAGGACTACCTCGCACGCATGGACACCGACGGCGACGGCCGGGTGTCGCGCGACGAATATGTCGCCTACATGGGCCGCGGCTTCGATCGCATCGATGCCGACGGCAATGGTGTGCTCGAAGGCGACGAACTACCGCCGGGCGCGCGCCGGGTGGCCCGCGTCGACTACGAATCCTCGCTGGCCGCCGCGTTCGCGCGCCAGGACGGCAACCACGACGGTTTCCTCGACGCGCGCGAACTGGCGCGCCCGCCGCGCTGACTGGAAAGCCCCTCGCCCATCGGGAGAGGGGTTGGGGTGAGGGGCGGAAGCAGCGCGCAACGACGAACCTGGCTCAGCCGTTGCTCAACTGGAGAGGGCCCTTGCGGCCGTAGCGTTCTAGAATCGACTGATCGCAGCCGAGGAAGCGCACCATGCCCGACACCATCGTTTCCGCATCCGCCGAGTTCATCGCGCGCGCCGCGATCAAGGCCGACGACTACCGCCGCGACTACGCGCGTTCGATCGCCGATCCCGATGCGTTCTGGGCGGAGGTCGCCAAACGGCTCGACTGGTATCTCGCACCGACGCGAATCCGCGATGTCAGCTTCGCGGCAGACGACCTGCATATCCGCTGGTTCGCCGACGGCGAGCTCAACGCCAGCGTCAATTGCCTTGATCGCCACCTCGCCACGCGCGGCGACAAGACCGCGTTGCTCTGGGAAGCGGACGATCCCGGCGTCACCCCGCAGCGCATCAGCTACCGCGACCTGCATGCGCGCGTGTGCCGGCTCGCGAATGCGCTGCGCAACCTCGGCGTGGGCAAGGGCGACCGTGTCGCGATCTACCTGCCGATGATCCCCGAGGCCGCGGTGTCGATGCTCGCCTGCGCGCGGATCGGCGCGGTGCACACGGTCGTGTTCGGCGGCTTCTCGCCGGATTCGATCGCCGGGCGCATCGCCGACTGCACGGCGAAGCTGGTGATCACCGCCGACGAGGGCCGCCGCGGCGGCAAGACCGTTCCGCTGAAGCACAACGTCGACGAAGCGCTCAAGCGTCCAGGCACGTCATCGGTCGAAACGGTCCTGGTCGTGCGCAATACCAATGGCGGGGTCGCGATGCAGATGCCGCGCGACCGCTGGTACGACGCGGTCGTCGATACGCAGCCGGCGACCTGCGAACCCGAACGCATGAACGCCGAGGATCCGCTGTTCGTGCTCTACACCTCGGGCAGCACCGGCCAGCCCAAGGGCGTCCTGCACACCACCGGCGGCTACCTGTTGTACGCGGCCTACACGCACGCATGCGTGTTCGATCTGCGCGAGGACGACGTCTACTGGTGCACCGCCGATGTCGGCTGGGTCACCGGGCACAGCTATATCGTCTACGGTCCGCTCGCGAATGGCGCGACCTCGCTGATGTTCGAGGGCGTCCCGAATTACCCGGATTATTCGCGCTTCTGGCAGGTCATCGACCGCCACCAGGTCACCATCTTCTACACCGCGCCGACCGCGATCCGCGCCCTGATGCGCGAAGGCGAAGCGCCGGTGAAGGCGACGTCGCGCGCGTCGCTGCGCCTGCTCGGCAGTGTCGGCGAACCGATCAACCCGGAAGCCTGGCGCTGGTATCACGAAGTCGTCGGCGACGCGCGTTGTCCCGTGGTCGACACCTGGTGGCAGACCGAAACCGGCGGCATCCTGATCACGCCATTGCCTGCCGCGATCCCGCAGAAACCGGGTTCGGCGACATTGCCCTTCTACGGCATCCAGCCCGCGATCGTCGATACCGAGGGACGCATCCTCGAAGGCGCGTGCGAGGGCAACCTCGTCCTGCTCGGTGCGTGGCCGGGGATGATGCGCACGGTGTACGGCGACCACCAGCGCTTCATCGACACCTACTTCAAGACCTACCCCGGCACCTATTTCACCGGCGATGGCTCCCGCCGCGACGCGGACGGCTATTACTGGATCACCGGCCGCGTCGACGACGTGATCAACGTCAGCGGCCACCGCATCGGCACCGCCGAGGTCGAGAGCGCGCTGGTCGCGCATCCGCACGTCGCGGAAGCTGCGGTCGTCGGCTTCCCCCACGACATCAAGGGCCAGGGCATCTACGCCTACGTCACCTT
The DNA here is from genome assembly GCA_038323475.1 of Lysobacterales bacterium. Classification (GTDB taxonomy): domain Bacteria; phylum Pseudomonadota; class Gammaproteobacteria; order Xanthomonadales; family Xanthomonadaceae; genus SZAS-103. The sequence continues at coordinate 36,485 of JBBQHA010000013.1, forward strand.
GAACGCCGAGGTGGTCGTGGGACCCGACCTGCACAAGGAACTCGTCGCCCACGTGCGCATGATGATCGGCCCGATCGCCACGCCCGACCACATCCAGTGGGCGCCCGGCCTGCCGAAGACGCGTTCCGGAAAAATCATGCGCCGCATCCTGCGCAAGATCGCCGAGAACGCGCCGGAACAACTCGGCGACACCTCTACGCTGGCCGATCCGTCGGTGGTGGATGCGTTGGTGAAGGAGCGCAAGGACAAGGACTGAGCAGCGTCCCGCCCGGCCGGCATGTCCGGGGCTGGACGTGGCTGATGAGGACGGGCGTGTTGGAAAAGCCGATCGGTTATAGGATTCCGTTGCGGCCGATCGCGGGCCTCGCTCCTGCCCAAGTATCCACCATATGACTCAGGGGAAGCCATGAGCGATCAGACCATGCGCGAGGACGACACCTGGGACGGAGCCCGCAGCGAAGGGCCGGGAAGCCGCATAGGTCCGTTCACGCTGCTGCGGCGAATCGGCGAAGGAGGATTCGGCGACGTCTACGAGGCCGAGCAGGAGCATCCGGTCAAACGCCGCGTTGCGTTGAAGGTCATCAAATTGGGGATGGATACGCGCGAGGTGATCGCGCGCTTCGACGCCGAGCGGCAGGCGCTCGCGATGATGGAGCATCCCCATATCGCGCGCGTGCTCGATGCGGGGGCGACCGAAAGCGGCCGGCCTTACTTCGTCATGGAACTCGTCGACGGCGAACCCATCGCGAGCTATTGCGATACCAACAGGCTGACGATCGAAGAACGCCTGCGCCTGTTCGAACAGGTCTGCGAAGCGGTGCAGCATGCGCACACCAAGGGCGTCATCCATCGCGACCTCAAGCCCAACAACGTGCTGGTCAGCACGCACGATGGAAAGCCTTTCGCGAGAGTCATCGACTTCGGCATCGCCAAGGCGACCAGCGGCCACCTGACCAACAAGACGCTGGCGACCGAGTTGAACCAGGTCATGGGCACGCCGCTGTACATGAGTCCGGAACAGGCCAGCGGCAGCGCCGACATCGACACGCGCACCGACATCTAGTCGCTCGGCGTGATCCTGTACGAACTGCTGACCGGCACCACGCCGGTGGACTCGGCATCGTTGCGCTCGGCCGTCTTCGCGGAAATCCAGCGGATCATCTGCGACGTCGAACCGCCACGACCCAGCCTGCGGCTGGCACAGGCGACGACGACCTTGTTGGGCGTGGCGACCCGGCGATCGACCGAGCCCCGCAAGTTGACGCGGACGGTCCATGGCGAGCTGGACTGGATCGTGATGAAGGCGCTCGAGAAGGAGCGGACGCGCCGCTACGAGACCGCGAACGGACTCGCGATGGATCTGCGCAGGTACCTCGCGGCGGAACCGGTCATCGCCGCGCCGCCAAGCGCGTCCTACCGGCTGCAGAAGTTCGTCCGCCGTAATAAGGGCGTGGTCGCAGCGGGATCGCTGGTCGCCGCTGCATTGCTGCTTGGGCTGCTCGGCTTTGCATGGCAGGCGCGCATCGCGCAGGCGCGCGCCGCCGAACTGGAGCAGGTATCGAAGTTTCAAGCCGAGATGCTTGGGCAGGTCGACGCCACGAAAGCAGGCATTCTTCTCTCGGACGACGTCCGTGCGAAGTTTGCTGCTTCGCTGAATGCTGACCATGTGCCGCCTGCCGAACGCGCCGAGCAGGTCACGGCCTTCGCCCGACAGTGGCATCGGGTCAACGCGACTGATGCGGCGAGTGGACTGATCGACCGCACGATCCTCGCGCCTGCGGTCGCCGCGATCGACAAGAAATTCAAGAACCAGCCGGTGGTGGACGCCACGATGCGGCAGACGGTGGCCGCCGTCTACGTTCACTTGGGACTCTACGCCCAGGCATTTCCCCTGCAGTCGCGTGCGCTAGCAACCCGACGCGCAGTTCTCGGTTCGAAGCACCGCGATACGATGGAATCGGTCATGGCGATGGGACAACTCCTCGAAAATCTCGGCAGGTTCGCTGAAGCCGAAGCACACGTGCGGGAGGCCGTCGCCTGGTATCGAGCCGCGCTTGGTCTCGGCGACCCCGATACCATGGCCTCCATCGACAACCTCGGAGAACTCTTGTGGCAGGAGGGCAAACTGGACGAGGCCGAACGATACTCCCGCGAAGCGCTGGCCGCCGAGCGTGGAGCGCTCGGCTCAGACAATATCTCTACGCTCGTGACGGTCGGCAACCTGGGCTTGATCCTGTACCAGCAGGGCAAACTCGACAAGGCAGAACCGTATTTCCGCGAGGCGATGGACGGAAATCGCCGCGTACTGGGGCAGGACGATCCTGGAACGCTTACCTCCATCGACAACTTTGCCTCCCTGTTGTTCGCAGAGGGCAAGTTCCAGGACGCAGCACGCTACGAACGCGAAGCGCTGGACAAGCGCCGCAGAATACTGGGGGAAGACCATCCGGACACGCTGATCTCGCTCAGCAATTTCGGCACGATCCTCGTGCGATTAGGCAAGCCGGCCGAGGCGGAACAGTACGAGCGCGAAGCCCTTGAGGACGACCGTCGCCTGTTGGGCGAAACGCACCCCAATACCATGACTGCGCTCATCGACCTGGGGAACGCGCTGGCAAATCAGGGCAAGAATGCCGAAGCGGAACAACTGCTCTCCTCGGCTGAGGCCGCTGCGCGAAAGGCTTTTGCAGGCGAAAACGAATTCCGCGTCGCCATGTTGCTGCAGAGCATGGGCAATGCCCGCATCGGTTCGGGCAAATTCGCCCTTGCGGAGAAAAACCTGCTCGAGGCGAGAGCCGTGTTCGTTCGGCTCGACGGCTCCGACTCCAAGCGGATTCGTGAGAACAATCGGGCTATCCTCAGGTTGTACATCGCATGGGATCTGGCGGAGCCCGGAAATGGCCATGACGCCAAGGCCGCCGAATGGAGAGGCAAGGTGGACGCAATCGGGCCGTCCACTCCGAAAGCTCCGGGCTGAGGCGGCCACTGGTCGTTACGGACGGTCGGACGGTCGGATGGGCGGAGGTCGAATAGACGAATCGCGCCGCGCGATGCGATGCTTCCGACCGCCCTGCGATGACGATCCAGTCGACATCACACGATGAGGTGCCATGAGCGATCCGATCAATCCAGTCGACGCAACGATGGAGCTCCCGCGCAGCGAAGGCCCTGGCGGGCGCATCGGTCCATTCAAGATCCTGCAGCAGCTCGGCGAGGGCGGATTCGGTTCGGTGTTCGAGGCCGAGCAGGAGCATCCGGTCAAGCGCCGGGTCGCGCTCAAGGTCATCAAGCTGGGGATGGACACGCGCGAGGTGATCGCGCGCTTCGAGGCCGAGCGGCAGGCGCTCGCGCTGATGGACCATCCGCACATCGCGCGCGTGCTCGACGCGGGGGCGACCGAGAGCGGCCGGCCCTACTTCGTGATGGAGCTCGTCAGGGGCGAGCCGATTTCGAGCTATTGCCGCAAGCACGCGCTGTCGATCACCCAGCGGCTGAACCTGTTCGACCAGGTCTGCGCGGCCGTGCAGCACGCGCATACCAAGGGCATCATCCATCGCGACCTCAAGCCCAGCAACGTGCTGGTGAGCATGCAGGACGACCTGCCGTTCGCGAAGGTCATCGACTTCGGCATCGCCAAGGCGACCAGCGGCCGCCTGACCGACAAGACCCTGTTCACCGAACAGTTCCTGATGATGGGCACGCCGCTGTACATGAGCCCCGAGCAGGCCGAGGGCAGCCCGGACATCGACACCCGCACCGACATCTATGCGCTCGGCGTGATCCTGTACGAATTGCTGACCGACACCACGCCGCTCGATTCGAACTCGATCCGGACCGCGGGTTATGCGGAACTGCAACGGCTGATCCGCGAAGTCGAGCCGCCCCGGCCGAGCGCGCGCCTGTCGAAATCCGCTGCCACGACGCTCGGCGCGGAAACGAAACTTCGCGGCGAGACGCGCAGGCTCACCCGCATGATGCGCGGCGAACTCGACTGGATCGTCATGAAGGCGATCGAGAAGGACCGCACGCGCCGCTACGAGACGGCGAACGGCTTGGCGATGGACCTGCGCCGTTACCTCGCCGGCGAGCCGGTGCTGGCAGCGCCGCCGAGCGCGTCGTATCGGATGCGGAAGTTCGTCCGCCGCAACAAGACCGTGGTCGCCGCCGGATCCCTGATCGCGATCGCATTGCTGGTCGGCATCGCCGGTTTCGCTTGGCAGGCGCATATCGCGCAACAGCAGGAGCGCCTTGCGCAGCAGCGCGCCGACGAACTGGAGCAGGTTTCCAAATTCCAGGAGGCGATGCTCGGCCAGGTTGATCCGACCAGGGCGGGCAAACTACTGTCCGACGACGTGCAGGCCAAGTTCGCCGCGGCGCTTGCCAAGACCGGCGTCCCGGATGCCGAACGTGCCAGGCAGGTCGCGTCGTTCGCCGGGCAGTGGCAGCGCGTCAATGCCACCGACACCGCGACCGACCTGATCGATGGCACGATCCTCAAGCCGGCTGTAACCGCCATCGACAAGCAGTTCAAGGACCAGCCCCTGGTGGATGCGTCCCTGCGCCAGGTACTTGCGGATCGCTACAAGGACATCGGCCTGTACGACGCGGCGATGCCGCTGCAGCAGAGCGCGCTGGCAACCCGACGGCGCGCGTTGGGCGGGGATCATGCGGACACGCTCACGTCGATCCAGGGCATGTGCGCCTTGCTCGAGACGCAAGGCAAGTTCGACGAAGCCGAGCCGTATTGCCGGGAGTTTCTGGTGAGCAGCCGTCGCAAGCTCGGCGAGGATCATCCGGACACCCTGGCCGCCATCGCCGCGATGGGCCTGCTCCTGGACGACCAGGGCAAGCTGGACGAAGCCGCTCCCTACATGCGCGAAGCTTTGGAGAAGCGTCGCCGCGTGCTTGGCGCGGACAACCTGGACACGGTGGAATCGATCAGCAACATGGCCGGCCTGCTTCTCGACCAGGGCAAGCCCGTCGAAGCTGAACCCTACTATCGCGAGGCGCTGAAGAA
>JBBQHA010000014.1:0-40799 GCA_038323475.1 Lysobacterales bacterium
CTGAACATTGTTGATGCATTGGCAGATCGCTAGAGGAACTCGCCATGAAAATCGTTCTGTCCGTTGCCAGGTTCGTGCTGGCGTTCATCGCGGTCCTGCTGGCGCTGGTTCCGTTCCTCATCGAGTGGTTCCGGTTCCATGGCAAGACGCATGGCCTGGCGTACCCGATTGTCTATGCGCTGCTGTTCGGACTGCTTCACGTCACCTCGCCGGGCGCGATGGATTCCTTGCGCAACTGGTGCAAGCAGCCCGGATTGCTCAGGGGATTCGTACGCATGGGGCTGTCCGCGTGGATGTTCTTCGCAATACTCGGTTGCGTGATGTTTGTCCTGTTCGACGAAAGCCGCTTTGCAGCGATCTCCCTGGGTGCTTCGCTCGCGGTCGCGGCGATTTGGCTTGTAGCAACCCGGCCAGGCCAGAACGCGTTGTCCGTCGCCGGCATCGGCATTGCGAGCCTGCCGCAGCGTTGGGGTTCGTCACTCGTGATCGTGGTCGGCATCGCGGGCGTGGTCGGCGTGCTCGTCGCGATGCTCGCGATGGCTGCCGGCTTTCAGGCCACGTTGAACCAGACCGGCAGCGACGACACCGCGATCATCCTGCGCGGCGGCTCGATGGCCGAGACGAACTCCGTCATATCGCGCGACCAGGTGCCGCTGATCACCGCACTGCCGGGCATCGCCAAGGACGCCGACGGCAAGCCGCTGGCGTCACCGGAGCTCTCCCAGGTCGTCAACCTTCCGACCAAGGCCGACGGCACCGACGCCAACGTGCAACTTCGCGGTGTCGGTCCCGAAGCCTGGAAGCTGCGCGGCAACCTGAAGATCGTCAACGGCCGGCGCTTTGCGCAGGGACTGCGCGAGCTCGTGGTCGGGAAGGGCGCGCGCAAGCAGTTCGTCGGACTCGACGTCGGCAGCCACGTGAAGCTCGGCCGGCAGGAATGGACGGTCGTCGGCGAATTCGAATCGGGCGATTCCCACGAGTCGGAAATGTGGGCGGATGCCGAGGTCGTCGCATCGACCTACAACCGCGTGTCTTTCCAGTCGATGACGGCAAAGCTCGATGGCAAGAGCGGCTTCGGGCAACTCAAGGCCGCGCTCGCTGCGGACCCGCAGCTAAAGCTCGACGCGATGACCACGCGCAATTACTACACCAAACAATCCGAACAGCTCACTTCGGTGATCGAGGTCCTCGGCAAGGTGATCGGCGCAATCATGGCGATCGGCGCGGTGTTCGGCGCGCTCAACACGATGTATGCGGCGGTCGCGACCCGTGCGCGCGAAATCGCGACGCTGCGGGCACTCGGATTTCGCGGACTGCCGGTCGTGGTCGCGGTGATGCTCGAGACGATGTTGCTCGCACTGCTCGGCGGTGCGCTCGGCACCGCGATCGCATGGTTTGTGTTCAATGGCTACACGGCCTCGACGCTCGGCAACAACTTCAGCCAGGTCGTGTTCCAGTTCAAGGTCTCGCCGCTGCTGCTGTGGAGCGGCCTCAAATGGGCGCTCGGCATCGGCCTGGTCGGCGGCCTGTTCCCGGCCCTGCGCGCGGCGCGGTTGCCGGTGACGGAAGCGCTGCGCGCGGCCTGACTGGGCGCTTCGCCATGACCGGGTGGATGCAGCGGCATCGGGTTCTCGCGACCACGCTCCGCTTGTCGTGGGAGCGCGTGCGTGAAGTGCCTCTTCGCCGTGGCGTTGTTCTTCGGGTTCACGTTCCTCGTGGTGATAGTCGATCCAGCCGCGGATTCAGCCCTTCGCTTTCGCGCGGATCACGATCGCCACGCCGACCAGGATTACCGCCATCGCGCCGATCTCGTGCATGCCGAAGCTCTCGTGCAACAGCCAGGCGCCGAGCAGCACCGCGATCGGCGGGTTGATGTAGGCGTAGCTCGTCGCGAGCGCCGGGCGCACGTGGTGCAACAGCCAGATGTACGCGGTGAAGCCGATGATCGAACCGAACGTGATGAGGTAGACGACCGCGAGCCACGCGGTCGTCGACGGCATCGCCTGGATGCGCTCGCCGCTCAACACGCCGGTCGCGAGCATCCACAGCGATCCGCACAGCATCTGGCCTGCAGCGGACATGAACGGCGCGGGCAGCTGCTGGTCGCGGCTCCACACCGAGCCCCAGGCCCAGGCGATCGGTGCGATCACCAGCGCGATCATGCCCCGCGGCGTCGCGCTGAGCGCGCTGCCGGCATTGAGCCAGACGATGCCGATGAAACCGATCGCCAGGCCGATCGCTTCGCCGCGGCTGGGACGCTTGCCGCGCAGCACGCCAAACAGCGCGGCCCATAGCGGCATGGACGCGACGGCGACCGCGGCGAGTCCCGACGACACCTCGCGTTCGGCGAACGTCACCATGCCGTTCGAGAGCAGCACCATCCAGATGCTCAGCACCGTCAGCGTCTTCCACTGCGCGCGCGTCGGCGCAGCTTCGCCGCGCCGGCGCAGCACGACGTACATCAGCGCGCCGGCGATGGCCATGCGCACGGCGCCCATCAGGAACGGAGGGAAACCCTCCAGCCCGACGCGGATCGCGAGGTAGGTGGAACCCCAGATCAGGTAGACCGACACCAGGGCCAGCGCGATGGCGACCGCACCTGGCAACTTTCTTTCCGCAACCAGGGGAATGCTGCTCATGTGTCGATTCCTTGGTAACGGGAACGAAGTTTTCGATGTCTGGACGTCGCCAGCGTAGCGGGACCACGAGCGTCGCGATTGAAAAATCATGCGACTTCGCGCAAAAATATTGCGTGAGCCGCATGCCGATCCTCGATGAGCTCGACCACCGCCTGCTCGAGCTGCTGCAGCGCGATGCCTCGCTCACGCTGACCGCCCTCGGCGAGGCGATCGGCCTGTCGGCGAGCGCCGTGCAGCGTCGCATCACGCGCTATCGGAAAGCGGGACTGCTGCGCCAGGTCGCCGTGCTCGATGCCGGGCTGCTGCCGGCGGCCACGCTGGCGGCGGTCTGGGTCACGATGGAACGCGACACATTCCGCCTCCACTCCGCGTTCCGCGCGCGCATGCGCGCCGCGCCGGAGGTGCAACAGTGCTACGCAGTCGCTGGCCAGTGGGATTACCTGGTGATCCTGGTCGCGCGCAGCGTCGCGCACTACCGCGAAGTGGCCGAGCGCCTGTTCGTCGAGGAAGGCACCGTCAAGCGCTACGAAACACGGCTGGTCTTCGACACGATCAAGCAGGGGTTGAGCCTGCCGACGCGGCCAGCGGCGCGGCGCAAGCAATGACCTCGAAAAAATCCCGTCTTCGCGCCCCGCCTCCGCGCGTGCCGCCATGGCGTCCAACGTGGCGAAACAGTCGTTCGCGAGCGCTCACCGTTCACACCGTGGCGAGAGGGGATTCCGCGCGTTCCGCATCGAGCAACGCGAGCTTGCGCGGCAGGCCCCAGCGATAACCTCCAGGCGTGCCGTCGCCGCGCACGACGCGATGGCACGGCACCACGACCGCGAGCCGGTTCTGCGCACAGGCACGCGCGACCGCACGCGCGGCGTTCGGCGCGCCGATGGCGACCGCGACCTGCGCATAGCTGCGGGTCTGCCCACGCGGAATCCGCATCAGTGCATCCCAGACGCGCGCCTGGAACGCGGTGCCGCGCAGTTCGGCATCGAGACGCGTTGCCGGCGCGCGATCGTCGAGCAGATCTGCGACCGCGCGCACGCGTGGCGCGAGGAACCCGTCGCGTCCTGCATCGACGTGTTGCAGTTCGGCTTGCGGAAATTCGCGGCGGAGTTCTGCAGCGAGTGCGTTCTCATCATCGCCGAGCGCGACCGCGCAGATCCCGCGCGGCGTCGCCGCGACGAGCGCAAGGCCCAGCCGCGTCCGCAACGTGCTCCAGCAAACGACCTGGCCGCGTCCGCCGTCGCGATAGGTCGCTGGCGTCATGCCGATCTTCGCCGCGCCGTTCTCGTAGATGCGGCTCGGCGACCCGAATCCCGCGTCGTACAACGCGGCGCTGACATCGTTGCCGTCCTTCAGCGAACGCTTGAGGGAATCGAGCCGGCGCTGCGTGCGGTATTCGGCGGGGCTCACGCCGAAGCTGGCGCGGAACCGGCGTTGCAGGTGCGCGGGGCTGATCCCGACTGCGACCGCGAGCGCGGACAAGCCCATGTCCCCGGTATCGAGCAGCATGCGGGCGCGTAGCAGGCGCGGATCGATCGTCTCGACGGGATCGGTTGCTTGTTCGCGATTGGCTTCGATGGTGTGCATGGACGCACGATAGCCGGCACGCGGGGTGCCCGCTATCCGATTCTTGTGCCGTGCCTGACTACGCCACCCCCGCGAACGCGAGGATGGCTATCCGGAACTCAGTTCGCCCACGCTCCGTGCGCGCGCTCCGGCAGCACCTGCGCGGCGAGCTTGGTGTCCGCGCCAAGCAGGTCGATCGCGTCGCCGAGGATCGCGGCGGCCTCGCGTTGCAGCGGGCTGATGCGTTCCTTCGCGGCCTTTTCGAGACGCGCCTCTTCGGCGATGTTGCGCTCGTCGGCCTGCAGGCCATCGTCGGCGCGCGATTCGTCGGGAACATCGAGTCCGGCCTTCTTGCGTTCGGCATCGCGCTGCTTGCGCTGGGCCAGGTTGTGGTCGCGCTCGGCGGTGCGCTCGGCCAGATTCAGTGACAGCATCTTCTTGTCGGCCTGCGCGCGGAACTCGGTGTAGTCCTGCATCCACCACTGGTACTCGCGTTCGGTTTTCACGCGCGCATCGTGCAGCGGCAGCAGGCGCGGCACCAGGCTCGCGAAGCGGCTCAGCGGGTTGTAGTTCGCGGACTTGATTTCGCTGTACGGGAGCGCGTTGTCGTAGGTGCTCTCGCCGTAATCCTTGCCGTCGAGGCTGGCCGGAAACGCGATGTCGGGTACCACGCCCTTGTGCTGGGTGCTGCCGCCATTGATCCGGAAGAACTCGGCGACGGTCAGCTTCACCTGCCCGTAGTGCTCGCTTTCCGGATGCGGGACGCGATCGAGGTCGATCAGGTTCTGCACGGTACCCTTGCCGAAGGTGTTCTCGCCGACGATCAGCCCGCGGCCGTAATCCTGGATCGCCGCGGCGAAGATTTCCGATGCCGACGCCGAACCGCGGTTGACGACCACGGCGAGCGGGCCCGTCCAGGTCGCATGCGGATCGTCGTCCTGCTGCACCGCGACGTTGCCGCCGGCTTCGCGCACCTGCACGACCGGACCCGCGCCGACGAACAGCCCGGTCAGGTCGATCGCTTCGGTCAGCGAACCGCCGCCGTTGTCGCGCAGGTCCATGACCACGCCTTCGACGTTCTGTTCCTTGAACTGCGCGAGCAGCTTTGCGACGTCGCGCGTCGCGGAAGCGTAGTTCGGATCGTTGACGCGACGGCCCTCGAAATCCTCGTAGAAGGTCGGCAGATCGATCACGCCGATCTTGTGCTTCACGGCGCCGGTGCCGGTCTCGATGATGCGCGACTTCGCCGCCTGTTCCTCGAGCCGCACCTTCTGCCGGACCAGGACGATGCTCATCGGCTTGGCGTCGACGCCGGCATCGCCGGGCAGCACGTCGAGCCGCACCTTGGTGTTCTTGCTGCCGCGGATCTTGTCGACGACGTCGTCGATGCGCCACCCGACCACGTCCTCCATCGGCCCGCTCGCGCCCTGGCCGACCGCGACGATGCGGTCGCCGACCTTGATCTTGCCCGAACTCGCGGCCGGGCCGCCCGGCACCATCGAACGCACGGCGACGTAGTCGTCCTGCTTCTGCAGCACCGCGCCGATGCCCTCGAGCGAGAGCCGCATCGAGATGTTGAAGTTCTCGGTGGTGCGCGGGGTCATGTAATTGGTGTGCGGATCCAGCGACATCGCATACGAGTCGAGGAAGGTCTGGAACACGTCCTCGCCGGTGAGCAGGTGCACGCGTGCCGCGAGCGAAGCGTAGCGCTTGTCGAGGGTCTTGCGGATCTCGTCCATGTTCTTGCCGGCGAGCTTGAGCCGCAACACGTCGTTCTTGACGGACTTGCGCCACAGGTCGTCGAGCGCGGCCGTATCGGCCGCCCATGGCGCGTCCTTGCGGTCGTACGCCCAGGTGTCCTTGCCGCTGAAGTCGAAATCCTGCTTGAGCAGCGAACGCGCGAAGGAGACGCGCTCGTTCACGCGCTGCATGTAGACCGTGAAGATGTCGAACGCCGGCTGCAGGTGCTCGGACTTGATCGCATCGTCGAGCGTACTGCGGTAAGGCGCGAACCGCTTGATGTCGGCCTGGGTGAAGAACAGCTTGTCGCCATCGAGGTCGTCGAGGTAGCGCTTGAAGATCTGCGCCGACATCGCGTCGTCGAGCGGTTCGGGCCGATAGTGGAACTGGCTGTCGCTGAGCAGGCCGTAGACCAGCCGTGCGGCACGCGCTTCCTCGCTGGTCGGCGCGAGCGTGACCGCCCCGCTGCGCGGCGCAAGCGTACCCGTGCTGGCGAGCGCGGCCGGCGCGTTCGAGGCGATCAGGTTGCGCGGAGGCTGCGACGGCGCTGGCGCAGTCGTCAGCGCGCGTCCCGCAATCACCAGCGGGACGATCAGGACCAGGGGCAACAACAGAAGTTTGCGCATCGCGAATCCTTCAAAGCAGCGTCATAGCATGCACCTTGCACCTGAATCCGGCCTGTGCCGGAAGGGCTAGGGCTTCGTGTCGGCGGGAGGCCCACGCTGCAAGGGCGCACCGCCACATCCACCGGCCTGTCACGGATCGATCCCGGAATGGACCGACCTGTACTCCTCAACGTTCCACGAAACCCGCATCGGCCGCCATCCGGTCGGCGTGGTACGACGAGCGGACCATCGGCCCGGACGCCACGTGGGTGAAACCCATCGCCATGCCCAGCGTTTCCAGCTCCGCGAACTCGGCCGGCGTCCAGTAGCGGATCACCGGATGGTGGTGCGGGGTCGGCTGCAGGTACTGGCCGATGGTGATCATGTCGACCGCGTGGGCACGCAGATCGTTCAACGCGCCGATCACCTGTTCGCGCGTCTCGCCCAAGCCCAGCATGATCCCGGACTTGGTCGGCACGCTCGGATGCTGATGCTTGAAGCGTTCAAGCAATGTGAGCGACCAGTCGTAATCGGCGCCGGGGCGCACGTTCGGATACAGGCCGCGCACGGTTTCGAGGTTGTGGTTGAACACGTCCGGCGGGTCGGTCGCGAGGACTTCCAGCGCGCGTTCCATCCGGCCCTTGCCGCGGAAGTCCGGGGTCAGGATCTCGATCTTCGTCGCCGGGCTGAGCTCGCGCACGCGGCGGATGCAGGCAGCGAAATGCGCAGCGCCGCCGTCGCGCAGGTCGTCGCGGTCCACCGAGGTGATCACCACGTAGCGCAGTCCCATGTCGGCGATCGTGCGCGCGAGGTTGTCGGGTTCGGCGGCGTCAGGCGGCTTCGGCCGGCCGTGGGCGACGTCGCAGAACGAACAACGCCGCGTGCAGACCTCGCCGAGGATCATGAAGGTCGCAGTGCCGTGGCTGAAGCATTCGTGGATGTTCGGACACGAGGCTTCCTCGCAGACCGTCACGAGGCGGTTCTCGCGCAGCTTCGCCTTCAGCTTCTGCACCGCATTGCCGGACGGAATGCGCACCCGGATCCATTCGGGCTTGCGCAGGATCGGCGCGGCTACATCGAACTTGACCGGGCTGCGCGCGATCTTGTCCTCGCCGAGTTGCTTCGCGCCAGGCGCAAGTTCGGCGCCCGCGGAGAGCACCTGCAGCGGGATGGATTTTGCGGCGTCGTTGGCGGATGCGCTCATGGAAATGCGGGCACTGGGTTCTGGGGACTGGAGGTTGCGAGCAGGCGAGGCGGATCGGACGACCAATCGGGTGCAAGGCCCAGCTGCGCGGACAGCGCTGCGACCAGTGCAGGCACCACTTCTGAAGGGTCGGACGGACCGCCCAAGTCTAACACCGACGTCACCTGCAAGCCTTCGTAGCCGCAGGGATTGATGCGGTGGAACGGCTCCAGGTCCATCGCCACATTGAACGCGAGACCGTGGAAACTGCAGCCGCGACGCACCCGCAGGCCGAGCGCCATCACCTTCGCGCCGGCGACGTAGATGCCGGGTGCGCCGGGCTTGCGTTCACCGCCGATGTTCCAGTCGGCCAGCACGTCGATCACCGCCTGCTCGATGCGCTCGACCAGTTCGCGCACGCCGAGCTTGCGGCGACGCAGGTCGACCAGCGGATACGCGACGATCTGGCCGGGGCCGTGGTAGGTCACCTGGCCGCCGCGATCCACCCGCAACACCGGGATGTCGCCTGCCGCGAGCACGTGCTCGGGCTTGCCCGCCTGGCCGAGGGTGAAGACCGGATCGTGCTCGACGATCCACAACTCGTCGGGCGTCGCGTCGTCGCGTGCGTCGGTGAACGCCTGCATCGCGCGCCACACGGGCTCGTACGCGCGGCGGCCGAGGTCGCGCACGCGCCAGGCAGCACATTCGGTGCGCCGGCTGTCGCTCACGCGCGTCAGATCGTCCACTTCACCTCGGGGTGCGCACGCAGTGCAACGTGTGCGGCGGCGTAATCGGCGCGGCTGCCAGCGCGGAAACTGATCGTGACCGAGACGAAATGGCCGGCGCTGGACGGGCGCAACGACACGGTCTCATGCAGGACATCCAGGCCAGCCGCCATCAGCAGGCGCGGAATCTCGGTATCCAGGCAGGCAGAGGCAGGCCCGAGCGCGGTGATCTCGAACACCCCGGGAAACTGGAAGCCGTGCTCGCCGCCCTGGTCCGGGCCCGTCGCCTTGTCGGAAGTCGTCATTGCGCCATTATCAGGGCGTACGCGCGCAAACCCAAGCCATGCCCTGGCCTGAACCGGACGCCGGCCGGATCGTCCGATGCTGGCGCAAGCGGCATCGGCACCGCAGAATCCGCGCATGCGCCCGACCACCCTGCCGACTGCCTTCGCCATGCTGCTCATGCTGCCGTCGCCCGATGCCGGAGCCCAGGGCACGTTGTATCGCTGCGAATCGGCCGACGGCATCAGCATCCAGGGCATCCCCTGTCCAAAGGGTGTCACCCAACGCAAGATCGCGGTGCAGCGGCCGATCGAACCCTCTCCCCCGGCATCGATGCCTGCCGTGGTATCGACCCAGGCGGCGCCGAAACCGGCCGCGGCTGCGCCGATCGCACTCGCAGGCGCGTTGCGCGGCCCCAGCGACCCCTACCCACTGTGGCAATGCATGCGCGCCGACGGCTCCACGTTCGACAGCCGCGACGGCGTGCCCGGCAGGCAATGGGTGGTCGCAGCCGACAACGCCGACAACCCCGATGGCACGGCCGCACCGACCCCAGCGAAGATCACCGCGCTGCCCAAGGGAGCGATCGTGCGGCCGATCGACGAAGTCGTGGTGGCGAAGGACGATGCGCCACCTCCGGACACCGCGGCGCCTCCACCCGGCGCGCGTCCCGGGCAGTGGGTCGCAGACCAATGCGTCCGGCTCGAAGCACAGCAAGCCTGCGAGCGCTTCGCCACCCGGCGCGACGCGCTGCGCAAGCAGATCTACGCGGCCAAACCCAGTGAGCGGGCGACCTGGGCGCCCGAGGAACAGGACCTGACCGCGATGCTGTTCGCCGCCTGCCGCCGCTGACGCTGCGGCCGTCCAACAGCCTGAATCGCAGCGAACGGAGCCGATGCCGAGACTGTCGCCACGGCGTTTGCCGGCGCAGAATCCGCGGATGCCGTCCATCGTCCGCCATCGCCTGCTGATTGCCGCAATGCTGCCCGTTGCGATCGCCGCCGCAGACATCGCGCGTGCCGACGATGTGACGATCTACCGCTGCGTCGACGCCGGCGGCAAGGTCAGCCTGCAGGATCGCCCGTGTCCGAAGGACGTCCATCAGGACGTGCGCCAGATGCTGCGGCCGCAGGATCCCCCTCCGGGTCCGCAATCGATCGCCACGACGCAACCACCACCCGCAGCACGTCCGAACGGGAACCGGGACGTCGTCCTGCGTGTCATCCATGTGCGCGACCCGCAACCGTTGTTCGAATGCCGCACCGTCGATGGCGACACCTACCTGAGCCAGACCGGCATTCCCGAAAGCCGTTACGTGCCGGTGTGGACGCTCGGCCTCGGCGATGGCTTCGTCAATGTCGGCGGGCGCGTGCGGCCCGAGCCGCAGCGCGGCTCGGGCCGCCTGCCGCCCGGCAGCTTCGGTTACCCGCCGGTGACCTACACCGAGGACACCTGCGTGCGCCTGCCGCAGGATGAAATCTGCCAGCGCATGCGCGTCCGCAACGACGAACTCGGCACCCGGATCTTCAACGGGCAACCCAGCGACCGCGAGCGTTTCGAGCGCGAACGCAAGGGCCTGCTCGAGCAGATCGCCCAGGAGTGCACCGGATACTGAGCCGCGCCAGGCGCGCGCCCCGGTTCAGAATCCGTAACGCAGGAAACCGCCATCCACCGCGATGCATTCGCCGGTGATGTAGCTCGCCGCGGGCAGGCACAGGAACGCGACCGCCGCGGCGACCTCCTCCGGCTCGCCGACGCGGCCGAGCGGCGTGCGCTGGATCACGTCGTCGTAATACTCCGGGTCGGCGAGCATCGGCGACGTGCGGCGCGTGCGGATGTACCACGGCGCGACGCAGTTCACGCGCACGCCGTCCTCGGCCCATTCGCAGGCGAGGTTCTTGGTGAGCTGGTGCAGCGCGGCCTTGCTCATCCCATACGGCGATCCGGTGCGCACGTGGGTCGCGCCGGAGACGCTGCCGATATTCACGATGTTCGACGCCGGATGTTTCGTCAGCAACGGATACGCATAGCGGCACAGTTCGAACGTCGCGAACAGGTTGAGTTCGAACAGCGCGCGCCATTCGGCGTCGGCGTAGTCCATGGTCGGCTTGCGCTGGTTGGTGCCGACATTGTTGACGAGAATGTGCAGGCCGCAATCGATGTCCTCGATCCAGTCGAACAGCTCGCGGCGCGCGTCCTCGTCGGCGAGATCGCAGGGAAAGGCGCGTGCGATCCGGTCCGGAAACTCGTCCTCGAGTTCGGCGCGCGCCGTTTCGAGATGGTCGGTGTCGCGCGCGACCAGCAGCACGTCAGCGCCGAAACCGAGCAGTTCGCGTGCGATTGCCTGTCCGATGCCCGCGCTCGCGCCGGTCACCAAGGCCACCTGTCCGTCCAGCCGCCAGCGTTCGTTCGCCATGCCCATGCTCTCCAAAGCGTCGCGTGGTTCGGGTCTGCGCTAGCATAGCCGCGGACACCGCCGAGGAGATGCCGCCATGCCGCGATCGCTGCGCCTGTTCCTGCTGCCGCTCGCCGCAGCCGCATTGCTGGTCGCCTGCAACGACGACCCGAAGCCCGACCAGCCAAAAAAACCCGACTCGCCGGTGGGCGACACCCAGCTGCGCGACACGATCCAGAAGCCGATCGAGCGCGCGAAGGGCGTCGAAAAGACCATCCAGGACTCCAAGGACAAACAAGACAAGCAACTCGAAGACCAGGGGGGGTGAAATCCGGCGCTTGCGACATGCCATGAATGGCATGTCGCGCCGGATTTCACGGCGAGGCAGGAGCCGAGCCCGGAGTTACGAGGTGAGCGCAGGATGCGCGAGCCCGTAACAACCCGTGCGCAGCACGGAAGTCGCTTGCGACATGCCATGAATGGCATACGCGCCGGATTTCACGGCGAGGCAGGAGCCGAGCCCGGAGTTGCGAGGTGAGCGCAGGATGCGCGAGCCCGCAACAAGGCCACCGGTTCACCGACTCAACGCGCACTCACAGTCCGCAGAAACAATGCGCGATCGCGCTGAACGGCTTGTCCTTCTGCGCAGTCAACCAACTCAATCCATGCTCGATCTCGTCCTGCGTGCGCGCAGGCAGGAACAGGCCGCGCATGCCGCTGGCCGCAAGCAGGGAACGCGCACGCGAGTTCTCGCTGAACCCCGCGAAGAAGCGCTGGAACGCGGTCATTTCTTTCTCGACGTAGACCACCCGGTACTTGCCGGCATCGAGCTTGCCCAGCGTCGCCGCCGCGTCGATCGCATCGCGGAGCCCGCCGAACGCGTCCACCAGGCCGCGATCCTTGGCCTGTGCGCCGCTCCACACGCGGCCGCGCGCGATCGCGTCGACCTGCTCCGGCGTGCGTCCCCGCGCGCGCGCGACGTTGCCGATGAATTGCGAATAGCCGTGGTCGATCGTGGACTGGATCAGTTCGCCCACCGCCGGATCGAGCGCGCGCGTTGGATCGAATGCACCGGCCCAGCGCGTGGTGCCGACGCCATCGCTGTGCACGCCGATCTTCTCGAGCGCACGCGGGCCGCTCATCAGCAGGCCGAAGATGCCGATCGAGCCGCTGATCGTCGATTCGTCGGCGTAGATCTTGTTCGCGTTCATCGAGATCCAGTAGCCGCCGGATGCCGCGACATTGCCCATCGACACCACGACCGGAATGCCGGCCGCGCGCGTGAGTTCGATCTCTCGGCGGATCTGCTCGGACGCGAACACTTCGCCGCCCGGCGAATCCACCCGCAGCACCACCGCCTTGACGTGTTCGTCGTTGCGCGCGTTGGCGATCAGGGTGGCGGTCGATTCGCCGCCGATCTTGCCCGGAGGCTGCTGACCGGAGCTGATCTCGCCCTCGGCCACCACCACCGCGACCACATTGCCGCGCATCACCGGCACGTCGCGCCCGAGGTGCGCGAGGTAAGCGTCCAGGTCGATCTGGCGGAAGCTGTGCAGGTCCTTGTCGAGTTCGCCCTTCTTCTCGAGCAGGGATTCGACTTCGTCGCTCGTCTTCAGCGCGTCCACGAGGTGTTCGTCGAGCGCCCATTGGGCGAGGTCGCCATTGGCGGCCTTCAGTCCGTTCGGCAGGTCGTCGATGTCGGCGGTGAGCTTGACCGGATCGATGCCGCGCGCGCGCCCGATGTCGGCCAGGTAACGCTTCCAGAGATCGTTCATCCAGAACAGGTCGGCTTCCTTCGACTCCGGCGAGGCCGCGTCGAGGATGTAGGGTTCGGCCGCGGACTTGAATTCGCCGACGCGGAACAGGTGCACGTCCACCCCGAGCTTGTCCTGCAGGCCCTCGCGGTAATACGTGCGGTAACGCCCCAGGCCTTCGAGCATCAGGCTGCCGGACGGATGCAGGTAGATCGTGTTCGCCTCGGCCGCGAGCAGGTAGCCCATCTGGTCGAGGTTCTCGGCATAGGCGATCACTTCCTTGCCGGAAGCGCGGACCTCGCGGATCGCGCGCGCCACTTCGCGCAGCTGCGCGAGACCGCCGGCGCTGATCAGGTCCGGACGGATCACGATGCGCTCGATGTTCTTGTCGGCCTTCGCCGCATCCAGCGCGCGCAGCAGGTCGCGCAACTGCACTTCCTTGCTGTGTTCGCCGAACGCGCGCGCGATCGCCATCGAACCCGCATCGGCGCTGTACTGCTCGACGATTTCCGCCTCCGGCGCGATCACCAGCGCGGTGTGCTCGTGCAGCAGGGGCTTGGCGGCGAAGATCGTCGCGAGGATCCACACGACGATGAGCAGGAAGATCAGGTTCACCACCAGCAATCGCGAGAAATTCAGCGCCCGCCAGGTACCGCGGACGAAACGGTAGATCAGTGACGGTTGCGTCTCGGCCATCGGATTCTCCTCAAGGCTACAGCGTAGCCGATCGCGGGTCCGCAGCCATCAGCCGATGGTCATGGCCAGGCCTCATCAGCCTGTAAAAGCGCGTTGCCAGCAGCACTGCGGCCACCGCCAGGCCGAGGATCAAGCCGCACCACATCCCCTGCGCGCCCCAGCCGAGGCCGATTCCCAGCCACGCGCCGAGCGGCATGCCGAGTACCCAGTACGCGAACAGGGTGATCGCCATCGGCACGGTGGTGTCCTTCAGGCCGCGCAGTGCGCCGGCCGACACGGCCTGGATGCCATCGGGGTACTGGAACGCCGCGGCATACAGCAGCAGGGTCGTGGCCAGCGACGCGATCGCGGTGTCATCGGTATAGATGCGCGCGATCGCGGCGCCGCCGAACAGCATCAGCAACGCCGAACACGTCTGCGACACCAGCACGAGCGCGTACCCCGCACGGGCCGACCAGCGCACCGCCGAGGCATCTTCCGCGCCCGCCGCGTGGCCGACCCGTACCGTGGTCGCCATCGCGAAGCCGAGCGGGACCATGAAGCACAGGCTCGCGACATTGATCGCAACCTGGTGCGCGGCGACCGGGACCTTGCCCATGCTGCCGATCACCAGCAGGGTCGCGACGAACAGGCTGCCCTCCATGAACACCGATACGCCCATCGGCAGGCCCACCCGCAACAGGTCGCCGATGATCGCCGCGCGCGGCCACTCGAAATGCGCGAACAACCGCAGGTCGGCGAAGCGCGGCGCGCGCGCGAGGTATGCCGCGAAACCCAGCACCTGCAGCCACAGCACGACCGTGGTCGCATAGCCGAGACCGGCAGCGCCGAGCTCCGGCAACCCGAACGCACCGAACATCAGCGCATAGCCGAGCGGCGCGAGCACGAACAACCCGGCGATGCCGAATACCATCGTCGGAATCGTCCACGCGATGCCTTCGCTGAGATAGCGGCACACGAGATACAGCGCGAACGCCGGCGCGCCCCAGCTGATCGCGTCCAGGAAGCCCAGCGCTTCCGGTCGCACAGCGGGGTCGACGCGCATCAACGCGAGCAGCACGCCGCCAAAGCGCGCAAGCGTGAAAAGTCCGCTGCCCATCGCGAGTGCGAGCCATAACGCCTGCCGGAACAGCGGGCCGATCGCATCGCGTCGATTGCCGCCGTTGTATTGGGATACGAAGGCAGGCACCGCCATCAGCACGCCGATCAGCACCAGCAACACGATCGACCACACCGCGCTGCCGACCGCAACGCCCGCAAGGGTCAGGCCGCCATGGCGACCGGCGAGCACGGTGTCGACCACGCTCAAGGCGACCGCCGACAGTTGCCCGAGCACCAGCGGCAAGGCCAGGGAAAAGGTTGCTCCGACCTCACGCAGGAGGCGGTCGATGCGGGACTCGGGAGGCGACATCGCTGCTGAAAACGCCGACAATCGATGCATCTTAGCCTGCCGGGGAAGGCGCGGCATGACGATCGAACCTACTGCGCCGCCCGACGATCCGGACGATGCCATCAGCGCTGCCGTGCCGATAGCGACCGGTGCGCTGTGCAGCAATTGCAACACGCCACTGCTCGGCGAACACTGCTACCACTGCGGCCAGCCGATCAAGGGACTGGTGCGGCGGTTCAGCAGCGTGCTGGGCGACATCGCCGACACCCTGTTCGAGATCGACACCCGGCTGACGCGGACGGTCGCGCCGCTGCTGCTCAGGCCCGGGTTCCTGAGCTGCGAGTATTTCGCCGGGCGCCGGGTGCGTTACGTGAGTCCGGTGCGCCTGTTCTTTTTCGTCAGCGTGCTCGCGTTCTTCGTCGCGCAATGGAGTTTCGACGCGAGCGATACCAAGGTGCTGCAGGTCAACAACGACGGCATCAACGGCGCGACGACGGTCGCCGCGGTCGAACAGCAACGCGACGCCGCATTGCACACGCTGCAACTGCGCATGGCGAAGGCAAACCGGGTCCCCGGCCTGACGAGTGGCCTGACCGAAGCCGAGGCCAGCGTGCGCAAACAGGCCGAGCGACGCATCGCCGAGTTGAACGCTGCCAAGGCGCTCGGCAAGCCGCCACCGGACCATGTGCAGCAGCTGACCTTCGGCGACGACAACAAGCCGTGGGACCCGGTCGCCAATCCGATTCATTTCAACGCACTGCCCGCGTTCGCCAACCGCGGGTTGAACCTGGCGGCAGCGCGCGCGCAGGGCAATGTCGCGCGCATCCAGCACGACCCCAAGCTGCTGGTCGACGCGCTCATGAGCGCCGCGCCGTCGACCCTGTTCCTGCTGCTGCCGCTGTTCGCGGTGCTGCTCAAGCTGGCCTATCTGTTCAAGCGGCGGCTGTACATGGAGCACTTCATCGTCGCGCTGCACAGCCACGCGTTCCTGTGCTTCGCCCTGCTGCTGATCCTGATCTGCAACGGACTGGCCGGGGTGACGAGCGCATCGTGGATGCACGCGCCGCTACGATGGCTGCAGACCATCCTGATCGTGTGGATGCCGGTGTACCTGCTGCTGATGCAGAAGCGCGTGTACGGGCAGGGCTGGATCATGACCCTGCTCAAGTTCGGCGTGCTCGGCATCGTCTATGTGGTCATGGTCAGCTTCGGCGCGGCAGCGACCATGATGGTGAAACTCATATGGCTGTGATCTACGAAGTCACCCTGCATGCACAGGCCGGGATCGCGGAGGCGTACCTCGCATGGCTGCGCACGCATGTCGCCGAAATGCTGGCGTTGCCCGGTTTCGAGGGCGCCGAACTGGATGCCGTGGAAACGCCGTCGACCGCGGAGAGCAGCTGGTGCGTGCGCTACCGGATGCGCGATCGCGCTGCGCTCGACGACTACCTGCGCGACCATGCGCCGCGCATGCGCGCCGATGGCGTGGCGCGCTTCGGCGATGGGTTCCGCGCCGAGCGCCGGATCCTGGTTCCTTTATAGATCCGACATCCTGGGTGCCGTCCGAATGTCCTCCGGCCGATCAATCCAGCATCGGCGGATCCATGGCTTACTCGGACAAGCGCTGATGCAGGATCGCCGCGCGCTGGGCGGGGTCCACGGTGAGCAGTTGCCGGCGCAGGCGTTCGCGCTGGTCGTCGGGCAGGCGTCGCGCGATGGTGAACAGCTGTTCGCGCGCATCCGCCGGCAATCCCTGCAGCATCCGCACCGTCGCATCGCGCTCGCCGGCCGGCACGTAAGCGAACAGGGTTTGCGCCTGCTCGATCCAGCCACCGGTGGACGGCCCGAGCAGCCATGCGCGCTGCCGGTCGGCATCCTGGGTCGCGAAGCGCGCGCGCAACGCATTCTGTTGTGTGGCCGGCAATGCCGCGAACTGCGCAGCTGCAGCGCGCACGCGCACTTGTTCGCCGGAAGGCAGCGCCGCCCACGCGGCGTAACGCGCGCGCCGGCGTGCGCGCTCGGCCGGAGCCAGCGCCTGCCAATCCGAGCTGCGATGCAGGAAAGCCTCGCGCGCCGGTGCATCCATGGCCTGCCAGCGCCTGGCATTGGCCAGCAGTTGCGCACGGCTCGCGGGATCCAGGGTGGCCCAGCCATCGCGCCACGGCGCGAGCAACTCCTGGGTGCCCGCATCGAGCGTCGTCCAGCCCGCGTCCTGCGCGCGCACGTGCAGCGACGCCGATGCAATGACGAGCGCGCAGGCGAACGACCCGATCCAGCGACTATTGCGCACCGGCATTCTCCGTCGGATCTGCCTCGGCATCGGGCATGCTGGTTTCAGGCGCCGTGCTCTCGGGCAACGGCACCGGTCCGTTCGGAATCGGTGCGACGGCATCCGGCCCTGCCGCGTACCACGCGTACACATCCAGGTCGCGCGCGATGCGCTCGCCATCCGGATCGTCGAGCAAGCGGAAATCCGAGCCCGCCAATGCGGTCGCGGTCGCAGACAGGGTCGCCGCCGGCGCCTGCGCGCCCAGCTGCTCGAACCGGCCGTTCTGCGTGCCGGTTTTCAGGAACGCAGGCAACCAGGCGAACGAGCCGATGAACGTCGCCAGCAACAAGGCCAGCACTGCGATCAGCGCCGGCCTGAGCCATGGTGGTGCGAGCGGAGCGGCAGCGTCTTCGTCCGACGGACCGATCCGGACCGGCAGCGCATGCCGCGCCGGGTCCGCAGCGCGCACAGCCGACGATCCATTGATCCGCTGCTGCAGGCGATCGCGCAGGACGCGCACGGACGCTTCGTCGATGCCCTGCTTCTGCAACGCGAGCAGCGCGCTATACAGCGCATGTCGATAGGCTTCCGCCGACACCCGCAACACCTCGGCGCCATGCTCGTTGTCCAGCCCCGCGACCAGCCGCAGCAACAACGCGGCACGCGGTCCCGAACTCAATGTCGACAATACGTCGCCGGCAACCGGTACCGCCGCGGTGCGCAGGACCGGTTGCGCGAGCAGCAGTTGCCAGAACAACGGGGGCCAGCGCATCAGCGGAAGGCCCGCCGCATGGGCCAGGAATGTGTGCTTGCTGGCGCTGACTGCGGCCTGCGCCCGCGCCGGGTCGCCGCATTGGGCTTCGGCCAGGACCAGGCCGCGACGCTCGATCCCGCGCACGAATGCCGCAAGCGCGGCATCGGCTTGCCCGGAAGATCCGGTTGCGGGGGTCATGCGGTCATGGCCAAACGGCGGCGATCATGCGTGTGCGGGTCCGACGACTGGCGACGGCGGATTCTACCCGTTACCCGCGCATCGCTGCCGTCGATGTGCGATCACCGAACACGGCTTGACAGACGCAATTTTCACGCTCCGCAAGACAGCGCAAGGCTTCCGGCATTTCGGCTTGTGCACAGCAACGAATTTGCCGTCGTCACCGCCGGGATTGACCACCGCCAAGCCGCATGACAGTGCGATGACGCAGCCAACTTATTGATTCGTATCGACTATGACAGGATGGCGAAAAACTCGCCAATCAGCGGATAGGGCCATCCTCGCTGGGGCGCGCACTCTGGATCGACACTCCGTCCACAGACTTATCCACAGATCGTGTGGATAAGGAGTTTTTCTGATTGCAGCCAGAGACTTGCGACTGGTTCATGCGGGATTTCCGAGCTAGTTCCGCTAACTTGACCCACAACCGTTTTGCGCCGCGTTCGTGGCGATTCCAGACCTCCATCGTCGCGGTCGCCGGCATTGCTAGACTGCCCGGATGCCCCTGCAATCACCTGAAGCGGTGCTGCGTGTTGCCCTGCCGCTACCGCTGCCGCGCCGTTTCGATTATCTGCCTCCCGCAGGCCTGATCGCGGATGCCGCCCTGGTCGGATGCCGGGTGCGCGTGCCGTTCGGCAACCGCGAGCTGGTCGGGCTCATCGATGACGTCGGCACGCCGGATGCGGATGCGCCGGAACTCAAACGCGCGATCGCGTTGCTCGATCGCGAACCCATCCTGCACGATGAATTGCTGGCGACCTTGCGCTGGACTGCGCGCTACTACCACGCACCGCTCGGCGAAGTGGTCGCAACCGCATTGCCCGCGGCGTTGCGGCGCGGCGATCCGCTGCCGGAAACCTGCGCGCGTGGCTGGGTGTTGACCGAAGCAGGCAGGACGGGTCTGGCGGGGTTGCGCAAACATTCCGGCACGCGACGCCTCGCCGAGCGCATCGCGGCATCGGCGGTCGATGAAGATCTCCTCGACGCGCTGTTCGATGGCTGGCGCAGCGCCGCGCGCGCATTGCTCAAGCGCGGGCATGCCGAATGCGTGGCGCTCACCCGCGGCGCGATCCCCTCGCCGACATCCGGCCACATACTCAATCACGCGCAACGCGTCGCTGCCGATGCGGTGCTCGCGGCGCACGACCGCTTCCAGCCGATGCTGCTCGAAGGCGTCACCGGCAGCGGCAAGACCGAGGTCTATCTCGAAGCGATCGCCGATTGCCTCGCACGCGGCAGGCAGTCGCTGGTGCTGGTGCCGGAAATCGGCTTGACCCCGCAGACGCTGAGGCGTTTCCGCATGCAACTCGGCGTGCCCGTGCATGCGCTGCATTCGGGCCTCGCCGATGGCGAGCGCGCACGGGTGTGGACGGCGATGGCGCGCGGCGAGGCGCGAGTGCTGGTCGGCACCCGTTCGGCGATCTTCACGCCGATGCCCGATGCGGGCCTGATCGTGATCGACGAGGAACACGACGCGAGCTACAAGCAGCAGGACGGCGTCCGCTACCACGCGCGCGACCTCGCCCTGGTGCGTGCGAAGGCGCTCGGCATTCCGGTACTGCTCGGTTCCGCGACGCCGTCGCTGGAGTCTCTGCAGCACGCGATCGGCGGTCGCTACCTGCACCTGTCCCTGCGCCAGCGCGCGGGCGACGCGCGGCCGCCATCGGTGCGCGTGATCGACGTGCGCAAGCGCGTGCTCGATGGCGGACTGTCGCAGGACATGCTCGATGCGATCGGCACGACGCTCGCGCGCGGCGAGCAGGCGCTGGTGTTCAAGAACCGCCGCGGCTACGCGCCGGTGCTGCTCTGCTACGACTGCGGCTGGAATGCGCGCTGCAAGCGCTGCGACTCCGCGATGACGGTGCATGCGCGCGGCGGAAGGTTGATCTGCCACCACTGCGGTGCGCGCCAGACGGCGCCGCCAGCGTGCCCGGATTGCGCGAGCCTTGCGCTGTTGCCGCAAGGCGCCGGCACCGAGCGCATCGAGGACACCCTCGCGAAACATTTCCCGGATGCGCCATTGCTGCGCGTCGATCGCGACACCACGCGCCACCGCGACGCGCTCGAACAGCATCTGGCGACGCTCGGCGACCGCGCAGGCATCCTGGTCGGCACGCAGATGCTCGCGAAGGGACACGACCTGCCGAACCTCACCCTCGTCTGCGTGGTCGGGGTCGATGAAGGTCTGCATTCGGTGGATTTCCGGGCGCCAGAGAAGCTCGCACAGTTGCTGATCCAGGTCGCCGGTCGCGGCGGTCGCGCGAGCAAGCCTGGCACGGTGCTTTTGCAGACGCACCATCCCGGACATCCATTGCTCGCGACGTTGCTCGGCGGCGGTTATCCCGCGTTCGCCGCGCTCGAACTCGCGCAGCGCGAAGCGACGGAACTCCCTCCTTACGGCTATCTCGCGCTGTTGCGCGCGGAAGCGCCGGTGGATGCGGCGGTGCAGGATTTCCTCGTCGAAGCCAGGCAGGCATTCGCCCAGGGCGCGGCGTCGGCATCCATCAACGGCCCGCTGCCGGCGCCGATGCCGCGACGCGCCGGCAAGGCGCGCGCGCAACTGCATCTTTCGGCGGCGCACCGTCCCGCGTTGCAGGCCGCGTTGAATGCATGGATGCCGCGATTGCACGCGCTCAAGTCCGCGCGCAAGGTGCGCTGGTCGCTCGATGTCGATCCGGTGGATCTTTACTGATGACGCAGGCCCCGCTCCGGCCGGATCCAACCAGGCACGTGGTCATCCTCGGCGGCGGCTTCGGTGGCCTGTGGGCGACGCGTGCGCTGGCGACAGCGCCGGTGCGCATCACCCTGGTCGATCGCACCAACCACCATCTGTTCCAGCCCCTGCTCTACCAGGTCGCGACAGCGGGCCTGTCGGCGCCGGACATCGCCGCGCCGCTGCGGCATATCCTGCATCGGCAGCGCAATGTCACCGTGCTGCTGGGTGAAGCCCGCGCGATCGATCGCGCCGCGAAGCGCGTCGAGCTCGACCACGGCAGCCTCGCCTACGACGACCTGATCATCGCGACCGGCGCGACCCATGCGTACTTCGGGCACGACGACTGGGCCGCGCATGCGCCGGGCCTGAAGACGCTCGACGATGCGCTCGCGATCCGCCGCCGCATCCTGAGCGCGTTCGAAGCTGCAGAGCGCGAGGACGATCCGGTGCGGCGCGCGGCCTGGATGAACTTCGTCGTGATCGGCGGCGGCCCCACCGGCGTGGAACTCGCGGGTACGCTCGCGGAGATCGCGCGCCACACATTGCCGCGCGAATTCCGTCGCTGCGATCCGCGTACCGCGCAGATCCACCTGCTCGAAGCCGGCCCGCGCGTGCTAGCGGCGATGCCCGTATCGCTGTCGGAAAGCGCGCGCAGGCAACTCGAACGCCTCGGCGTCAGCGTGCACACCGGGCAGGCAGTGACCGCGATCGATGCGGATGGCGTGAGCCTCGGAGGGACACGCATCGAAAGCCGCTGCGTCCTGTGGGCGGCAGGCGTCGCCGCGTCGCCGCTGGGCCGCCAGCTCGGCGTGGAACTTGATCGCGCGGGCCGCGTCGACGTGCAGGCCGATCTGTCGATCGCCGGACATCCGGAGGTCTTCGTGATCGGCGACCTCGCCCGCGTCCTGCAGGCGAACGGTCGACCGGTGCCGGGCATCGCGCCTGCGGCCAAGCAGATGGGCGCCCACGTCGCCACAGCGATCCGCGCACGCCTGCGCGGCAAGCCCGTGCCGCCGTTCCGCTACCGCGATTACGGCAACCTCGCCACGATCGGTCGCATGGCCGCCGTCGTGGATCTGGGCCGGTTGAAATTCTCCGGCCTCATCGCCTGGTGGTTCTGGCTCGCTGCGCACATCGTCTTCCTGATCGGCTTTCGCAACCGGCTGGTGGTGCTGCTCGACTGGGCGTGGTCGTACTGGAGCTACCAGCGCAACGCGCGGATCATCGTCGGCCGCGATCCGCCGCCATCGGCAGCGTCCGACGATCCTGCAGTCGGATCGTCATAGAAAAGCTTGTCAGGCGTGTCCTTGCCGATCCGTCAACGCAAGCCGCCGCACGATTGCTCGGCGCAACCCAGCGACGTCGCCCTCGGCCACGCAGTCCCATTGCGACGACAGCTGCAACCCGCATGCAGCGGTCGCGATCACCGGCACGCCACGCGCCATCGCGCCCAGCAGGCTGCGTGGCTGGTGTTCGATCCACGCGGGCAGCACGACCAGGTCCGCGCGTGCCATGCCCGCGTCGATCGATGCGATGGTTTCGACCGCGATCCCGCCCCACACCGCGTCCGATTCGGCCGCACCGGGCGGTGCGAGCACGCGCACGGGCAGGCCCTGCAACGCCGCGACGAACTCCAGCACGCCCTTGCGCGCGAGTGCGGATGCCGGAAACAGGATCACCGGCGGACCCTCGCTGCGCACGGCAACTGCATCCGGATGTTTCGGCGCGATCCAGTCGACTCGCATCGCGCGTTCGCCAGCGAGCGCAAGCACCTGCGCATGCGGACTGATCCAGCGCGTCGCCTGCGCGAGCGCGGCGCGTTCGGCTTCGAGCAGTTCCATGGGCGCGCGGAAATCGCGCAGCGTCCCGCAGTCGCGGTGCAGTGCGGATGCGACGTCGAGGCCTTGCTGGATCGCATCCATCGGCAGCGCACTCATCAGCACGTCGAAGCGCCGGCCGGCGAGCTCGCCATCGCGCCACAGGTACGGAAGCAGGCCTTGCGCAACCACGAGATGCAGGTCGTCGGGCCGCAACGATCGCGCGAGCGCGCGTGCGGCGACCTGCAGACCATCGCCGCGCGCCTTCGGCAGCGGCTGTCCGCGAAACAACGCCCAGCGCGTGCGCAATGCGGCGTGCAGTCGCGCGAACGACGCAAGCCGCGATCGGCGGCCCTGCGCATGCAGGCCGATGACGCGATCGCCTTCCCCGCGCTCGCGCGCGAGCAGTGCAAGGAACTCCGGCCAGGGTTCGGCGAACAGCCAAGTCCGGTGCCGATGCACGACCTGCGGCCCGACGTGGCGATGGCAGTCCTGCTCGTCGCAGCTCGCGCAGTCGCCGGTCGTTTCCGCGACACGCGCCCGCAATGCCAGCGGATGCGCGACCGCGACAGCGACGCTCTCCGCAACGCCGCGGATGCGCACGCGCAACCGTTCCGCATCGAGCGCGACATCAAGCCGCCACGCGAACGCGGCGCGCAGGCGCAGGTCGAGGTAGTTCCAGAACACGGTGGCGTCGCGATCGAACTCGGCGAGCGAGCCCGGCAGCACGCGCGAATGCCGATGGCGTTCGACGACGTCCAGTCCGGCACGCACGGCGGTGTCGTAGATCGCGTTCGACAGCTGGCACAGGCCGCCGCCGATCGCGGGGACCACGCAGCCTTCGCGCAACTCGCGGCCGCGCACGAATCCGCGCCCGGCGCTCGCGCGACCGAGTTGTTTCCAGAAGCTGAAGATTGCGCCGGCGGGAATTTCCAGGCCATGCATGCGCTTCGCGGCGAGGCGCAGGTTGTGGATCTTGCCCACCACGAGCGCGTCGTCCGCCTCGTCCTGCGGCCACAGTGAGCCTTCGAACTCGGCCAGCACGGGCGCTTCGCGCAACGCATCTGCGCGCGCATGGCGCACCGCAGCCTGTCCCCGGAAGCGATCCGCGCAGGCGCGCCGGAGCCGGAACGCCCATGCCTTGCACTCGAACAGCGCGCCCTGCCAGCGGCCGGGCACGCGCTCGTTGGTGATGGATGGAATGCGTGCGTTCATGGCCGGTCGCGGCCAGCTTAGCCGAAACCTTCAGCGCGGTTCCTTCCCATCGGTCCGCGCACCCAGCGCGAATCGGCAGACGCGGCCGCCGCGGACCATGCATTCCGCATGCCGGACTTCACGGCCGGCGCTGGCACCGAGGAATGCGAGATCGAAATGGCAGACTTCCGGATGCCGCGCGGCGAGCGCATGGAAGACGCAGTTGTGCGCTTCGATCTGGGGTTCGCCGTCGTGGGTGATCACGGCCGCTTCGTAGCCGAGCGCAGTGAGTCGCCCTGCGAGTTGCCTGCTTGCAAGCGCGACGTCGTCCCTGTCCACCGGTTCCGGCTGTGCCTCCGCTAGTTGCGCTCCGAGCGTGCGCAGCATCAGCAGGACCTGTTCGCGGCCGAGCGTTGCATACATCGTCTCGATCAGGCCCGCCGCGATGTGGCCATAGTGGCGCGGAAACAATTCGCGCCCGCGCGTGGCGATCACGAAGATCGCGCCGGGCCTGCCACCGGTCGGCCGCGGCGGAGCGCGCTCGATCAGCTCCGCCGAACCCAGCGCGGTCAGGTGCTGGCGCACCGCGTTATGGCTGACCCGCAGCTTGTCGCACAACTGCTCCACGCCGAGTCCTTGCGGATGCCACAACAGCTGCCGCAGCAGCGCCTGCTGCGTCGCGCCGAGTTGCAGGGCCGATGCACCCAGGCGCATGCGTCAGCCCTTGGCCTTGTCGGGGAACTGCTTGGCGATGCCGCCGGCCAGCGCATCGGCGAGCACCACCATGTGCGCGCGCATTGCAGTCCAGGTCTTCGCCTCGCCTGCCGCATCGCCGGCCTCGATTTCCTGGACCTGCGCGATGTGGTGCGCACCGTGCGTGGCCAGCAGCGAGAACAGCGTCGCCTGCGGCAGGTTCGGGTTCGCGCCGGAGAGGAAGTCGGCGATGTCCTTCGCGTTCGCATTGAGGTCGGCCATCGCCTGCGTGCGACCTGCATCGTCGTGCGCGAAGCTCGCGTCGGCATACGCCTTCACCGCGCCCCAGTGGCCGGCGAGCAAGGCCAGCATCCGCTCGCCGGCGGGCTTGCCGTAGAAACTACCGACCGCGGCGGCGATCTGCTTCGCATTGGCGACGACGTGGTCGGCGGCGGCCTTGGATTTCACCGCATCGTGGCCATGCGCGGCGACCACATAGGCGCGCACGGCTTCGACATGGCCCAGCCACAGCGTACGCAGCGTCTGTGCGAGCTTCGACGGCGCCGGCGTCGCCGCCATGTCGTGCGCCATCGGCGTCGCGGTGGCGGCATGCGCGGACGCGACCGTCGGCATGGCCACGAAGAACAACGCGATTGCGATCGCCAGGGCGAGTTGGAGCGAGCGGTTCATTGGGACTCCGTAACGATGAGGTCGCCGATTGCGACCCGACCATCCTGGACGAAGCCCAGAATAACTCAACCAATGCATGTGTAAAGGCTGTCCCACTGGTTTCCAAGAGATGCCTGGAGGTCGCCGGATGCGCAAATGCAAACGGCCCCGTTTCCGGGGCCGTCGATATCGCGATTGCTTGAGTGCGTGGCGATTACGCCGCGAACAAGGCCTTCATCTTCTTCAGCGCGTTCGCCTCGATCTGGCGGATGCGTTCGGCGGACACGCCATACTCGTCGGCGAGCTCCTGCAGCGTGGCCTTGTTCTCGTCGTCGAGCCAGCGGCGGCGGATGATGTCGCGCGAGCGCAGGTCGAGTTCGGCGAGGCCGTCCTTCAGCAATTCGAGCTGGTTGTCCTCGCTGTCCGCACGCTCGTAGGCGAGCGACGGATCGTCGTTGGAATCGATCAGGTAGGCCGCGGGCGACGGCGGCGCGTGGTCGTCGTCCTCGTCGGTCGGCGCATCGAAACCGATGTCGCGGCCGGACAGGCGCGATTCCATTTCCAGCACTTCGCGCTTGGACACATTCAGGTCTTTCGCGACGGCAGTGACTTCGGCATCGCTCATCCAGCCGAGGCGCTTCTTCGACTTGCGCAGGTTGAAGAACAGCTTGCGCTGCGCCTTGGTCGTGGCGACCTTTACGATGCGCCAGTTCTTGAGGATGAACTCGTGCATCTCGGCGCGGATCCAGTGCACCGCGAACGACACCAGGCGCACTCCCTGGTTCGGGTCGAAGCGCTTGACGGCTTTCATCAGGCCGATGTTGCCTTCCTGGATCAGGTCGCCCATGCCAAGGCCGTAGCCCTGGTAACCACGCGCGACATGCACCACGAAACGCAGGTGCGCCATCACCAGTTCGCGCGCCGCACCGAGGTCTTCCTCGTCGCGAAAACGGTGCGCCAGCGCCTGCTCGTCCTCGACGGCCAGCACCGGCACGCGATTCACCGCGCCGATGTACGCCTCGAGCGAGCCCAGCGCGCTGGGGATTGGAAGGTTGTTGGCCACGAGGGCAGTCTGCAGCTGTGGGATCTGGGTCATGGCGTGCATTTTAGCAGTCACACACGGGGAGTGCTAAATGTGCCAGAAGTCCCGCTGCGTTCTGTTCATGGAACATTGATGCGCTCCAGACCGTCTGTCGATCAGGAATGTAGACTCGATCCTTGGATTCAAGGGGGCGGGCATGCGCAAGTTGCTGCTTGTGGCCTGGTCGTTGATGGGCTCGTTCGGGGCAGCGGCCTCGGAGCATACGGTGGCCGACAAGGACCTGGTCGCGACCTATGTGAAAGCGTCGCACTACGCCTTCGAAAGCGACCTGAAAGCACCGAAGACGCTGTCGGAGGAGTTGTTCCTGTGGGCCAGGGCAGATGCGTCCATGCAGGTCCTCTCCGCCAGGACCGCAGCGGCGCACCGGATGGACCGCGCGCTCGCGGCGAAGCTGGTTCCCCTCGTGCTGCGGTGGAACCTGGCGGATTCGGGCGAAGACGCCGGCAATGGGCGGACCACCCTCGATGCGCTCGAATATCTCGCCGCGTCGCATCCGTCGGAGTGGCTGGTCCAGGAGGAAGACGCGCGGGCGATCGAACAGTTGGCGGACTGCGACGCGCAGCGGCTGGATGCGCTGGTCGCCCGTTGGCCGGATGCGGACGGCGCGTACGCGAGGCTGGCGAGGTTCAGCGGGTGCCAGAGGGTGTTCACAACGCCGACCGGGAGGCATCCGGATCGGACCCAGTCCTATCTGTTGCTGGCCGGAAAGGATCGCCTGCTCGACAATCCCGACTACGACCTCGCGGTACTCCGGGTGGCCGACCGGATGGCCCACGCCGATGCGACGGTGGACCCGCAAGCGCGCGCGGACGTGCGCCTGCGCCGTCTGCGGATGGAACTCGCACAGATCCGGCTGCATGTTGCGTTGAAGCTCCTGCCCGGCGACGGTTCGGAAGACTTCAGGGCCTTGCTCGAAGCCGCAACGCCCTACGATCGACTGGGAATCGCGCAGGCCTTCGCGCTGACCGGCAACCCGCAGGCCGCGCGACGCTGGCGGGCGCTGGCCTGGGAAGCGCACCAGCAAGGGCTCGCCAAAGCCGCTGCTCACACCAAGCGCGAGATCGAGCCGGATGCATTTGGCAATGAGGACATGGTCCTCGGCATGACCCTGGGCGAGAAGCCCGCCGACCCCTTCGACGTGCTTGCCATGCGATTCGACCAGTCGTTTGGGGGTCCCGGGCAGGAAGGTTATGAAACGCTCTGGGTGGACGTGGAAGCGCGGGTTGCGATGTCGTTGGGCTATCCCGGCCTTGCGCGCGTGAACGTCGATACGCCCGAGGAGCAGGCGAAAGTCCTGGAAAGCGCCCTCGCCGACTGCGGAGCCGAGTGCGCGCGTTCGATCGTCGAGGAAATCCGGAACGTCGCCGCCGAGGCGCCGGATGTCGTCGTATCACTGCCGGCAGACCCGCCTGCCCTCGCATCGTCCTTGAACGTGGCGGCGAGACCCGCGTGGGAGCTGCGACCGATGCCACCGGCCTTGCGCAGGACGCACCGGGTGGCCGCGCCGCATCGCGAGGACGACCTGGGCTCGATGTTCGGACCTTCGGACAAATCGTCGGTTCCGCCATGGGCCAGGCGGCTGCCGAGAGGCGAACTCGTGCGCTACCAGCAGCAAGGCCGGCGCATCGTCGCGATCACCGCGTCGCAGAGCCTCGATCCGGTCGGCGAGGTGAGCAGCGGCGGCTACTGGGTCAGCGAGTCGGACGACGGTGGAAGCAGTTTCAAGCCGCCGCTGTACACCGGAATGCAGGTGTTTGAGCCATACGTGATCCTGCCGGATTCCAAGCTGCCGCTGCTCGACGGCGATGCGCTGCAACCGGAAGTGGCCGTCCGCGAACTGGACCGCAAGCGCGTCTCGTTCCCGCCGATCGACGTGCCGATCAAGCACCGGCAGGACGATGTCTTCCTGCGGATACCACTAGCGGACCTGCACCGCGATTCGGATGGCGACGGGCTGACCGACCTGGCCGAACAGGCAATGTTCCTCGATCCCCACGCGCGCGATACCGATCGCGACGGCATCGACGACGCGCACGATCCGATGCCGCAGGTGCCGCACTCGCAGGCTCCCGACGAACGTGCGATGGCGCTCGCCGCCGCGCTGAACCAGATCCTCGGCAAGTCCCTCGGGGCGATCGTCACCACCGCGGCGCATTCGGGCGGCGAACCCTCGCAGGGCTACGCACTGGGCTCGGGTACGGACACGCACAACGAGGCGGGCGCGGAATTCCTGGTCGGGCCAGCGGGATATTTCAAGGGCATCGACGTGCAGCATCGCGTCGTGGTGCTGACCCCCGCGCAGGCGGAGCAGGTCGAAACGATCCGCGGGTCGTTCATGCCTATCGAGATCAGTGTGTTTGAAATCAATCGCGAAGCGACCGAAGGCGTGTTGGTCTGGAGCGCGCACTGGACAGGAGAGAGCCTCCGGCTCAGGAAGGTCAACGGTAAATGGACGGCCGAGGCGAAGGGCGGGTGGATCACCTGACGGCAGGCGACGATTCCAGAGCCGCGCGCGACGGCAACGACCAGTCGATCGCCTTCGCCCCGCGCCCCGCGAGCCACCGGTTCGCCGCCCCGAAATGCCCGCAGCCGATGAATCCGCGATGCGCCGACAACGGCGACGGGTGCGGCGCTTTCAGGACACAGTGGCGGCCGCTGTCGATCAGCTTGCCTTTGGCCTGCGCGTAACTGCCCCAGAGCACGAATACCAGCCCCTCGCGCTCGCGCGAAAGAGTATCGACGACGTGGTCGGTGAAGCCCTCCCAGCCCTTGCCCTGGTGCGCACCGGGCTTGCCGTCCTCGACGGTCAGCACCGCGTTGAGCAGCAGCACGCCGCGCTGGGCCCATGGCAGCAGGCAGCCGTGGTCGGGGCGCGCGATGCCGAGGTCGCGCTGGATTTCGGCGAAGATGTTGACCAGCGACGGCGGCACCGGCACGCCGGGCGGCACCGAGAAACACAGGCCATGCGCCTGGCCGGGGCCGTGGTAGGGATCCTGGCCGAGGATCACGACCTCGACCGTATCGAACGGGGTCGCATCGAGCGCCGCGAAGATCTTCGACGATGCGGGGTAGATGCGCTTGCCGGCGGCCTTTTCGGCGCGCAGGAAAGCGGAAAGCGCGCGCATCTCCTGTCGCAGCAGCCAGTCGCCGACGCGCGCCTTCCATGATGGCTCGAGGCGGACGCGTTCGCCGGCATGGTTGGATGCCCCGGTTTCGCCCACCGACGCAGCAGTCACTGCGCCAGGCTCAAAGCGCGTTGAGCTTGGCGCGCAGCACTCGCCCGACGCGCAGCTGGAACAGCAGCTTGGTGATCAGCATGCGTTCCTCGATGGGCTTTTCGACCAGGTCGTTCGCGCCCTTGCGCAGCAGCTCGCTCTGGTTGCCGGGATCGGAATCGCCGGTCATCACGATGATCGGCAGCTCGGCCTTGCTGTAGTTCAGGTCCTTGCGTACGCGCTCAAGCAGGTCCGAGCCGGTCAGCTCGCCTTTCAGGTACACGTCGGTCAGCACCACGTCCGGCAGCGGCGTACCGTCCTCGCGCAGGACCTGCAGGCGGGTCAGCGCATCCTCGACCGTGGTGACATGGGTCACGATGATGCCGTGCCTTTCGAGCATGCGTCGCGTCGCGACCGCGACCACGCGGCTGTCCTCGACGTACAGGACCTCGCCGCCGGGCACGTCCTCGGGTTTGACGTAGCCACGGATGAACGTCGCCAGCGCGCCGAAGCCCAGCGCCTTGTCGAAGTAGTCGGTGACGTCGTCGCTGAGCTTGCGCGACTCCAGCCGCTCCTGCACGTTGCCGGAGACGACGATGATCGGGATGTAGGCTTGCGGCGTGTATTCGCGGATGAACTCGGCGAGCTCCAGCCCGTCCATGTCGGGCAGCGCCAGCGCGGTGGTGACCAGGTTGATCGTGCCGGCCATCAGGGCATCCTTCGCCTGCTTGCCGGTTTCGCAGCCGATGAACTCAAGTCCCGGCAATTCCTTGCGCAGTAGTTGCTCGATCATCATGCGCGCGACTTTCGAGCCGTCCACGACCATCACGCGGGGCGTTTCGGTGTCGATGTGGCGGAAGCCGCCTGCGCTCATTACGTGATTCCCGGCCGGTTGCGACGCAGATGATGCCCTGTCGCGAGCCACGCGCCCAGCCATCCAAGCAACAGCGCGCCGCCGAGCAGGGCGAGCGCACCGAGAACTCCGGGACCCTGCAGGGCAAAACCGCCGCCGTAACTGGTGACCAGCCGGGCGAGCGAGGGCTGCAGCGCGGCTCCCGCTGCCGCAAGCAGGCCCAGCGCGAGACCGCCCGCAGCCAGGCCATAGATCGCGCCGAGATACACGAACGGCCGGCGCACGAACCCATCGGTCGCGCCGAGCACCTGCAGCACGCCGATCTCGTCCTGGCGGCTCTGGATGTCCAGCCGCACCGTATTGCCGACCACCAGCAGCGCGCCAGCGCCAAGCAGCACCGCGAGCACCCACGCGATGCGCGCACCGAACGCGAGCCATGCGGACAGGCGTTCGCGCCAGACCGCGTCGTGCTGGACGATCTCGGCCTCGGGCATCGCCTGCAACGAGGTCACCAGCGCGGCGCCGTCGTCGACGGGTTCGACCAGCAGCACCGGCGGCAACGGGTTGCCTTCGATCACGTCCATTGCGGGCGCGAGGTCGCTCATCTTGCGGAACTCCGCGAGACCTTCGGCCGGCGTACGCAGGGCGACCGTGGCCACATCGTGGCGCGCGCGCAGTTGCTGGGCCAGGGCGGCGGCGCGATCCATCCCGACATCCTGATGCAGGAACACGGTGACCTGCCGTGATGCCTGCACGGTTCCGGAGAAGCGCTGCACGTTCGCCAGCGTCAGCCACAACGCGAGCGGCAGCGCGAGCGCGATCGCCATCACCCCGATCGTCATCAGCGCGGCGAACGGACGCTGCGCCATCCGGCCGAGGCTCGACACCAGGCTGTAGAAATGCAGGTCCATCCAGCTGCGCAGGCGTGCGAACGGACTGCGCCCCTGCTTGCGGACCGCCGCAGCCGCCTTCGCAGCCTTGACCGTGGCCGGATCGATCTTCGGGGGGGGCGGCGCAGACGCCTCGGTCGCGCTCACGACGCCAGCTCCGTCGCCGGAATGTCGTCGAGCAGCTTGCCGTGGTCGAGCACGAGCACGCGCTTGCGCATGCGCTTGACCAGCATGAGGTCGTGGCTCGCGACGATCACCGTCGTGCCCAGTGCGGGCAGCGATGCGAACAGTTCCATGATGTCCACGGCGAGCGTCGGGTCGAGGTTGCCGGTGGGTTCGTCGGCGATCAGCAGGGGCGGCGCGGCGACCACGGCGCGCGCGATGCCGACGCGCTGCTGCTCGCCGGTGGACAGTTCGCGCGGCTTGGCGCGCTCGCGCTCGGCGAGGCCGACCTTTTCCAGCACGCGCCGCACGCGCGGGCCGATCTCGGCGCGCGGCACGCCCGCGATCACCAGCGGCATCGCGACATTTTCGTAAACGCTGCGGTCGAACAGCAGGCGGTGGTCCTGGAACACCACGCCGACGCGCCGCCGCTGCAACGCGATCTTGCGCCCGCGCAGTTTCGCCAGATTGCGGTCTTCCATCAGCACCGTGCCGCGGCTCGGCATCTCGGTCAGGTGGATCAACCGCAGCAGGGTGCTCTTGCCCGCGCCGGAATGGCCGGTCACGAACAGCATTTCGCCGGGCTGGACCGCGAAGCTGACCTCGCTCAGCGCTTCGTGGCCGCCTTCATAGCGTTTGCTGACAGCGTCGAAGCGGAGCAAGGTCATCGCGGGGGATCGCCGTTGACGGTGACGCAGCATGGGCAGTGCAGGTTGTCGTGCAAGAGTATCGCGCGTGGATGCGTTCGCGCGAACCCCGTCGCAGGTTCGAACCGTATCAGCGGTTCAAACCTTGCCGGTTCAGTGACCGCTGCGCGGCGGCCGCTTGACCAGTTTCTTCAAGCCCTGCTTGATCTTGCCGAGGAACGACGGCTTGGCTGGCGCGGCGGGCTTGGCTGCCGCATGCGGTTTGTCTCCAGCTGCGTGCGTCACAGCAGCGCCCGCATGCGTTTCCCGTGCCGGTACCGCCACGATGGGCACGCGCTGGGTGATGTCCGCACTCGCGCCGGCCGTGGCCTGCTCGCCAGCGCCACCGCTGCGTCCGCGACCGCCGCGACGACGGCGCGGCTTGCGTTCCGAGGGGACCCCTTCAACCGGCGCCGCGGAGGCCTTGGCAACCGGCGCGGCAATCGGCGCGGCCTCCACCACCTCTGCCTGCACCGGACGCTCGCGCGGCGGGGGACGCGGACTGCTGCGGCCACTGCCACCGCTGCCACTGCGGCCTGCGGAACTGCCTGCACCACGCCCACCGCTGCCACTGCGCGACGGACCGCCACGGCCGCCACCACGCTCGGCTTCGGCTTTCTGCGCCTCGCGGACTTCGCGGAAGATCTGGCTCACGCTTTCGTTCGATTCGTCGTCGCCTTCGGCCGCCGGAACCGCAGCGCGCGGTGTGCGCGGGACCGCGATCAGCAGTTCGGGATCGACGTGGCCGACCGGGATCTTCTGTTCGATGAAGGCTTCGATTTCGGGCAGCGACTGCGCATAGCGCTCGCAGGCGAAACTGATCGCGTCGCCCTCCGCTCCGAGCCGGGCTGTACGGCCGATGCGGTGCACGTAGTCCTCGGCGTCGAACGGCAGGTCGAAGTTGTAGACGTGCGAGACGGCGTCGATGTGCAGTCCGCGCGCGGCCACGTCGGTCGCGACCAGCAGTTCCAGGTCGCCGCGCTTGAACCTGTTGAGCAGGCTCTCGCGCTTCTTCTGCGGTACGTCGCCGGAGATCACGCCGACCCGGAAACCGGCCCGTTCCAGTCCGCGCGCGACCTTCTCGACCCAGGCCTTGGTGTTCACGAAGATCATCGTGCGCGCGCTTTCGCTGCGCGACAGCAGGCCGATCAGCAGCGGGATCTTTTCCTCGTTCGACGGGAAATACACCTTCTGGCGCACCCGCGTCGTGGTCACGGTGTCGGTCTCGACGACCAGTTTTTCCGGCTCGTTCATGTGCTCGTAGGCGAGCTCGAGCACGCGATGGCTCAGGGTCGCCGAGAACAGCAGGGTCTGGCGCTCGGTGCAGGCCGGCATCTTGCGCAGCAGGAAGCGGATGTCCTTGATGAAGCCGAGGTCGAACATGCGGTCGGCCTCGTCGAGCACGCAGACCTCGCAGGCGTGCAGCGAGACCACCTTGTGCTGCTTGACGTAATCGATCAGGCGGCCCGGCGTGGCGATGATGATGTCGGCGCCGCGCTGCAGGATCTCGCGCTGCTTGTCGTAATCGACGCCGCCGTACACCAGCGCGTACTTGATGCCGAGCGCGGAACCGAACGCGAGCGCGTCCTTGTGGATCTGGATCGCCAGCTCGCGGGTCGGCGCGAGGATCAGCGCACGCGGGTCGGCGTCCTGGCGGGTCGCGAGCGCCGGGCGTTTGAGCAGGCGGTCGATCGTCGCGATCAGGAAGGCCAGGGTCTTGCCGGTTCCCGTTTGCGCCTGTCCGGCGATGTCGCGCCCGGCCAGGGCGAGCGGCAGGGTCAGCGCCTGGATCGGGGTGCAGCGGGTGAAGCCGGCTTTCTCCAGGCCTTCCAGCAACGAGGGATGGAGGTCGAAATTGGAGAAGGCTACGTCGGTCAGGGGTTTGTCGGTCATGCTCTCGATCATCGGTGGCTTGGCACGGCTCGGCGTGCTTGCGTGCCCGGCTCCCACGCCGCAAACTGCGGCTGCCCCCGGGCTTGGCGCGGCAAGCGTCAGAGCTTGAAGCGCGAATATCAGCCCCCAGTGTAACCGATGCGGTGGCCCGACCCGGCCCATGCCCTGCGCGTAGCGCGCAACGCACCCGGAGGGACCCGCCCGGATCGCACCAGAAACCATTCCAGGAGTACCCCGTGAGCGACGCCGTAGCCGATATCAAGGATTCCGAATTCGAAGCCCAGGTACTGAAGTCCGACGAGCCCGTGCTCGTGGATTTCTGGGCCGAATGGTGCGGCCCGTGCAAGATGATCGGCCCGATGGTCGAGGAACTCGCCCAGGTCTATACCGGCAAGATGAAGGTCGTGAAGCTCAACATCGACAAGAACCCGACCACCCCGCGCCAGTATTCCGTGCGCAGCATTCCGACCCTGATGCTGTTCCGCGACGGCAAGGTCCACGCGACCCAGATCGGCGCGGTCGCACGCACGCAGTTGGTGCAGTTCATCGAGCGCGGGATCGCTTGAATTTGGCTGGCGACCAACCGGATGCGCGGTGAGATCGAGAACTGGAACAACGGCTGGTACGGCGTGCGCCTTGAGCTGTCGGTTGCCGAGATCGATCGTCTGATTGGCTTGCTCACCAACATTCGCAATGCCCCTGAGCAGCACTTCCACATGTCAAGCGACTATGCCGGTTCAGGCGGTCTTGGCGACATTGAGGTGTCCGTGAGCGAGACAAACAGCATCGGCAACATGAGCGTGAGCGGCTTGGCCATGGCTTCTGGCGACTCCATTCCACCGCCAAGCGCGTGATAAATCCTGTCGAGGCTCCTTCGCGCACGGCGTGAGCCTCCCCATAGACAGCTCTCGCCATCATTGAAACAGGCACAACAGGATTGCGGATTTCGCCGGAATGACGTTTGAAGAATCAGACCTTGTGCTACGCCGGAGGTCCAGAGAACAGATTGTGGATGCATGTGTTGCCTACTGAACCATCAGTCATATTTCTCTCGTCCCGACTTGCCGCCACGCGAACACAGTGTTAGGTTTCGCTCACGCGGCGCCCGGATGTTGCTGATTCCCGCGCCCTTCGCAGCACCAATCCCCTCCTTTCATTCCGCCCTCACTACAGGGTCACTCCGTGTCCGAATCCGATAACGAGACTGCCGAGGTCGCCGTCAAGCGTCCGCGCCAGCCGCGCCAGCCGAAACCGGTTGCCGCGCCCGCCGAAGCATCGGCCGCCCCCGTTCCTGCCGCAGCGCCGTCTGCAGAACGCGCCGAGCCAGCAGCACAGCCGCGCGAGACCGCGCCGCCCGTTGCGCATCCGCAGCAGGAAGCGCCAGCGCACCGGCCCGAGCGTACGGCCGACGCAAGCGGAGGCGACAACGCATCGTCGCAGCAGCCAGCGCAGTCGCCGTCAGCGAACGGCGATGCCTCGTCGCAGCAGCCAGCGCAATCCGCGCAGGCGCAGCAGCCGAACGACGGTCAGAACCAGCAGCGCCATCCAGGCCGCCGCGACCGCTTCCGCGACCGCCGCGACCGCCAGCAGCAGGGCCCGCGCGATCCGAATGCGCCGCGCGAGAACCAGCCCCGCGAAAACAGTCAGCCCCGCGAGAACAACCAGCCGCGCGACAACCAGCCGCGCAACAACGAACCGCGCGATCGCGGCAACGAAGGCGGCGAGTTCAACGACAACCAGCCACTGCCCGCGCTGCCGCCGGACTTCCCGATCTACGGGCTGAGCGAACTCAAGAAGATGCCGGCGTTCCAGCTCATGGACCTCGCCGACAAGCTGGGCATCACCGAAGGCGTTGCGCGCATGCGCAAGCAGGAAGTGATCTTCGCCCTGCTGAAAGTTCTCACGCGCTACGGTGAAGGCGTTGCCGCCGAGGGCGTGCTGGAAATCCTGCCCGACGGCTTCGGCTTCCTGCGTTCGGCCGATGCGTCCTACTTGGCTGGCCCGGACGACACCTATATTTCTCCGAGCCAGATCCGCCGCTTCAACCTGCGCACAGGCGACCATTTGACCGGCCGCATCCGCTCGCCGAAGCCGGGCGAACGCTACTTCGCGCTGTCGCAGGTCACCACGATCAACAACGAGCCACCGGAAGCGTCGAAGAACAAGGCGCTGTTCGAGAACCTCACCCCGCTGTTCCCGCGCAAGGCGTTCCACCTCGAGCGCGGCAACGGGTCGACTGAGGACATCACCGGCCGCATCCTCGATCTGATGGCGCCGCTCGGCAAGGGCCAGCGCGGCTTGATCGTGTCGCCGCCGAAAGCCGGCAAGACGATGCTGATGCAGAACGTCGCCCAGGCGATCATGTACAACCACCCGGACGCGCACCTTATCGTGCTGCTGATCGACGAGCGCCCCGAGGAAGTCACCGAGATGCAGCGCACCGTGCGCGGCGAGGTGATCTCCTCGACGTTCGACGAACCCGCCGCGCGCCATGTGCAGGTCGCCGAGATGGTGATCGAGCGCGCCAAGCGCCTGGTCGAACACAAGCGCGACGTGATCATCCTGCTCGATTCCATCACGCGTCTTGCGCGCGCCTACAACATGGTCGTGCCGAGTTCCGGCAAGGTGTTGTCCGGCGGCGTCGACGCGAACGCGCTGCACCGCCCGAAGCGCTTTTTCGGCGCCGCCCGCAACGTCGAGGAAGGCGGCTCGCTCACGATCGTCGCGACAGCGCTCGTCGATACCGGCAGCAAGATGGACGAGGTGATCTACGAGGAATTCAAGGGCACCGGCAACTCCGAGGTGCACCTGGACCGCCGCATCGCCGAGAAGCGCATCTACCCGGCGATCAACATCAACCGCTCCGGCACCCGCCGCGAAGAGTTGCTGATCGAACCGGACATGCTCGCGAAGATCTGGATCCTGCGGAAGCTGCTGCATCCCATGGACGAAC
This sequence comes from Lysobacterales bacterium, assembly GCA_038323475.1. GTDB lineage: Bacteria > Pseudomonadota > Gammaproteobacteria > Xanthomonadales > Xanthomonadaceae > SZAS-103. The sequence continues at coordinate 37,076 of JBBQHA010000014.1, forward strand.
TATCGGCGATGGAGTTCCTGCTCGACAAGATGAAGGACACCAAGACCAACGACGAGTTCTTCCGCTTCATGAAGCGCTAGTTCGTCGCAGCGATCGCATCAACGAAAACGCCGGCCTCGTGCCGGCGTTTTCATTTGGAAGGCGTGCCTGCATCCGGCGGCGTGGCATGTCCCTGCAGCTTCAACGGGCTGTTGCTCGAGCGCGGCTTGTCCATCGCCGCTCTTGCGGCCTTGCACGCCGGATCGGCGGCGGCATCGGCTTCTCCGTACCTGACGCCCTTCATCCTCTTCACCAGTTCCATCGGCCACTCGATGTCGGTCGCGACCGGCTGGCCCGCGATCTGCTCGGGCTCGTAGTGCAACGACCTGACCCAGTCCTTGACCGCGATGCGTATGTCGCGCTGGATCATCGGTGGAACATCGATCATCACCACGTCCTGCAACTCGGCATGGCCGTCCGCGGCGATCCGCATCCTGATGTTGATGGCCTGGTGATCGTTCGCGTACAGGTTGATGGTCGGTGACCATTCCAGGTCGCGGCCACCGTCGAGCAACGGTCCATTGTCGACATACTTGACCGCGAGATCGTAGCCATCGCCCGACGGAATCGCACAGGCGTCGAACCGTACGTAGGTCAGCGCCGGCGCGGCGACACCGTTCGCGAGGACGGGCACAAACTGCCAACGTTTGAGGCTGTTCACGACGGTCGACTTGATCATGGCGGACACCTGGTCTTCCACCAGGGTCACTTCGGTCACGCGGCCATCCGCGCCGACCGCGACCTTGGCATGCAGCTCCATCCAGCGGGTGTCGAGCTTCGCGGCCCGCGCCTGCGGCGCCAGTAGTACGAAGCCGAAGATCATTCCGCAAGCTACAGACAGCGCTGCTTGACTCTTCATGTCGGCATCCATTGTGTGCGCAATTGCAGCCACTATCCTACCCACCAGGACATGGCAGCATGCAGGTGAGTACACCTGCGGAGCCCCGTCCGGGTGCAACGGCGCCTGGTCAGACTGTTATCTCGCTGGCGCGCCAGCATCGGTGAGCTGCAGCTTCAGGGGGCTGTCGATCACCCGTGGCGTGTCGTTCGGCGCCCTGGCCGATTGGCACAACGGGTTATGCATCGGCTGGGCAACCGGGACAACCGAAGCGACTGCGCGAACCGGTGCCCCCATCCGGAACCATTCGACGGGCCACTCGATATCCGTCGCGACGGGCTTGCCAGAGACCTGTTCGGGCTGGAAGCGCAGTGATGCGACCCACCCCTTGATCATGCTGCGGACGTCGTGCTGGACCGCCTGGACGACATCGACCATCACCACGTCCACAAGCTGTGCATGGCCATCGACCATGGTCTTCAGCTTGACCATCGCGTACAGATGGTCGCCGCCATACGCGTTCACCGCTGGAGGGAATTCGAATTTCGCGCCTCTGGCCAATCGAGGTCCGTTGCCGGCGTAGTTGACGATGAGATCGTAACCGTCGCCCGCCGGAATCGCGCAGACATCGAGCGCCACATAGGTCACCGCCGGCACGGTCACGCCTTCGGCAAGCACTGGCACAAAGCGCCAACCCCTCGACTGGTTCGCAATCGCGGACTTGATCGCCGCAGGAACCTTGGCATCGACCACGACCACATTGCTCACCGTGCCATCGGTATTCACGGAGACTTCGGCGCTGAGCGATTTCGCGATCTCCGTCGTCGACGCCCACGTTGGCGACGACCCCAGAGCGAGGCCGACAAGAATTTCGCAGCACAACAGCACGTGGCTTTTCATGGCGACATCCAAGCATTGAAAGGCAGGTCAAGCATCGTACGCGCTTGCGGTATGCGCGCGCTGAAAGCGTCGCTTGCAGCCATTGGCATTCCCGTTGGCCGACACCCGATCCGCGCAAAGTCCGCCCAAAGCCTGTCGACGACGGCGCGATGACCATCATCTGCCAGCACAGCCGTGGCGGCATGAATGGTCGCAAGGTACGCGATGACGCACGCGCCATGGCTCCCGCATAATCGGCAGAACGCGGAGTACCCATGCACAGCGGCTCTCTCGAAATCATCCTGGTCTTCCTGCTCGCCGCGGTGATCGCGGTGCCGTTGTTCCGCCGGCTCGGGCTTGGCGCGGTCATCGGGTACCTCGCGGCGGGCGTGGTGCTCGGGCCGCAGGGAATACAACTCGTCCGCGACCCGGCCAGCATCCTCGGTGCGTCCGAGTTCGGCGTGGTGATGCTGCTGTTCATCATCGGCCTGGAACTGTCGCCCGCGCGCTTGTGGGTGATGCGCAAGCGCGTGTTCGGGATCGGCGGGCTGCAGGTCGCATTGACCGCGGCCGCGCTCGGCGGATTGCTCAGCGCATACGGACTCGGCGGCAAGGCCGCGGCCGTGGTCGGCATCGGACTCGCGCTGTCGTCCACCGCGGTCGGCCTGCAATTGCTCGCCGAGCGCAAGGAACTCACGACAGACTACGGACGCCTCGCGTTCGCGATCCTGCTGTTCCAGGACCTGATCGCGATCCCGCTGCTCGTCGCCATTCCGCTGCTCGGCGAGTTGAAGTCCGCGCATCCGGTGCCGCTGTGGCAGTCGACGCTGCAGGCGCTCGGCGCGATCGCCGGCGTGGTGGTGTTCGGACGCTTGCTGCTGCGGCAGATGTTCCGCGTCGTCGCGAGCACGCAGATGCCCGAAGTGTTCACCGCGAGCGCGCTGCTGGTGGTCGCCGGCACCGCATGGCTGATGCAGCTCGCGGGCTTGAGCATGGGCCTTGGCGCGTTCATCGCCGGCGTGCTGCTGGCCGATTCCGAATTCCGCCACGAGCTCGAAGCGCAGATCGAACCGTTCAAGGGCCTGCTGCTCGGCTTGTTCTTCATGGCGGTCGGCATGAGCCTGGACCTGCACCTGGTCGCGCGCGAACCGCTGGTCATCGCGGCCGGGGTCGGCATCCTGCTCGCGGTGAAGGGCGTGCTGCTGTACGTGCTCGGTCGTACCGGCAAGCTGCGCAACCGCGGCGCGCTGATGCTCGGCGCGGCGCTTGCACTCGGCGGCGAATTCGCGTTCGTGGTGTTCGGCGAAGCGCTAAAGGCCGGCCTGATCGACAGCGCGCTGCGCGACCGCCTCGTGGTGATCGTGGGTCTTTCGATGGCGGTCACGCCGCTGCTGGTCCTCGCTGCGTCGAACTGGCTGCTCGCACATCCGGATGCGAAACCGAAGCGCCCGTTCGACAAGATCGACAACGAGAATCCGCGCGTGATCATCGCCGGCTTCGGTCGCGTCGGCCAGATCGTCGGCCGCGTGCTCGCCGCGCAGAAGATCCCGTTCACCGCGCTGGAGAACAGCGCGGAACAGGTCGACTTCATGCGCCGCTTCGGCAACCAGATCTACTTCGGCGATCCCGCCCGCGCCGAACTGCTGCGCGCCGCGCATGCCGATCGCGCCGAAATATTCGTCGTCGCGACCGACGATCCCGAGGCGACCGTGCGCACCGCGCGCATCGTCAAGCGCCTGTTCCCGCACCTGAAGGTGTTCGCGCGCGCACGCAACCGCCAGCACGCGTTCCGCCTGATGGACCTGAGCGTGGACAAGGTCGTGCGCGAAACCCTCGATGGCAGCCTGGAGCTGACCCGCCATGTGCTCGAAGGCCTCGGCTTCGCACCCGAGGTCGCCGCCCAGCGCGTCGACCGCTTCCGCATGCACGACGAGCGCATGCTCGCCGAACAGCACCTCGTGTACGACG
>JBBQHA010000015.1:0-39232 GCA_038323475.1 Lysobacterales bacterium
GAGGCGAGCACGTCGAGTGCTTCCTCGCCATCGCTCGCGAACACCACGTCGTGGCCGGCGCGTTCGAGCAGGCGGCGCATCACGGTGCGGTTCGACGCGAGGTCGTCGGCCACCAACAGGCGCAGCGAACGCACTCGCGCGCGGTGGCGCACGAGTGGATTGTCCATCGAGATCACGTGCGCACCCGCAGGCGCGACGTCGGTCGCGGCCTCGCCAGCGGTTTCGGCGACGGCGCGCACCGCAGCGACCTGCTCCGCATGCGCATATGGAATGTCGACCCAGAAATGGGTGCCGCCGCCCGGGTTATCCTCCAGGCCGATGCTGCCGTCGAGCAGTTCGGTCAGCGTCTTGGCGATGGTGATGCCGAGGCCGGTGCCGTTGTAGCGGCGGCTCAAGCCGCCGTCGATCTGTTCGAATGGCCGGAAGATGCGTTCGCGCTCGCCGACGGGAATGCCGATACCGGTATCGCGGATCGAAAAACGCAATGCGTGGCGTCCCTGGTTTTCGCCAAGGGAATGCACGTGCAGCCGCACCGAGCCGTGTTCGGTGAACTTCAGCGCGTTGTTGAGCAGGTTCAGCAGGATCTGCAGGGTGTGTCCCGAATCGCCAACCACCCAGTCGGGCGCGGCCTCGTCCATTTCGGTGGAGAGCAACAGGTTTTTCGATGCCGCCAGCGGATGCAGCACGGTGCGCACCTTGCGCACCATCTGCCGCAACGAGAACGCCGCATCCTGCCGATGCAGCTTGCCGGCCTCGATCGCGGCGAAATTCAGCACGTCCTCCACCACCAGCAGCAGGGTCTGGGCGGACGTCTGGATCACGTCCGCGCATTCGCGCTGCTCGGGGCTGAGGCGGGTGCTGGTCAGCACTTCGGACATGCCGATGATGCCGTTGAGCGGCGAGCGCAGTTCGTGGCTCATCGTCGCCACGAAACGGGTCTTGGCCGCGTTGGCGCGCTGGGCCTCGTCGATCGCCCGGGTCAACGCGCGCAGCAGGCTCGACAGGTACAGCGGGATCGCGATCAGGCCGACCAGCAAGCCCCAGCCGAGATAGGTATTGGCGCGCCAGTAAGGCGTCAGCAGCAGCACCGTCGTGAAGGTGACCAGGGCGTGCACGACCGCGAGCCGCAGGAATTGTTGCCCATAGCGCAGGCCGTTGCCGATCGTGATCCACATCAGCACGATGTAGAGCAGCGCAGTCTTCTCGCCATCGACCACCATCAGCAGGCCGATCACGCTGTAGTCCAGGATCATGCCGAACCAGCGCCGCAGGTTCGACGGGCCTGGGTGGCGCAGCACCTCCAGCATCAACAACACGCTGCAGGTAAGTTCCACGCCGACGACGGCGTAGAGCAGCCCAGCCAGGTCGGCGGCGCGCGGTTGGTATTCGCCGGTGACCACGACGTAAGCGAGGAACAACACGGTGATCACGAGCCGCAGCAGGATCTGCTGGTGCTCGCTGTCCTGCCGCCGATGCAGGCGTTCGCGAAGATCCTGGATGAGCGTGCTCATGCCGCCGCCGATCCGCTCAGGCGGAGTCCGGACGCGTCCTGGCCTTCAGGTAGCGCGCGCAGATCTCGACGACGCGGGCCTCGTTGCGCAGCAGCGCATCCACGCAAGCCGGGTCGAACTGCAGTCCACGCTGGTCGCGCATGTATTGCAGGGCGCGACCAAGTTCCCAGGCCTCCTTGTATGGACGCGAAGAGAGCAGCGCGTCGAGGACGTCGGCTACCGCGACGATCCGCGCGTAAACGGGAATCGCCTCGCCGGCGAGCCCATCCGGATAACCGCCACCATCGTAGCGTTCGTGGTGGCGCAACGCGATCAACGCGCTGGTCAGGATGAAACGGTTGGCACTGTCGCTGAGCAGGTCGTAGCCGAGCTTCGGATGGCAGCGCATCGCCGCGGCCTCCTCGCCGTTCAGCGCACCGCGCTTGAGCAGGATGGTCTCGGGAATCGCGATCATGCCGAGGTCGTGGAGCGGCGCGGCCAATTCGACCATGCGCACGTCTTCGTCGCTCATGCCCATGCCTTCGGCGATCAGGCCGGAGAAATGAGACATCCGCTCGAGATAGGCGCTGGTGCCGGTGTTGCGGAACTCGATCGCGCGCGCGAGTCGGATCATGGTCTCGTGCTCGCGCTCCTGCACCTCGTGCATGCTTGCGAGCAGGCGCTGCTCCAGCGACAGGGCGCGTTGCTTGTTGCTTTCGCTGAACTGGCGCAGTTGCAGCAGGTTGTGGCAGCGCGCGCGCATCTCGCGCGGCTTGATCGGCTTCATGACGAAATCGATGATGCCGGCATCCAGCGCGGCCTGGCGCACGGGTTCGTCGCCGACGACGGTGACCAGCACGATCGGAACGTCGCGGTGGTTCAGCGGCATGCGGAAACGGCGCGCGAATTCCAGGCCGTCCATGACGGGCATGCGGTAATCGAGCAGCAGCAGGTCGGGGCGGAAACGGTCGGTCCAATGCAGGGCCTCGATCGGGTCCTCGAAATCGAGGATCGACAGGCCTGACATTTCCTGCAGCACGGTGCGCATCAAATCGCGCGCTGACTGCTGGTCGTCGACGATCAAGACGTTCATGGCTCCCTCCTGCTGCAGCGTCCCTGAATCGCCGCCTCCATGAATCCGAGCATACGTCGGCAGCCGCGCGTTGACCACTATGCGCGTCACATCCTGACCAACGGCGTGAACTGCGCCCTTCGGCCATATCACCCGATTCGATTTCGGATCAGTGTTCCGGGCGCATGCAGGGGTGACCAGCGGCGTCTGCGTGATGCCCCGGCGGCATCAAGCGCCGCTGCGAACGCACGTGCATGGCCGAAAACCGCTCCTGCGTTTTCGGCATTACGCCGTCCATGGCGGGCAGATGCACGGGCCGGCGCCGACGCCATGGACGGCGCGGAGCGATCAGCTCGAGTGTTCCGGGCGCATGTAGGGAAACAGCAACACATCGCGGATCGATGACGACCCGGTGAACAGCATCACCAGCCGGTCGATGCCCACGCCAAGTCCGCCGGTCGGCGGCAGGCCGACTTCGAGCGCGCGGATGTAGTCGGCGTCGAAATGCATCGCCTCGTCGTCGCCGCCCTGCATCGCCGCGACCTGCGCCTGGAAGCGCGCGGCCTGGTCCTCGGGATCGTTGAGCTCGGAAAACCCGTTCGCGAGTTCCTTGCCGCCTACGAACAGCTCGAAGCGGTCGGTGATGCCCCGCTCCGTGTCCGATTCGCGCGCGAGTGGCGACACTTCGACCGGGTAGTGGGTGATGAAGGTCGGCTGGATCAGGTTCGCCTCGACCGTCTTCTCGAAGATTTCCAGCAGCAGCTTGCCCCAGCCATAGCCGGGCTTGACCTGCACCTTGAGCCGCGCGCAATGCGCGGCGAGCGCGGCCCGGTCGCGGCAATCGGCGGCAGTGATGTCGGGGTTGTGCTCGCGCACAGCTTCCTCGAGTTTCCAGCGGCGGAACGCAGGCGCGAGGTCGATGTCGGCGCCATCCCAGTGCATCTGCGTCGTGCCGATCGCTTCGATCGCGACGTCGCGGATCATCGACTCGGTCAGGTCCATCACCTCGCCGTAGGCTACGTAGGCCTCGTACAGTTCCAGCATCGTGAACTCGGGGTTGTGCCGGGTCGACACGCCCTCGTTGCGGAAATTGCGGTTGATCTCGTACACGCGCTCGAATCCGCCTACGGTCAGTCGCTTGAGGTAAAGCTCCGGGGCGACGCGCAGGTACAGGTCGAGGTCGAGCGCATTGTGATGCGTCATGAACGGCTTCGCGGTCGCGCCGCCGGGGATGTAATGCATCATCGGCGTCTCGACTTCGAGGAAGCGCCGCGCGTCGAGCCAGCGCCGCATCGCGCCGATGATCCGCGACCGCTTCACGAACACGTCGCGCGCATCCGGGTTCACGATCAGGTCGACATAACGCTGCCGGTAGCGCTGCTCGACGTCGGCCAGACCGTGCCACTTGTCCGGCAGCGGCCGCAAGGATTTCGTCAGCAGGCGCAGCACGTCGCAGCGGATCGACAATTCGCCGGTCTTCGTGCGCATCAGCACGCCTTCGGCGGCGACGATGTCGCCCACGTCCCAACCCTTGAACGCCTCGTAGGCATCGCCGAGCGTCGTCGCCTGCAGGAACAGCTGAACGCGGCCGCTCATGTCCTGGATCTGGGCAAAGCTCGCCTTGCCCATGATGCGCTTGGCCATCAGTCGCCCGGCCACCTGCACGCGCCGCGCCTGTGCGTCCAGCGCTGCGCCGTTCCAGCGTTCGGGATCCGCGAACTCGGCATGCAGGTCGCCCGCGTAATCGACACGGCGCGCATCGTTCGGATACGCGATGCCCGCTTCGCGCAGGGCACCGAGTTTGGCGCGGCGTTCGGCGATCAGCTTGTTCTCGTCGACGGGTGCCGGGTCGACGGGCGCTGCTTCGTGCGTTTGCTCGGTCATGTTCTTGCCGGATGGTTGGTGATCGGAAACCGCATTGCGTGCCTACGCATCGGAACGCTTGGAACCCGCTTCGAGCCCGGACTTCAGACTCGCCTCGACGAACTCATCGATGTCGCCGTCCAGCACCTTCTGCGTATCGCTGCGCTCGATGCCGGTCCGCAGATCCTTGATCCGCGATTGGTCGAGGACGTAATTGCGGATCTGGCTGCCCCAGCCGATATCGGACTTGGTCGCCTCCAGCGCGTCGCGCTCGACGTTGCGCTTCTGGATCTCGAGCTCGTACAACTTCGCCTTGAGCATCTTCATCGCGGTGTCGCGGTTCTGGTGCTGGCTGCGTCCGTTCTGGCAGGCGACGACCGTATTGGTCGGAATGTGGGTGATGCGGACCGCCGATTCGGTCTTGTTGACGTGCTGGCCGCCGGCGCCGGACGAGCGGTACACGTCCGTGCGCAGGTCGGCCGGATTGATGTCGATCTCGATGTCGTCGTCGACTTCCGGCGACACGAACACGGACGTGAACGACGTGTGGCGACGGTTGTCCGAATCGAACGGAGACTTGCGCACCAGTCGGTGCACGCCGATTTCTGTCTTCAGCCAGCCATACGCGTAGTCGCCCTCGACGCGGAACGTCGCCGACTTGATGCCGGCGACATCGCCCGCGCTGACTTCCATCAGTTCGGTTTTCCAGCCCTTGTGCTCGCACCAGCGCAGGTACATGCGCAGCAGCATCTCGGCCCAGTCCTGCGCCTCGGTGCCGCCGGCGCCGGCCTGCACGTCGACGAACGCATTGGCCGGATCGAGCTTGCCGGAAAACATGCGGCGGAACTCGAGTTCCTCGACGCGGCGCGCAAACCCCTCGACATCGGCGACGACCGCGTCCGCGGTCTCTTCGTCCTGTTCGGACTCGGCGAGGTCGAGCAATTCATCGGCGCCGTCGAGGCCGTCGTCGATGCTGCGGATGCCGGCGACGACCTTGTCCAGGTCGGCGCGTTCCTTGCCCAGCGCCTGCGCGCGTTCGGGGACGTTCCAGATGTCGGGATTTTCCATCTCCCGGTTCACTTCTTCGAGGCGTTCGACCTTGCTGTCGAAGTCAAAGATACCCCCGGAGCGACAAGAGTCGGGCTCGCAGGTCGGCAATGCGGAAACGGACTGGATTGAGCTCGATCATGGTCTGGAAACAGGTTGTTGGAAAGACCGCGCATGTTAGCAGAGCGCGCCTCCGCTTCGCCCTGCCGAAGCGATGCAGGACGCGTTCGCCCGCTCCACCACGAATCCGCAACGCCTCATTCGACCTCGAACTCGCCGACCAGGATCGTTTCGTTGGTGTCCTTGAGCCGCATGGTCACCGACTGGTCCTTCTGTTTCGGCGTGCCGTACCCGGTGAACAGGTGCAGCTGCAGTGTCGTGGCGCCGGTGACGAGTTGCTGGCGCTCGCCGAAGAAGTTCGCCTCGACCTTGTACTTGCCTGGCTTGGCGGTGCGCAGGATGAACTCCTCCGGGCCGTAACCGCCGGTGCAATCGTGCGACAGCCAGCCGCCCTGGTAGCTGTGCGGGCTGGAGTAATACGTCTTCTCGCCGTTCGGGTCGGTCACCCACAGGTCGATGTCGGTGTTGTCGCTGTCCCACGACAGCACCACGCGCAGGTCGAGCGGCAGGTTGCGCAACAGGCGGCGATCGATGGCATGCGTGTCGAGCGGCTTCCGCGCGCGCGCGGCGATCGAGTTGAGTTCGCCGAGCGCGATCAGTTCCACGCTCGGGAAGCGGCTGTCCCAGGTGCCGGTGACGACCTTGTAGAGACTGTCGATCGCGTCCTGCTCGCGACCGGCCGCGGCATAGGCCAGGCCAAGGTCGCGCCAGCTCTGCGGCTCCTCCTCGGCGAGGCGGCTGGCGTGTTCGAATACCGGCACCGCGAACGCGTCGGCCTTGGCCTGCATGAGCCGGTAACCGAGCACGCGCAGTACCTGGCGGTTTTCGAGGTTCATCTCGGCGAGATTCGACAGCACGCGCAACGCGAGGTCGCGCTGCCCACGCTCGAACAGGATGTCGGCGACATCGAGATAGAACGCGGAACTGTCCGCATGGTCGGTGCGTTCGTCGAGATAGACGGCATAGACCTGGTCCGCCCTCGCCTCGCGCAGCCTGCGTGCGAACGGCGAATCGGGTTTCCAGGCCTGCATCGCGATGCTGATGTTGGCATTGGTATCGTCCCCGCTTGAGATCGACGTCAACGACTTCGACGCTTCGGTATCGACGGCGCGACGTACGCGGCTGCCTGCGACGTCGACACGGCTGAGGTCCGCGGACTGCTGGCGTGGGGCCATCGCGGGCGAAGGGGGCGGTGGTGGTTGCTCATTGCTGGGTGCAGCCATTGCGGCAGCTGGCGCGCCCATCCCGCGCGCACCGAATCCGTCTGTCGTCCTAGATTCTTCCTTCGACTTGGGCGCGTCCTTCGGCCACTTCATCTCCCACCACGTGGTCTTTTCGGCGAACTCATCCACGACCTTGTCGATCTGCGCCCTGCGCGCGGAAACACGATCCGCATCGCGCACCGCGACCAGCCGTCCGACGTCGTCGCGAAGCTCGGCCGGCGGCGCAATGTCATAGCGCACGTAGTCGTCGATGTTCTCGAGCACGATCAGCGACGTCTCGGCGCTGACCAGTCCGAACTGGTTGCCGAGCCGGCGGATCTGCGCGCGATGCAACTCGGGCTCGGCGGCGAGTGCGTCGATCGCATAACTCGCCCACAGCGCAGCGACCTGGCTGCTTTCCGGTGCATCGGCGGCGACCGACACGGCGATGCTCTGCTCATGCCCCTGCACACTGACCCGCAACGTGACCACCGCCGCCGGCAGGTTCAAGCGGCCAGCGATGCGCAGATAGCCCGACTGCGGATAGCGTGTAGCGGCGGCGAGCCCGTCCGCGCCAAGTCCGTCGATCGACACCAGGCGCGGGCCTTCCTGCAGCAACTGCGTCGCCGCTTCCGCAATTCCGCCGGCTGCGTGCCAGTTGACCAGCCGCCCTCCGCGCGCGTCGGCCCACGCGGCAAGCCGTGTCGCGTCGGAATCGGCCCCGGCGGAATCCAGCGCATACATGCGCTGATGCGCGGAAAGCTGCGGCATTTCGTGCGCGACGCCGTAGTTCGAGAAGCCGTCGCTGACGAGCAGGTATTCCCGCACATCGGCCTGCGGCTGCCAGTCGGCGAGCGCGCTGGCGCCGTCGTACACGGTCGCGCGGAGTTCCTTGCGCAGCGCCGACCAGTCGCCGCCCTTGATCGCGAAGGTGCGCAGCGGCTCGGCGACATCGCGCAACCGCGTCAGCCGCACTTCGCCATTGCCGACGGCGGCGAAATAGCGGTCCAACACGGCGAACTCGCCATCGATATCGCGCTTGCGCGCCGAAGCCGAACTGTCCCACAGCAGGCCGATCACCTTCGGCATGGTGCGTGGCGTCGAAGCGCCAGCGAGCGGAACTTCGGCGTGGAAATAGCGCTGACCGTCGCGTTCCTGGACGAACGCCTGCGCACTTTTCGCCGCGTCGAAACGCAACGTCAACCCGTTGCGCACGGCCGTCGAATGGCCATCGATCCGGGTCGAATAGCCGTCGCCGTCGCGCCTGAATGCGATGTCGCCGAATCCGTCCACGACGCGTGGAGCATCGCCCTGCCCGCGCGCGATCACGCGCAGGCCGAAGGCGCCGACATCACGAGCGAAGCCGAGCGGCATTTGCAGTCGCCAGCCATCGCCGTCGCGCTGCAGGGATTGGTCGATGCTGATCCGCACGCGCCGTTCGCCGTTGGCCGGGATCGGATACACGCGCAGCTTGAACTGGTTGCCAGCGGTCTGTTCGAGCAGGCCAGGGTCGACGCCGCGACGCTCGATCGCCTCGAAGACCTGCTGCCCTTTCGCTTTCTCGACCGGCACGGCAGCACGCATGCGACCGTCGATGTCGAGCGCGAACCCGCTGACCTGTTGGCCCGGCTGCAGTGGGAACTGCAACTCACCCTCGAGCCGGCGCGCATTCGGGTTGTGGAAGACCAGTTCGATCGTGGTGCGCGCGAGCCCGCCATTGACCTCGGTGGTCAACGCCATCGACTGCACCCGTACCGGGGTCTCCGCGCCCTTGGCGATCAACAGTTGCGGCGCAACGAGATTGCGTTGGGACTGCGCCGGCGCGATGGCGGGCATTCCGATGCAGATCGTGGTGGCCAACAGCGTGGCTGCGAACATGGCATGCAATTTCACGATGAGCCCTTCCCTGAGTGGACGATGGCTGTTGCCAACGCGGTGCGTGGCGCGACGGGGTCAGCAACGGTCCCGATTCGGATGCTACGCCTGTATCAGGCAGGCTCGCGGTGCACGACCACCAGTTGCACGGCTTCTCGGTCGCGCCAATCGTCGGGCTCAAGCCGGTAGGCGATGCGAACGCGACCGGGCGGCGCGATGCCGGCCCAGCCGCCGAACTCGATCGCGTTGAGCCGCAGCCCTGCATGGCCGAGTTCGAGCTTGAGATGGCGCTCGCCGACCACGCGCCAGGACAGCACGTCGAATTCACCATCGAACAACGGCTCGGGAAAGCCCTGCCCCCATGGACCCGCAGCGCGCAGGATCTGCGCGAGCGCGTGGGTCATCTCGCCGGTTTCGAGCTTGCCATCGCTGGCCAGTTCAAGCCGCAACAGGACCGGATCGAGGGTCGCTTCCGCATGCGACCTGAATGCCGCGACGAACGCGTCGAGCCGCTCGCGCTGCATGCTCAGCCCAGCTGCCATCGCATGGCCGCCGAAACGCACGATCAGGCCCGGGTGCGTCGCATCGACCGCAGCCAATGCATCGCGGATATGGAACCCCGGGATCGAGCGCGCGGAACCGCGCAACTCGGAACTGCCCGGTTCGGCGGGCGAGAACGCGATGACCGGGCGGTGCATCTTTTCCTTCAGTTTCGATGCGACGAGACCGATCACGCCGGGATGCCAGTCGGGATCGAACACGCAGACCGCAGCCGCTTCGACCGCATCGCCAGCCAGCGCGGTGATCTGCTCGGCCTGTTCGAGCATCTGCTGCTGGACGCCGCGACGTTCGCCGTTGATCGCATCGAGGGTGTGGGCGAGTTCGGCCGCATGCGCGGGGTCGTCGGTGAGCAGGCATTCGATGCCGATCGCCATGTCTTCGAGGCGGCCTGCCGCATTGATGCGCGGCGCGATGGAGAAACCGATGTCGCTCGCGTTGAGCCGTTCGAGCTTGCGCCCGGCGACATCGGCGAGCGCGCGCAGTCCGGGCTGGCAGCGTCCCTCGCGCATGCGCCGCAATCCCGCCGATACCAGCACGCGGTTGTTCGCGTCCAGCGGCACCATGTCGGCGACCGTTCCGACCGCGACCAGGTCGAGCAACGCGGACAAGTCCGGTTGCGGGTCCAGGTTCAAGCGGCGGCGCGTTGCCAGCAGCAGATAGAACAGCACGCCGACGCCCGCCATCGCCTTGCTCGGAAAGGATGCGTTCATGCGCGCATCCTTCGCGCAAGGATCACAGAGCGTCAGTCCGTGGACGCACTTTTCAAACGAGACCAGGTTCGGATTCACGATCGCATCGGCAGCAGGCAAGGCCGTGCCGGGCAGGTGGTGGTCGGTGACGAGCACGTCCCAGCCAAGCGCCTTCGCTGCCGCGACGCCCGCGTGCGACGCGATCCCGTTGTCCACCGTGAGGATCAGGTCCGGTTGCAGCGGGCGCATGACCTCGACCAGCGCAGGCGTCAAGCCATAACCGTGCAGCACGCGATGCGGCACCTGGAAACTCACGCGTTGCGCGCCGAGCATGCGCAATCCGCGCACGCCGACCGCCGTGCCGGTCGCGCCGTCGCAGTCGAAATCGCCGACGATCACGATGTGCCGTTGCCTGCGGATGGCGTCCGCGAGCAATGCAGTCGCCGCCTCGAGTCCGCCCAGCAAGTCCGGATGCAACAGGTCGGCCAACCGCAATTGGGTTGCCGCGAACGAGTCCACTCCGCGCGCTGCATAGATGCGGCGCAGGACCAGCGGAACCTGCTCGGGCCAGTCGCCAAGGGCCGGTATCGGGCGCCGCACGATCTGCGGGGCGATCATTTCGCCTGCCGATCCGGCTCGGCCAGCAGCGCCAGCGCGCGCCGCCAGAAACGCCAGCGCTGCGAACGCACGAGCGTGTAACTGGCGCCGTCGGCAAAGTCGAGCAGCAGGCGGTCGTCGCCGCGCAGCGCAGCCGACGCCGGCAGGACCCAGTCCGTGGCGAGCGCAGCCACGTCGCGCAACGCGCGCAGGTCGATCAATGCGTTGGCTTCGCGCAGGTTCACCGAATAGCGCGATGGCGCCGAGAGGATGGGCAATTTCGCAAGCTCGGCGAGTCCATGCAGCGTTGCCTCATTGCCATGCGCCGATGCGTAATCGGTGCGCACGAAGTCCGGCAACACGCCGCCGCCCCAGAACCACAGCGAATTCACCGGCGGCTGGCCGCGCGCGACGCGTGCTGCATTCAGGGGATGGTTGTGCAGGATCACCTGCGCTTCGTTGAGCAGTCGCCGCCAGCGTTTCCCGATGTCGCCCGCCGGAAGATGCGGCTCGAGGTTGTCGCCGAGCACGTCCTCGGGCGGCGCGAACGCCGGCAGCTTGCATTCGCGCGGCAGCATCAGGTACCAGCGCTGTGGCACCGGCGCGGAAATCGGGAAACCCTCCTCGCCGAACAGCGGCTTGAGCGGCGCGAGCAGGGCCACGCAATCGTCGGCGGACAGGCCGAGATCGCCGCAGGCCAGCATCCGCCCGGCGTTGATGTCGGCCCGCACGAACGCCGGATCGGCGCGCAGCCACGCATGGTGGATCGCATCGTGCGCATCGAGCTGGCGCGTGATCGGCGCTTCCGGGCAGTGCCGCGGGATCACGTCGAAGTGGCGCTGCAACTGCGCCTTGGTGCCGGCGACCGCATCGGAAGCGCGATCGGCACGACCCAGCAGGCGGCCCAGCTCCGGCGGCAGCGGCTGTCCGCGATAGCGTTCACGGGCCGGCAGCAGCAGGGTCAGGCGAACCATATGTCAGGTCTCGTAACTCACCAGGATGATCTCGAAGTCGCGCTTGCCGGCCGGCGCGTCGATGGTGACGGTATCGCCTTCGTGCTTGCCGATCAGCGCGCGCGCGAGCGGCGAGGAAATCGAGATCAGGTTCTGCTTGATGTCGGCTTCCAGGTCGCCGACGATCTGGTAGCCACGACGTTCGTCGGTCTCGACATCGGCGAGCTCCACGATGGCGCCGAACACCACCTTGCTGCCCGCCGCGAGCTTGGAAACATCGATGACCTGGGCGTGCGACAGGACCGACTCCAGCTCCTTGATGCGGCCCTCGATGAAGCCCTGCTGCTCGCGCGCGGCGTGGTATTCGGCGTTCTCCTTGAGATCGCCGTGGGCGCGCGCTTCGGCGATCGCCTCGATCACTTTCGGGCGCTCGACCGATTTCAGCCGCTCGAGTTCGGCGCGCAGGCGCTGCGCACCCTTGATGGTCAATGGCGAACGCATGGATCGGTCCCTTTCATGGTTTTCATGCCGCCGATCATAGCGGTCATGGAGCTTCCGATCGCACTTGCGCGTGGAGTTCCTGCAGCGAACGCACCGCGCCGTCGCCGCGATGGTCGAGCGAATGCAGCAACGCGCGCGCGCCGGCGATCGTCGTCGAATAGGTGATACCGGACTGCAGCGCCTGGCGGCGGATCGAGAACGAGTCCGCGATCGCCTGTTTGCCTTCTGTCGTGTTGACGATGTACACGATCTCGCCGTTCTTGATCAGATCGACGATGTGCGGCCGGCCCTCGATCACCTTGTTGATGCGTTCGCACTCGAGACCTTGCGCGACCAGGAATTTCTGGGTCCCGCCGGTCGCGACCAGGGCATAGCCCCGGCGAATGAGGTCGTTGGCGACGTCGAGCACGCGCATCTTGTCCGGGTCGCGCACCGACACGAACGCCTTGCCGACCAGCGGCGGCTTGATATTGGCCGCTTCGTGCCCGCGCGCGAACGCTTCGCCGAAACTCGGGCCGACGCCCATCACTTCGCCGGTCGAACGCATTTCCGGACCGAGGATGGGATCGACGTTCTGGAATTTCGCGAACGGGAAGATCGCTTCCTTGACCGAGTAGTAGGACGGGATCACTTCGCGGGTGATGCCCTGCTCGATGAGGCTGCGTCCGACCATGCAGCGCGCAGCGACTTTCGCGAGCGGCACGCCGGTCGCCTTCGACACGAACGGCACCGTGCGCGACGCGCGCGGATTCACCTCGAGGATGAAGATGTGTTCGGCCCCGTGCTCGTCGACCTGGATCGCGAACTGCGTATTCATCAGGCCGACGACTTTCAATTCGCGCGCCATCTGCGCGACCTGCTCGCGCAGTTTGTCCTGGACCTGCGCCGACAGCGAATACGGCGGCAGCGAACACGAGGAATCACCGGAATGCACGCCGGCTTCCTCGATGTGCTCCATGATGCCGCCAACGAACACGTTGCCATCGGCATCGGCGATCGTGTCCACGTCGACCTCGACCGCGTTGTCGAGGAAACGGTCGAGCAGCACCGGCGAATCGTTCGACACCTTCACCGCATCGCGGATGTAGCGGGTCAGGTCGGCATCGGAATGCACGACTTCCATCGCGCGCCCGCCGAGCACGTAGCTCGGTCGCACGACCAGCGGATAGCCGATCTCGCCGGCGAGCGCGAGCGCCTGCTCGGCATTGCGCGCGGTGCGGTTCGCGGGTTGCACGAGGCCGAGCTTCTGGATCATCTGCTGGAAGCGCTCGCGATCCTCGGCGAGGTCGATGCTGTCGGGGCTGGTGCCGATGATCGGCACGCCGGCAGCTTCGAGCGCGCGCGCGAGCTTCAGCGGCGTCTGTCCGCCGTACTGCACGATCACGCCCTTGGGCTTCTCGACGGCGACGATCTCGAGCACGTCCTCCAGCGTCAGCGGCTCGAAGTAGAGCCTGTCGCTGGTGTCGTAATCGGTCGACACGGTTTCGGGATTGCAGTTGACCATGATGGTTTCGTAACCATCCTCGCGCAGCGCGAGCGCTGCATGCACGCAGCAGTAGTCGAACTCGATGCCCTGCCCGATCCGGTTCGGCCCGCCGCCGAGGACCATGATCTTGTCGCGCGTCGTCGGCGCGGCTTCGCATTCGTCCTCGTAGGTCGAATACAGATACGCCGTGTCGGTCGCGAACTCGGCCGCGCAGGAATCCACGCGCTTGTACACCGGACGCACGCCGAGCGCATGGCGCAGCACGCGCAATGCGTTTTCATCGGTGTTAGCCAGCGCCGCCAGCCGCATGTCGGAGAATCCCTTGCGCTTGAGTTCGCGCAGGCGCGCGGCGTCGAGCGATGCCAGCCCGTCGCGCGCGACATCGCCTTCGATCTGCACGAGCTCCTCGATCTGGTCGAGGAACCACGGATCGATGAACGACAGCGCGTGCACGTCCTCGACCGACATGCCGGCGCGGAACGCATCGCCGACGTGGAAGATGCGTTCCGGATCGGGCTCGCGCAATTCGCGGCGCAATTCGGCCAGGCCTTCCTCCGTGCTGATGTCCAGGCCGCTGGGGTCGAGCCCGCACTTGCCGGTCTCCAGGCCGCGCAACGCCTTCTGCAGCGATTCCTGGAAGGTGCGGCCCATCGCCATGACTTCGCCGACGGATTTCATCTGCGTGGTCAGGCGCGCGTCTGCGGACGGGAATTTCTCGAACGCGAAGCGCGGGATCTTGGTGACGACGTAATCGATGCTCGGCTCGAACGATGCGGGCGTCGCGCCGCCGGTGATCTCGTTCTTCAGTTCGTCGAGCGTGTAGCCGACCGCAAGTTTCGCGGCGACCTTCGCGATCGGAAAACCGGTCGCCTTGGATGCGAGCGCGGACGAGCGCGACACCCGCGGATTCATCTCGATGACCACCACGCGACCGGTCTGCGCATTCACGCCGAACTGCACGTTGGAGCCGCCGGTATCCACGCCGATCTTGCGCAGCACCGCGATACTCGCATCGCGCAGGCGCTGGTATTCCTTGTCGGTGAGCGTCTGCGCTGGCGCGACGGTGATCGAGTCGCCGGTGTGCACGCCCATCGGATCGAGGTTCTCGATCGAGCACACGATGATGCAGTTGTCCGCGGTGTCGCGGACGACCTCCATCTCGAATTCCTTCCAGCCCAGCACGGACTCCTCGATCAGCACCTCGTGCACCGGCGAAAGCTCAAGACCGCGGGTTGCGATTTCGATGAGTTCCTCGCGGTTGTAGGCGATGCCGCCGCCGCTGCCGCCGAGCGTGAAGCTCGGACGGATGATGGTCGGGTAGCCGACGCGGGTCTGGATGTCGAGCGCCTGTTCGAGCGAACGCGCGACCTCGGCCTTCGGGCAGTCCAGGCCGATCTCGGCCATCGCGACGCGGAACAGTTCGCGGTCCTCGGCCATGCGGATCGCTTCGCGCGACGCGCCGATCAATTCCACGCCGTACTTCTCGAGCACGCCGTTGTCGGCGAGGTCGAGCGCGCAATTCAGCGCGGTCTGCCCGCCCATCGTCGGCAGCAGCGCATCGGGCTTTTCCTTCGCGATGATCTTCTCGACCGTGCGCCAGTTGATCGGCTCGATGTAGACCGCATCCGCCGTGTCGGGGTCGGTCATGATCGTCGCGGGATTCGAGTTGACCAGCACCACGCGAAATCCTTCCTCGCGCAGCGCCTTGCAGGCCTGTGCGCCGGAATAATCGAATTCGCAGGCCTGGCCGATCACGATCGGGCCAGCGCCGATGATCAGGATGGTCTGGAGGTCAGTTCGTTTCGGCATGAGCTGCGGCCATCGGTTCTTTATGCGGGGAAGAATCGGGAATGCCGCAAGCGGACTTCACCTGCGCCAGCATCGGCCCGAGATTGTTCTTCACCAGTTGCCCGGCAAGGTGGTCGTCCTCGTGGGGGCCGTGCGGATCGACGGCCCGGCCGATCCCCATCAACTCACGCAGCGGCTCGTTGCGGGCATCGACCATCAGCGCGTACATGCTTCGAACGTCATCGGGCTTCGTCTCGGCGGAGATGGCTGCAAGCGCGCGATCCTGTGCAGCGCCGGGCTTCGAGTCCATGCCGTTGCGAAGCACCCTGGCGAAAATCGTTCCCCCACCACCTTCGAGCAGCCGGAGGTCATCACGGAGCCGGCTCGGATGATCTCGAAGATAAGCGGTGGCCCGGTCCAGCAGAGTCTGCTGGACCGCACTCGGCATGTAGGCGCGAATGCATGCGAGCTTCGCGTCATCCACGTCGTCCGCTGGCGACTCCTGGAGCGGCCATGCCGGGTCCCGCAGGAGAATCTCGAACATGTGGCGCATCTGTATCACGCGTTCAACCACGTCGCGAAGGTGGATTGCCTGAATCGACCCGTTCGCGGTTGCGCCTTGACCGCTTACGGCGCCAGGCATCCCCGATGCCGCTTGCCCCGAACCGGGAAGCAATGCAGATGGGGCCTCGGACGGAGGCGTGGGTTGTGGTGGAAGACTCCCGGTCTCCTTGCCGACGGGCGATTGTGCGAAAGCGGCCAGCGGCAACATCGGCAGCAGCACAGCAAGGAAGATACCGCGCAGGCTTCTGAGCACGGGAGAGGCGGACGTCATTTTCGTTTCCCGCGCCTGGACTCCGGGATGCCGTACGAAACCCGCGATCACGCCTTCGCTCCCATCATTGCGACGAAACGATCGAACAGCCCGCTGATGTCGTGCGGCCCCGGCGAAGCCTCCGGGTGTCCCTGGAACGAGAATGCAGGAGCATCGGTCAGTTCAATGCCCTGGTTGCTCCCATCGAACAAGGAACGGTGGGTCACGCGCGCATTGGCCGGCAAGGTCGGCTCGTCGACGGCGAAGCCGTGGTTCTGCGCGGTGATCATCACCCGGCGACGGCCCTTGTCGTCAGGGCTGAGATCCTGCACCGGATGGTTGCCGCCGTGGTGGCCGAACTTCATCTTCATGGTGCGCGCGCCGATCGCAAGCGCGAGCAGCTGGTGGCCGAGGCAGATGCCGAAGGTCGGGATCTTCGCGGCGACGAACTCGCGGATCGCGGCGATCGCGTAATCGCAGGGCGCCGGATCGCCGGGGCCGTTGGACAGGAACACGCCGTCCGGTTTCAGCGCGAACACCTGTGCCGCCGGCGTCTGCGCGGGCACCACGGTGATGCGGCAGCCACGATCGGCCATCAGTCGCAGGATATTGCGCTTGACGCCGAAATCGTAGGCGACGACATGGAAGCGTGCATCGCTGCTCGCGAACGTGACGCTGTCGAGATCGAGCGAGCCGTCGAGCCATTCATAGGATTCGGTGGTGCTGACTTCGCGCGCGAGATCCATCCCGTTGAGGCCGGGGAACTTGCGCGCAGCCTCGATCGCGTGGTCGCGGTCGATGCCCTCGCCTGATGCGAGGCAGGCGTTCTGCGCTCCGCGGTCACGCAGCAGGCGCGTGAGCTTGCGGGTGTCGATGCCGGCCAGCGCGACCACGCCGCGCGCGGCAAGCCATTCGGGAAGTGCGACCTGGCTGCGCCAACTGCTCGGGCGGCGCGGCACGTCGCGCACGATCAGGCCGGCGGCCCAGACCCGCGGGGCTTCATCGTCCTGGGTGGTGCAGCCGGTGTTGCCGATGTGCGGGCACGTCAATGTGACCAACTGGCGCGCGTAGGACGGATCGGTCAGGATTTCCTGGTAGCCGGTCAGGGCGGTGTTGAACACCACCTCGCCGACGCTTTGGCCGTCCGCGCCCACGGAAATGCCCTCGAATACGGTGCCGTCTTCGAGTGCAAGGAATCCGGTTCGAGTCACGCAGAGTTCGCCTGTGGTTATGCGGGATGCAGGGCCGCTGTCCGGCGGCGTCGGAGGACGCTGCGGAATCAGGGATTGGGGCGAGCGGGAATGATAAAGGTCCGCGCCTGCACTGTCCAATTCCCGATGCCAGGAAAGCCCACGACGATGCGGCGGAAATCCCTCCTTCCAACGTAGAATCCGCCTGTGGATGCCATGACCGAACACATCGACTCCCTGGTCCCAGGCGTGCCGCTGCTGTGGCCCGAACGGCTGTCGGCCGCAGATGTGCGCGAGGCGCGCGCTCCGTTCGCGTACCTGATAGCGACCGGCACGGTCGACGAAGACGCCCGCATCGCCTTGCGCGATGGATTTCCCGCGTCGAAACAGGCGGGTTTCATCCCGCACGAGCCGGCCCACTGCGGCGACGAGCTCAACCGGCTGATCGCGGAAATCACCGCGCCCGCGTTCGCGGAAACGCTCGGCGATCGCCTCGGCGTGGCCGGGATGTCGAGATTTCCGGTCCTCGTCACCATCTGCACGCGCCTGAACAAGCGCCACGGCACGATCCATACCGACAGCCGCTCGAAGATCGCCTCGGCCCTGCTCTATCTCAACGACGCTTGGGTTCCAGGCAGCGCGGGCAGCCTGCGCTTGCTAGCCAATGACAGCGACATCGAATCACTGCTGACGCCGGAAATCCCGCCGCTTTACGGGACGCTGGTTGCGTTCCGCCGTTCCGATACCTCCTTCCACGGCCATCTGCCGTTCGAAGGCGAACGCCGGGTGATCCAGTTCGCATGGCTCGCCGACCGCGACGCGTTCGAGCGCAAGACCCGGCGCGGCCACATGCAGCGCTTGTTCAAGCGCGTGTTCGGACCGCTCGACCGCTGGCTCGGTTCGCACCGAGGCGTGAACAAGGCGCATCGCGACTGAGTCCAGCCAGCGCCCGTTTTTCAGGCACAATCGGGCGGCGCCCGACGAGGCGTGGTGCACATTCGACGGCTGAATCGTCGATCAATCCATGATCGTTGCAGTGGGGACAGCATCGATGGCGACCGATCTGCAGCGGATACCTTCGTCCCGCTCACCAGGCACCGCGAGCGCGTACGCATGACCGATCTCCTGCAGCGCCTGCGCGAACGCAAACTCGGGCAATGGACGCTGGCATATCTCGCTGGAGGGTGGGTGTTGCTGCAAGGGCTGGATCTGATCGGCCATCAGTTCGACTGGTCGCCAGGCGTGTTGCGTGGAATCACGCTGGCCCTGGGCGTTGGATTCTTCGCGACCCTGGTGCTGGCCTGGTACCACGGCGAGCGCGGCGCGCAGAAAGTGTCCGGCACCGAGTTGCTGATCCTTGCGCTGCTGCTGGCGATCGGCGGCGGCTTGTTGTGGCGGTTCGCGCGCAGCACGCAGCAAGACGCGCCGACATCCATCGCCGCGAAACCCGCAATCATCCCGGCCAAATCGATCGCCGTCCTCGCGTTCACCGACCTCAGCCCCGGCCACGACCAGGAATATTTTTCCGACGGTATGGCCGAGGAAATCCTCAACGCGCTCGCGCAGGTGAAAGACCTGAAAGTCGCGGGGCGCACGTCGTCGTTCTACTTCAAGGGCCGCAACGAGGACCTGCGCACGATCGGCCAGACGCTCGGCGTCGCGTACATCCTTGAAGGCTCGGTGCGCAAGCAGGGCGACAAGGTGCGCATCACCGCGCAGTTGATCCACGCGACAGACGACTTCCACCTGTGGTCGGAGAGTCACGACGGCGATCTGTCCGACGTGTTCGCATTGCAGGAAAACATAGCGCGCGCGATCACCGACAAGCTCAAGGTGGCGCTGGAAGGCGGGCAGAAGACGCGGCTCGTTTCCGTGGCGACGACCAATCCGGAAGCGTATTCGCTGTACCTGCAGGCGACAGCGATCTTCGACCGCCGCGACAGCCCGCGTTTCCCGGATGCGATCGCCGACCTGCAGCAGGCGATCCAGCTCGACCCGAAGTACGCACGCGCGCATTCGCGGCTGGCGGCGTTGTATGTCGTGCAAGGTTCCTACAATGATGTCGATGTGACCCAGGCGCACGAGAAAGTGCTGGAGCACGCGCGCGCCGCACTGGCGCTCGACCCGAGCCTGGCTGAGCCGCATGCGGCGATGGGTCTGTCCTTGCGCGAGTTGTCCAGCAGCCATCTGCAGGAGCGCGACGAGTTCGACCAGGCACTACGGCTGGACCCGGACGATGTCACCAGCAATTTTTGGTCCGGGCTGAGCCTGATCACGGAGGGCTACCGCGAGCGCGGCATCGCCCTGTTCGACCACGCGCTGGCGATCGACCCGATGATGCCGAACGTGCTGCGCTGGCGCGGCATCATGTACCTGCATGCCGGCGACCTGGATCACGCAGAGCAATACCTCAAGCGTGCGCGCTCCGCCGGCCTGTCGATCGCCGACCGCGAACTGGCCATGATCGCCTTCGAGCGCGGCGATGCAGCGATGGCGATCCGGCAATGGCCCGAGGGGGGGCGCAACCTGTTGCTCGATCTGCCGCCCGGCGACTCGGAGATCCTTGCCGCCGGCATGTTCGGCGATGAGGCAGCGAAGGCGCGGGCGCTGGCCGCGCTCGACGGGTATTTGTCCAAACCGCATGCCCATGTGTCCGGGCAGATCCCGGTGGTCCTGATTCTGCTCGGCCAGCCACGCCGGGCGCTGGAATTGCTGCGCACGACGCGCATCAGCGACAGCAGCGATATCTACGCCATGATCTGGAGCCCGAAGGGCAAGCCAATGCGCGCGTTGCCGGAATTTCCTGCGCTCCTGGGGGAAAGGGGCTTCATCGAGTTGTGGGACAAGTACGGCCCGCCTGACAATTGCAAGCGCAGGGCACTTGGCGACTATGTCTGCGACTGACCATTGACGCGTGACGCCCTTCGCCTTGCACACGGTCTTCGAGATGCTGGCCTATGCGGCCGGCTTCCAGATCTTCCTGCGCGAGCGTCGCCGACTCGCGTTGCCGGCATTGAACGAACCCGACCGCAGCGTCGCTGTCGGCGTCGGCGCGATCGTCGGCGCGGCGCTCGGAGCGAAACTCGCGTTCTGGTTCGACGACCCGCTGGCGGCGTTTGCGAACTTCCCCGACTGGCGACATCTGCTCGAAGGCAAGTCGATCGTCGGTGCCTTGCTCGGTGGTCTGGTCGGCGTCGAGATCGCCAAGCGTTTCGCAGGTATCCGTGAATCCAGCGGCGACGCGTTCGTGCGGCCGCTCGCGGCCGGGATGATGATCGGCCGTATGGGTTGCTTCCTGTCCGGCCTGTCCGACCACACCTACGGAATCCCGACCACCCTGCCCTTCGGCGTGGATTTCGGCGATGGCATTCCGCGGCATCCGACCCAGCTCTACGAAATCGTCTTCCTTGCTCTGTGGTTGTGGCTGCTGGAAACGCGCGGACCGCGATTGCAACGCATCGGCGACAGGTTCCGCCTGTTCATGGCCGGCTACCTGCTGTTCCGCCTGTTGGTGGACGCGATCAAGCCAGTCCCCTACGCATACTCGTTCGGGCTCTGCGGCATCCAGCTGCTGTGCATCGCCGGATTGGCCTACTATCTGCCGCAACTGCCGCGGATCGTCCGCGCGATGGTCGTGCGCGCACCAGCATCGGGGAGCTGACGTGGGAGCCAAGGTCCGGCCGTATCTGTACTACGACCACGCGATTTCGGTCTGCACGACCTGCCTGCGCCGGGTCGAGGCCAGCATCCTGATCAAGGACGAACGCGTCTACCTCGAGAAATGGTGCCCGCAACATGGCCGCGAACGCGTGCTGATCGCGGACGATGCCGCCTATTACCGGATGGCGCGCGAGCGTTTCATCAAGCCGCCGGAACTGCCGCTGCAATTCAACACCGAGCGTCGCTGGGGCTGTCCCTACGATTGCGGGTTGTGCCCGGAGCACATGCAGCACTCCTGCCTGACCCTGATCGAGGTCACCGACCACTGCAACCTGCGCTGTCCGATCTGCTACGCGGATTCCGGCCCGCACCGGCCCGGCTTCCGCGACATGGCGACGATCGAACGGATGCTCGATGCGGTGGTCGCGAACGAGGGCGAACCCGATGTCGTGCAGATTTCCGGCGGCGAACCGACCCTGCACCCGCAGTTCTTCGAGATCCTCGACGCCGCCCGCAAGCGGCCCATCCGCCACCTGATGGTCAACACCAACGGCCTGCGCATCGCGAAGGAACCCGGTTTCGTGGAGCGGCTCGCCGGTTACATGCCAGGATTCGAGCTGTACCTGCAGTTCGATTCGCTGCGCGACGAAGTGCACCAGGAATTGCGCGGAGCACGCCTGCGCGACATCCGCCTGCGCGCGCTCGAACAACTCAACAGGCACGACATCTCGACCACCCTCGTCGTCACCGTCAAGAAAGGACTCAACGACCACGAACTCGGCGAGATCATCGACTTCGCCCTGCAACAGCCCTGCGTGCGCGGCGTGACCTTCCAGCCGATCCAGCACGCCGGCCGCGCCGAGAACTTCGATCCTGCGACGAACCGGCTCACCCTGACCGAGGTGCGTCGCCGCATCCTTGAACAGAGTCCGCACTTCAAGCCCGACGACATCATCCCGGTGCCGTGCAATCCGGATTGCCTGGCGATGGGCTACGCGCTCAAGCTCGGCGAAACCGTGGTGCCGCTGACCGGGCTGATCCCGCAGGACACGCTGATCAATGCCGGACGCAACACGATCGTCGTCGAGCGCGACGAGGAATTGCGCGCGCACGTGTTCAAGCTGTTCGCGACCAACCACTCGCCCGAAGGCCAGGCCTGCTCACTGTCGGACCTGCTGTGCTGCCTGCCGCAGGTGCAGGCGCCGGCCGAAATCGGCTATCGCAACGTGTTCCGCATCCTGATCATGCAGTTCATCGACGCGCATGGCTTCGACCTGCGTGCGGTCAAGAAAAGCTGCGTGCACATCGCCCAGCCGGATGGGAAAATTATTCCGTTCGACACGTTCAACCTGTTTTACCGCGACGGGCTCTCCGCAAGGCTGGCCACGCTGCGAGCCGAAGTCGAAGCGGGCTGGCCGCGTGACGCATCGCCCATGCCGGCAATCGAGGAGGCACTTCCATGAACCAGACGCCGCAACCGGATCGTGGATCGCTGGTGATCGGATTCTTCGCGGGATGGGGCGTGCTGGTCGGATCCTGGATCCTGGTATCCGCATCCTGGTATGTGCTCGGCACGATGCATCCTGGCTCGGCGGACTGGATCTCTCCGCTGCTCGGCATGACTGCGCTGCTGCCGGAAGCGGCGATGATCGCCCTCCTTGTCTGGTTCGCTGCGCAGGGAAAGACGCGCTCCGCTGTCGGCGTGGCGCTGACCTTCGCATCGATCATCGCGCTCGCCTTGCTGCTCGTCGCGGCATGTTTCGGCTTGCTGGCGAGCGGCAGCTTCCACTGATGGCTGGCGCAACTTTTGCCCGCCGATGCAAGACCGGTGCCGCTTCGAACGCCGACGATGCCGCCATCACCGATATTCCCCGCAGGCGCCGTCCATGAAAGCCCGGGTACGGCGACCCGCCAGCCATCAGGAGACACAGATGAATCGCCATGTTCTTCGCTGCAGCTTCCGCGCGTGCGCGATCGCCATGCTCGCCATCCCGGCGATCGCGGTCGCCGGGTCGGGCGACATGATGCATGTGACGACCACGAACACATTCCAGATGGCTGGTGTGCGCGCGAAGCAGGCGAAAACGACCACGACGGACGTGTGCGTCTCCAAGCGCCACGATCCGCGCGAGATCACCAGGCGGTCTAAGGATTGCGCGCTCGTCGGCTACACCGAGATTGGCGATACGATCAGCTTCCACAAGACCTGCGCCACTGCCGACACGCAGATGAGCGGCGATGCGAAGTTCACGATGAAGCCCGCCGGCGCCATGCACGGGAGCATGCACATGGTCGGCACGATCCACGGCAAGGAAACGACACTGGACGTGACCTACGACGCCACGCGCACCGGCGCCTGCGACTATGTGGCCCCGCGCACCACGCCCTGAGCGCGCCTTGCCTTACCTGCGCAGCAGGAGATCGCCGAGCGCATAGCGACCGGGCCCGCGACCCGCGATCAAGGCCGCGGCTTCCAGCGCGCCGAGCGCGAACACGTCGCGGTCGGTCGCTCGGTGGACCAGTTCCACCCGTTCCCCGGTGCCGGTGAACTGGACGAGATGCTCGCCGACGATGTCGCCGGCGCGAAGGCTCGCGTAATGCGGTGCGCTGCCGCGCGCCGATGCGACCGTCTCGCCCAGCGCCAGGGCGGTACCCGACGGTGCGTCGCGCTTGTGCACATGGTGGGATTCGACGATGTCGCAGTCCCAGCCCGGCAACATGGTTGCGGCGCGACGCACCAGGTCGTTCAGCACGGCGACGCCGATGCTGAAGTTCGCCGACCACAAGGCAGGAATCGCCCGCGTCGCGGAATCCAGCGCGCTGCGCTGGGCGTCGGAAAGTCCGGTGGTTCCCGAGACGAGCGCGACGCCGCGCTGCAGGCAAAGTTCGAGTGCGACATCGAAAGCCGCGGGCAGGCTGAAGTCGACGAGCACATCGAACGGAACCGCCGTCGCGATGCGATCGGACGGCAGCGCGCGCATGCCGTCGACGCTGCCGCCCGAGCGCGTCACCGCGGCCACCACCGCGAAACGCGCATCGGCTTTCGCCAGCCGCAGCAACGCGCGGCCCATGCGTCCTGACGCACCATGGATCAACAATCGGATCGGCATTGCCGCACCCCTTTGCCAAGAGTCCTGGTTTCCACAACCGTTACTGGGACGCCTTTGCGGCGGCCGTCCTCGGTTCGATCTGCATGAAGGGCAACGGCGCCGAACCGAACATCTGGGTGGGCAGCACGCCGTCCCATTTGTTCGCGCGCGCCAGTTCGACGTCGATGCGGCGCAATTCGAGCACGTTCGGATTCGCCGAGATCGCCTCGCCCTGCACCTTCAAGGCATCGGCCTGCGCCGTAGCGTTTTTCAGGATCGCGTACGCATTGCCGTCGGCCTCGGCCTTGACCGCGCTCGCATGCGCCTCGGCGATGGCGACCTGCTGCTTCTGCTCGGCTTCGACGGTCAGCAGTTTGTTCTCTGCGCCAAGGCGCAGTTGCTCTTGCGTCACCTTCTCGTTGATCGCCGCCATGTAAGAATCGGAGAACGAGAAATTGCGCATATCGATGTTGATGACCTGCGCGCCGTACTGGGCGATCTTCGCCCGCAGTGCGGTATTGATGTCGCCGGACACCAGGGCGCGCTTGCCGATCAGGTCGGGCGCGGTGTACTTGGCGGTGACCGCCTTGAACACTTCCTGGGTCGCGGTCTGGACGTAGCTGGAGAGATCGCCATCGTGGCTGTACTTCTCGTAGACCTCGGCTACCTTGTTCGGCGATATCGAATAACGGACCGTGAGGCTCACCTTGACCGGCTGGGTATCGCTGGTGCTGCCGGCGGCGTCCTCGATGTCGGCGCGCTCGGAACGGATACTGAAGAGCGCGAGTTTCTCCCACGGGGGCAGGATGACCATGCCCTCGGGCGCGATGTCGATGATCTTGCCGAAGCGCGTGACGACGCCGCGCGATCCGGTCGGCACGCTGTTGAACGGCCATACGGCCACTGCCACGAAGAACAGCAGGACCAGCAGTCCGATGTCGCGGCCGATCGCAAAGAGCCTGGGGCGGGTCGCGCCGTTCCTGTCGGTACTCGTGTAGCGGTCGGAGAAACTCATGCTGGATCCTTGCAGAGATGGAACGGTTCCGGCGTGGCGACAGCCGGCCCGGGCAGGATTTCAGTGTCGCACTTCCCGCGCTGGCGCAAAATGCGGGGCCAGCGGCTCCGTCACGACGTGACCCGGTTCCAGAATGCCTTGACGCCATCGAGGAACGTGCTGGTACGCGGCGAGTGGCGGTTGCCCTGCTCGCCTTCGAAGGTCGCATCGAAAGCTTCCAGCAGGCGGCGTTGCTCGGCGGTCAGGTTGACCGGCGTCTCGACGACGACGCGGCACAACAGGTCGCCGGCACTGCGGCTGCGCACCGACTTCACGCCCTTGCCACGCAGGCGGAACAACTTGCCGGTCTGGGTTTCGACCGGAATCTTGATCTCGGCGTCGCCATTGAGCGTTGGCACCCGCACGATGTCGCCGAGCGCGGCCTGCGAGATGCGGACCGGCACTTCGCAATGGAGGTCGTCGCCGTCGCGCTGGAAGATCGTGTGGTCGCGCACCCGCACTTCCACGTACAGGTCGCCGGAAGGCGAACCGGCCGGTCCTGCCTCGCCCTCGCCGGACAGTCGGATGCGGTCGCCGTTGTCCACGCCGGCGGGAATCTTCACCGCGAGCGTCTTGGTGTCCTCGGCGCGGCCTTCGCCATGGCAGGCCTTGCACGGATTGGCGGTGACCTTGCCGCGGCCGCCGCACGTCGGGCACGCCTGCTGCAGCGAGAAGATGCCCTGCTGCAGGCGCACGCGCCCCTGGCCGCGACAGGTCGCGCAGGTGTCGACCTTGCCGTCGGCCGAGCCGCTGCCGGTGCACACGCGGCAATCGATCAGGGTGGCGATATCGATCTTGCGCTCGACGCCGAACACGGCTTCTTCGAGATCCAGATCGAGCATATAGCGCAGGTCGTTGCCGCGCCGCGACGCCTGGCGCCCGCGACCGCCTCCGAAAATATCGCCGAAGATGTCGCCGAAGATGTCGCCGACATCGGCGAAGCCCGGGCCCGCGCCGGCGCCACCACCGCCCATCCCGTGCTCGAACGCGGCATGCCCGTGCTGGTCATAGGCGCGCCGCTTGGGTGCATCGGTGAGCACCTCGTAGGCTTCCTTGGCCTCCTTGAAGCTCGCCTCGGCAGCCTTGTCGCCGGCTTCGTTGCGGTCGGGATGATGCTTCATCGCGAGCCGACGGTAGGCTTTCTTCAACTCCTCGTCGGTCGCGGTGCGGGCGACGCCGAGGACTTCGTAGTAATCGCGTTTGCTCATTTAGATTCCTTGGCGATCGTCCATGATCGCAAACGTCGAGTAGCGGTCGTCCTGGCCGCGAATATCAATGGGTCACTCTATCTTCGATGCGCCGATCGGGCACAAGCCAGACCAGAGCGACCACTGCGTAGATCGCATCCGCGATCCACGGGCTGATCAATACGGAGGGTATGGCGATCATGTACAGCAGCGGCGAAAGCTTGCCCTTCAAGTCCTGGCCGACGGCGTTCGCGAGCAACGGATCCTGTCCGCGCACGCGCAGGATGCGCTGCTGCAGGACCCAGAACGCGATCGCCGCCATCAACAGCACGCAACCGTACAACGCGGTCGGCAACGCGGCGAAATGGTTCTCGCCCATCCATCCGGTCACGAATGGCACCAGCGACAGCCAGAACAACAGGTGCAGATTGGCCCAGAGCACGCTGCCGTCGATATGGCGCGTCGCATGCAGCATGTGATGGTGGTTGTTCCAGTAGATGCCGATATACACAAAGCTCAGCAGGTAGCACAGGAACACCGGCCAGACTTCCGACAGCGCCTGCAACGTCGGCGCGTGTGGGGCGTGCATCTCCAGCACCATGATCGTGATGATCACGGCGATCACGCCGTCGCTGAATGCCTCGAGCCTGCCCTTGCCCATCGCCGTTCCCCGGATACAACGAACGCCCGTTGCCGGGCGTTCGCTTCACGCATCGTCGCGATCAGGCCTTCTTGTCGTCCTTGACCTCGGTGAACTCCGCATCGACGACGTCTTCGGTCGCGGCCTGCGGCTGTTCGCCGGCTTCGGCCCCGGGCTGGGCGCCCGCGTTCGAGGCCGCCGCGTGCAGGGGCTGCGAAGCCGTTTGCAGCAGGTGCATGCGGCCGTCGATCGCTTCCTTGTCGTCGCCCTTCATCGCGGTTTCCAGATCGGACAACGCGGTCTCGATCTTGCCCATCACGTCGCCGCCGACCTTGCCGCCGTGTTCCTTGATCGCGGCGCGGACCGTATGCACGAGGCCGTCGGCCTGGTTGCGCGTGGCGACGAGTTCATGGAACTTCTTGTCTTCTTCGCGATGCGCCTCGGCGTCGGACTTCATGCGTTCGATCTCTTCCGGCGTCAGGCCCGAACCGGCCTTGATCTCGACCTTTTGTTCCTTGCCGTTCTTCTTGTCCTTCGCGCTGACGTGCAGGATGCCGTTGGCGTCGATGTCGAAACTGACCTCGACCTGCGGCATTCCGCGCGGCGCGGAATCGATGCCGGTCAGGTCGAACTTCGCGAGCGACTTGTTGTAGCGCGCCTGTTCGCGTTCGCCCTGCAGCACGTGCACGGTGACCGCGCTCTGGTTGTCCTCGGCGGTCGAGAACGTCTGCGATGCCTTGGTCGGGATCGTGGTGTTCTTCTCGATGATCTTGGTGAACACGCCGCCCAGGGTTTCGATGCCGAGCGACAGCGGGGTCACGTCGAGCAGCAGCACGTCCTTGACGGTGCCGGCGAGGACGCCGCCCTGGATCGCCGCGCCGATCGCGACGGCTTCGTCCGGGTTGACGTCCTTGCGAGGCTCCTTGCCGAAGAATTCCGCGACCGCCTGCTGCACTTTCGGCATGCGGGTCTGGCCGCCGACGAGGATGACTTCGCCGATGTCCTTCGCGGCGATGCCGGCGTCCTTCATCGCGATCTTGCACGGCTCGATGGTGCGCTTGATCAGTTCATCGACCAGGGCTTCGAGCTTGGCGCGCGTGAGCTTGATATTGAGGTGCTTCGGGCCGCTCGCGTCGGCGGTCACGTACGGCAGGTTGACTTCGGTCTGGTGCGCGGACGACAGCTCGATTTTCGCGCGCTCGGCCGCATCCTTCAGGCGCTGCAGGGCGAGCGGATCCTTGCGCAGGTCGATGCCCTGCTCCTTCTGGAACTCCTCGACCAGGAAGTCGATGACGCGCTTGTCGAAGTCCTCGCCGCCGAGGAAGGTGTCGCCGTTGGTCGCGAGCACTTCGAACTGGGTCTCGCCGTCGACGTTCGCGATCTCGATCACCGACACGTCGAAGGTGCCGCCGCCGAGGTCGTACACCGCGATCTTGCGGTCCCCGCCCTTCTTGTCCATGCCGTAGGCCAGCGCGGCCGCGGTCGGTTCGTTGATGATGCGCTTGACGTCGAGGCCCGCGATGCGGCCGGCATCCTTGGTCGCCTGGCGCTGCGAGTCGTTGAAGTATGCCGGCACCGTGATGACCGCCTCGGTGACGGTCTCGCCGAGATACGCTTCGGCGGTCTTCTTCATCTTCTCGAGCACGCGCGCGGAGATTTCCTGCGCAGCCATCTTCTTGCCGTCGCTGGTCGCGACCCATGCGTCGCCGTTGTCGTGCGCGAGGATCGAATACGGGACGAGGTCGAGGTCTTTCTTGACCTCGGCGTCGGTGAACTTGCGGCCGATCAGGCGCTTCACCGCGTAGAACGTGTTCTTCGGATTGGTGACGGCCTGGCGCTTGGCGGACGCGCCGACGAGCACTTCGCCGTCCTTGCTGAACGCGACGATCGACGGCGTCGTACGGTCGCCCTCGGAGTTCTCGATGACCTTGGGCTTGCCGCCTTCCATCACTGCCACGCAGCTGTTGGTGGTGCCGAGGTCGATACCGATGATTTTGCCCATGACGATCTCCTGGAAATTTTGGCCGGCCGATGCGGCCGCCGATGGCTTGTTAGTGGGGTGTGACGGCGGGGCTTTCAAGCCTCCGCGGGAGCGGCCCTGGCAGCGAATCGGGCCGGGATGACTGGCTTCCTGCTCAGTCGTGGTCTGCCTTGGCGACCATCACCAGCGCTGGGCGCAGCAGGCGGTCGTTGAGCAGATAGCCCTTCTGGTGGACCTGGGTCACGCTGTCGGGCTTGTGTCCGGCGCTTGCAGGCACGACGCCGATAGCCTGGTGGTGTTCGGGGTTGAAGGCTTCGCCGAGCGGATCGACCGTGGACATGCCGCTGTCGGCGGCGGCCTTGACGAGCTGGCGCAGGGTCAGTTGCAGGCCTTCGCGGACCTGCACCGATTCGCCATGCGCGGCCGCGATGCCCGCTTCGAGGCTGTCGAACACGGGCAGCAGGCTGGCGAGCAGGCGCTCGTTCGCGAACTTGCGGCTCGTTTCGGCCTCCCGCGCCTGCCGCTTGCGGGCGTTTTCGAGTTCGGCGTGCTCGCGCAGGTGTTCCTCGCGCAGCTTCACGAGTTCGGCCTGGGCGGCATCCAGTTCGGCGATCAGGGCTTCGACTTCGGGACTCACGGGGCCGGGTTCGGAAATGTCCGGAAAGGGTTCGTTCGAGAAAGGTTCCCTGGTATGCATGCTCGGATCCTGATGGTTGGCCGCAACGAGGCGCCGCTGCGGACGGGATGAGATCCGAACTATTGGGCCTGCGCGCCTGGATTCAAGGCCGCGCCGAGCAGATCGGCGGTGGCCTGCACCATCGGTATCACCCGTTCGTACGCCATCCGGGTCGGACCGATCACGCCGAGCACGCCAAGCACCTTGCCATCGGCCGAATACGGAGCGGTGACGACCGTGCAGGCGTCCATCGAGGCCAGCCCGGTTTCCTCGCCGATGAAGATGCGCACGCCCTGGGCGTGGATGCAGCGCTCCAGCAATTGCAGGATCTCGCGCTTGCGCGAGAACGTCTCGAACAGCTCGCGCAGGCGATCCACATCGGTCAGGTCGTGCAGGCCCATCAGTCGGGTCTGGCCGGACAGCAGCATGTCCTCGTCGCCCGGGTCGAGCGCGTGCTCGGCGACTTCCATCGCTGCGCCGAGCACCCGCTCCATCGCCGAACGGGTGTCCTTGAGTTCGCGCAGCAGGGACGCGTGGATTTCGCGCAGCGGACGTCCGGCGAAATGCGCGTTGAGGTAATTCGCGGTCTGCTCGAGTTCGGACGGCGTGTACGCACGGCGCGTGGTGATGATGCGGTTCTGCACCTCGTTGTCGGTGAACACCAGGATCACCAGAACCCGCTGCGGCTCCAACTGGACGAAGTCGATGTGGCGGAACGCGAACTGCTCGCGCCGCGGCACCGTGACCACGCCGACGAAATGGCTCATCGCCGACAGCAGCTGGGAGGCATTGCTCAGCAGCGCCTGGGTGCCGGTGCCGGCGGTCACGTTTGCGCGCATGCGCGACATGTCGGCCTCGCCCAGCGGTTGCATCTGCAGCAGGGAATCGACGAACACCCGGTAACCCTGGGCGGTCGGGATGCGCCCGGCCGAGGTGTGCGGCGCGGCGACCAGGCCGATGTCCTCGAGGTCGGCCATGATGTTGCGGATCGTTGCCGGACTCAGGTCCAGCCCCGAATGCTTGGCTAGGGTGCGCGAGCCGACCGGCTCGCCATCGCGGATGTATTGCGCGATCAGGCTACGCAGCAGGCCGCGCGCGCGGGGATCGAGGTTGGCGATGGGGTCGCTCATGTCGTCATAGATAAAGGCTGGCAGCCCGCGAGGCAAGGCCCGATTCCGGGTTCCGGTCTTCAATCATGCAAAATGGTCAGGGACATCCGAAGACGATCACCATCGCATGCTACGCAACCTGCACCTGAAAGAGTTCGCCGTGGTCAGCGAGGCCGAACTCGCGTTCGGCCAGGGCATGACCGTGATTTCCGGCGAGACCGGCGCCGGCAAGTCGCTGCTCGTCGACGCGCTGCTGCTGCTGACGGGCGCGCGCGCCGAGGCGGCGATGGTGCGCCACGGCGCCGATCGCGCCGAACTCACCGCCGAGTTCGCGCTCGGCGACGCATCGGCCGCATCCGATTGGCTGCGCGAGAACGAACTCGATGACCCCGATGACATCCACACCTGCCAATTGCGCCGGGTCATCCGCGCCGATGGTGGCTCGCGGGCGTGGATCAATGGCCGTCCCGCCACCCTGTCGCAACTCGGCGAACTCGGCGAACTGCTGGTCGAAATCCACGGCCAGCACGAACACCAGGCGCTGTTGTCGCGGCCGCTGCAGCTGGCCCTGCTGGATGCATTCGGCAGCCACGCGCGGGAGCTCGATGCGGTGCGTCGGTCGGCGATGCAGTGGAAGGAATTGCAGCGCCGGCTCGACGCGCATGGCGATGCATCCGAGGTCGAGGCGCGGCTCGACTGGCTGGATCGACAGCTCAAGCTGTTTCGGAAGAACTCCGTGGAACCATCTGATATCGAAGAACTTTTGTCTATGCATCGGCGGCAATCCAATGCCGCGCACCTGCTCGATGGCAGCGCCCATGCGCTGGCCCGCCTCAATGGCGAAGACGGCCCGGCGCTGGAACGCTCCATCGTCCAGTTGCATGCCGAACTGCTGCGCCTGGCCGAACACGATCCGGCCTATGCCCAGGCCGCCGAGCTGGCCGATGCGGCCGCGATCCAGCTCGCCGAAGCATCGAGCCTGATCGAGCGCGCGCGCGACGGGATCGACCTCGACCCGGATCGCCTGCAGGAGCTGGAGGACGAACTGTCCCGGCTGCACGAACTGAGCCGCCGTCACAAGGCGCCGCTGGAGCAGCTCGCATCGATACGCGACACATTGGCTGCCGAGCGCGAGTCGCTGCGTGACGCAGGCGGCGCTGCCGATCGCCTGCAGGCCGAGCGCGATGCCGCGGCATCGGCGTGGCGCGCTGCCGCGAACATCCTCGGCGTCGCCCGCGAAGTCGCTGCGAACAGGCTCGGCGAGGCAGTCACCGCGTTGATGGCCGAACTCGGCATGGCCGGCGGGTTGATCCGGATCGAACTCACGCCGACCGCCGGTGCCGAGCCATCGCCAGCGGGCACCGAACAGGTCGAATTCCTCGTCTCGGCCAATCCGGGCCAGCCGCCACGCGCACTGCGCAAGGTCGCATCGGGCGGCGAGTTGTCGCGGATTTCACTGGCTATCGAGGTCGCCGCGCTCGGCATGGACGCGGTGCCGACGATGGTCTTCGACGAGGTCGATTCGGGCATCGGCGGCGCGGTCGCTGAAGTCGTCGGCCGCAAGCTGCGGGTACTGGGAGCCGAGCGCCAGGTGCTCTGCGTGACCCACCTGCCCCAGGTCGCCGCACAGGCCCACCATCATGTGCGCGTGAGCAAGGATAGCGACGGCGCAACCACCCG
This sequence comes from Lysobacterales bacterium, assembly GCA_038323475.1. Classification (GTDB taxonomy): domain Bacteria; phylum Pseudomonadota; class Gammaproteobacteria; order Xanthomonadales; family Xanthomonadaceae; genus SZAS-103. The sequence continues at coordinate 32,325 of JBBQHA010000015.1, forward strand.
CAGCGCAGTGCGCCAGCTCGACGATTCCACGCGCGTCGACGAACTCGCGCGGATGCTGGGCGGTATCGAGATCACGCGCGAAACGCGCGCCAATGCGAAGCAGATGCTTGAAGCCGGAAATGGGAGTGCGTAGGCAGGAAGTCGTCGCAGACAGCGCAGCTGGCCGGCAGTGAGCGCCGCAGGACTGACCGGTCAATCGGGAATCGTCGGCCACGGGCCTGAGCCCGTCCCATCGACTATTCCCGATTCAGTCCACGCTTCCTGGCCCGCACGTACAGCACCAGGCTGTGTTCCTGGATGACGTAACCGTGCTTTTCGGCGATCTGCTTCTGCAGGCTCTCGATCTCGGGGCTTGAGAACTCGATGACCTTGCCGGTATCGAGGTCGACCATATGGTCGTGGTGTTCGCCGCGGTCGAGTTCGTACACCGCGTGGCCGCCTTCGAAGTTGTGCTTGAGCACGAGGTTCGCGGCTTCGAACTGGGTCAGCACGCGATAGACGGTGGCGAGGCCGATGTCCTCGCTTTCCTTCAACAGTTGCCGATAGATGTCTTCGGCGGTCAGGTGGCGCGGGCTGGAATGTTCGAGGATCTCCAGGATCCGCATCCGCGGATGGGTGACCTTGAGTCCGACCTTGCGCAGGTCCTGCGATTCCATGCGGCCTCCGCGTCGAGTTACGGCGCGCTCGGGTGAAGCAGCGCGGACGGCCCGTAGTGTATCATCCGGCCCCTGTGACCTCCCCCATGCGGACGATGCCGACGATGCGGAAAACCTTGATTCTTGTGCTGTTGGCGACCCTTGCCGCGACCGCTGGCTGCGGCATTGTCTATCACGCACCGATCTACCAGGGAAATCTGCTGGAGTCGAAGAACGTCGAGCAGCTCAAGCCCGGCATGAGCAAGCAGGACGTGTTGACATTGCTGGGTACGCCGTCGATCGCCGACCCGTTCCACTCGCAGCGCTGGGATTACGTGGCGACCGAACAGGACCGTCGCGGCCAGACCAAACCCGACATCAAGACGCTGACCCTGATATTCGAAGGCGACGTCCTCGCGAGTTCCTCGGGCAACTATTTCCCCGAGCAGGACAAGGAACTGTCGAGGAAGATGGGCAAGTTCGGCAACCTGCCGAAGGACAAGAAGAAGAAACAAGGCGGCTGATCCCTGTCGATCCGGAACGAAACAGCTTCCGATCGAATCGATGTGCATGGGCCGGATCAACAACGTAGCGAACACATCATCGCTTCCGCTCGCCTAGGCACCGTCGTCAATCGCCCTGCCTGGCGCGTACGCGCCGGGCCTGTTTCGGGTCGGCGACCAGCGGCCGCAGCAATTCCAGGCGGTCGCCGTCGCGCAGCACAGTCGCGGCGCTGACCGGCTTGCCAAAAACTGCGCAAGCCAGCGTCGTCGCATCGAAGCCGGGAACCAACGCGGCGTAACCTGAACGCGCAATCGCCTCGGATGCGATCGCACCCGCTGGCAGTTCCAGCACCACCGACCACGCCTGTTGCGGCAACGCATACACCACTTCCACGCGCAGCGTTCCTGCGGGGATCCTTTCAGCCGACATTCGCCGCCTCGACCCGTGCGACCCGGCAGAAATCGTCCACCAGCCGATCCGCAAGACCGGTGAAGCCCAGCGCCAGCGCTGAGTCCAGCACCTTGCCGGCCATCTCGAACTGCAACCGCAACCCGACCCGGCAGCCGGAATCGCCGAGCGCATCGAACGTCCACAAGCCGCTGAAACGCTGGAACGGTCCATCGACAAGCGCGAGCTCGATGCATTCGACGGGCATGAGCGTGTTGCGCGTGGTGAAGCTCGCCGGCATGCCGGCCACGCGCACATCCAGCCTCGCGAGCATGTGGCTTGCGGACTCTTCGAGGACCGCGCTGCCGCTGCACCAGTCGAAGCGTCGCGGATACGCGGCAACGTCGTTGACGAGCGCGTAGAGCACCGTAGGCGGTTGCGCGACGAGGGCGCTGCGCTGGATCGTGGTCATGTGATGTCGGGCAGTCTTGGTCTGGAGCTGCGAACGAGCCGCGAGGATGAACGATGGCGTTCGCTCGTGAACCCCGCATGGGCGACAATAGCCAGCTGCAAGGACGACGCATGACGAACGCACACCAGGGCAAGAAGGATACCGGAAGCGCGAAGAAGGACGCTGGTCAGAAGACCATCGCGTTGAACAAGCGCGCGCGCCACGATTACAGCCTCGAGGACCGCTACGAGGCGGGCCTGATGCTGCAGGGCTGGGAGGTCAAGGCATTGCGTGCGGGCCGCCTGCAGTTCGCCGACAGCTACGCGATGGTCATCAAGGGCGAGCTGTTCCTGATCGGCGCGCAGATCACCCCGCTGATCACCGCATCGACGCATGTCATCGCCGACGACCGCCGCACCCGCAAGCTGCTGCTGCATGCGCACGAGATCGACAAGTTGATCGGCGCCATCGAACGCGATGGCTACACCCTGGTACCGACCGCGATTTACTGGAAGAACGGCCGCGCGAAAATCGAGATCGCCCTCGCAAAGGGCAAGCAGGCGCACGACAAGCGCGCCGCAATCAAGGATCGCGACTGGGGCCGCGACAAGCAGCGGATCATGCGCAAGCACAACAAGGACGCGTGAGCGGCCGACCCTTGTGGCCCTGGATCCGTTCGCCTGTCGCACACGCTCCGCCACGCCGTCCACACGATCCGGTTGGGAGTAGAGTTCGGCGCAGGTTGCCCTGTATCCGGACTTCGGATTCCGATGCGTCCGTCGCAGCGCGGCAACCGGATCGCCTGACCGGGGAGTCGCCTCATGACGTGTCGCCTGTCGCTACCGCTGGCCTGCATGCTGCTCGCAGGCCTTTGCTCCGCGGTCCCGTTGCCGCACCTCCACAAGCGCCCGCCGGCCAGGGCTGCCACGCAAGCCGTGCAACCGCAGGACACGATCCACGTCGGCTCGTTGAACCTGCATCGCTGCCAGGGCGTGTCGGGCTATTGCGGATCGGTGGCGCGTGCGCTCGACCCGACGAACCAGGTCTGGGGAACGATCAGGATCCAGTTCGAGTACTACCCGCATACCGACACGACCCGTCCTGCGCTGCCGCCGATCATGGCCGCCGAGGGCGGACCGGGATATGCGACCAGCGGGTCGCGCGATGGATACCTCGGGCTGTTCGCGCCGCTGAACGACCGGCGCGACATCCTGCTCGTGGACGAGCGCGGCACCGGCAAATCGCAGGCGGTAGATTGCCCGCTGCTGCAGGGCGAACCCGATTCGCGCCCACCCGGCATCCATGCCTGCAGCGCGCAACTCGGCGACACGCGCTATCTGTACGGCAGCGGGCTGGCGGCGGACGACGTCGCGGCGATCCTCGATGCGCTCGGCATTGCCGTCGTCAACCTCTACGGCGATTCCTACGGCACCTACTTCGCGCAGACGTTCGCCGGGCGGCATCCGGAGCGTTTGCGTTCGGTCGTGCTCGACAGCGCTTATCCCGTGCGCGGCCTGTCGCCGTGGTATCCGGAAATCGCGATCACCGCACGCTACGCGTTCGACGCGGCGTGCCGGCGCTCGCCCACATGCAGTGAGCTGCCCGGCACTTCGATGGGCCGGATCGACGCTCTCGTCGCCGCGCTTCGCGTGCATCCATTCTCGGGCCCGACCCACGACGCGAATGGAGTTCCGCGCACCGTCGCCGCGAACGCGACGAACCTCGCCAACCTGATGGTCGCGAACGCGACCCAATCGGTCGTCTATCGCGAGCTCGATCCTGCCGCGCGCGCGTACCTGGACAAGGGCGACCCGGCGCCGCTGCTGCGCCTGCTCGCGGAAAACCAGCTGACCGACACCTCGGGCGGCGTGCCGAGCGACCCGGCCGAATTCAGTTCGGCGATGTTCGTCGCCGTGAGTTGCCAGGACTATCCGCAGATCTACGACATGAACTCGCCGCTGCCCCTGCGCCACCAGCAACGCAACCATGCATTGGCCAACAAGCAACAGACCGATCCCTACGTGTATGCGCCCTTCACGGTCGCCGAATTCGACAAGGTTCCACTCGACACCAGCGTGCTCGACCTGTGCCTGGACTGGGAAGCCCCCGCTGTCGCACCGCTGTATCCGCCCGGCGAACCGGTTCCAGCGAACGCCGATTTCACCCAGGCGCCGGTGCTGGTGATGTCGGGCGACCTCGACTCGCTGACGCCCGCGCTGCAGGGCACGCAGGCAGCGGCGTTGTTCGAACATGGCCGCCAGGTCATCGTCGCCAACAGCTTCCACGTGACCGCCGTCGGCGACCAGGACAATTGCGCGTCGGGCATCGTGCAGCGCTTCGTGCGCACCCTCGATCCGGGCAACACCAGCTGCGCGCAACGCGTCGCCGAAGTACACCTCGTGCCGCGGTTCGTGCATGCGGCGCAGGAACTCGATCCCGCGACGCCGCTCGCCGGCAACCACGGCACCGATGCCGACCTGCGTGTCGTCGCAGCCACGGCACAGACGCTCGGCGACGTCCTCGCGCGCTGGTGGGTCAATTACAGCGGCGCCGGCGTCGGCCTGCGCGGAGGCACCTTCAGCTACGCCTCGCCGTCGAACCTGACCAACTTCAAGCTCGACGCGATGCGCTGGGTCGATGACGTGCAGGTATCGGGGAGGATGAATTGGGACTACGACTACCCCGGTGCGGTGACGGCGCAGGTCCATGTCGTAGGCGGACCCAACGAGACCGGCGACCTGGCCTTCGCGTGGAACAGCCACATGCCGCTGGCGCAAGCCACCATCACCGGCAAGATCGGCGGCCGAACGATCGTGGCGACGCTGTATGCGCCGTAGCGACCGATCGAGCCAGCGCCTACGCGTCCGAATCGGATTGAATGGGCATCCCTCCGACTGCGCGGACGGCGGTCAGCTGTCGGGCAACTGTATGAATTCATCGTCGCCGGCGACCTTGCCGAAACGGCCGTCGAGCCAGTCCTGCTTGGCCTGTTCGATCCGGTCTTTCGAGGATCGACTGCACCATGTCTCCGGATCGTGAAGGCAACCTTCGAGGCTGACCAGAGCAGTGCGAAAGTGGCAGAGATCCGACGGTGAAGAGAGGCACGGACGTGCGCCGATATTTCGCTGGACTTTTTTCAGCTAATAGGCCACTTCGTGGGCTCAGCAGAGCTTTTTCGAAGAAAGCTGAAAGCTATGCAGATCAGGGGCTGTAGAGCTTAGATCGCCACGATCTGCACGAAAACCGAGGGAGCGCCGAGAAGCGTTATCGTGTCGATTGACTACGGCGGCGAAATGGTGACCCCGCTGCAGACGGGCCCATTGTCTCAATTCGCCGCGCCGTAAAGGCTCCTCAACAAGCGGTCCAGATCCGCGGTGCGTTGGGGCTCGGTCGGATTGATGATTCCGTAACGTTGAAGGATCGCGATGAGCTTCACCGGAGCGACGCGTTGGTCGCCGACGATTTCGACGTGGCCGGCCTTGACTTCCTCGCGCCGGGTGACGGGGTCGCTGTCAATGGCGGGGTTGTGTTGTTCGGCCAGGCTAAAGACGCTATCGGATTCGACGCAAGCCTGTTTCTCGTAGCGACGGCAGGATCCACGCTCGTCGGTTTCAATCTTGAGGTAGTCGCGCACTTGCGCATTCAGCCGACCCGGGTGGCGGATGAAATCCGACGAATAGGTGATTTCGGACCACTTGTCGCCGGTTACGATCCGGCACGCCACGCTGACCAGACCCAGGCTCAGGACCTTCAGGCCCGGATTCCCGCAATGGGCGGCGGCCGCGATGCCCATGAAGGGACCGGAAATGGTCACCAGCCGTACTTGCAAGGCGCGGTCGCCGGGTACGGCGATACCGTCTTTCACCATCGATCTGCGCGCGATCAGGGCGCCCTGGCTGTGGCCGATGAGGGTCAGATGCTTGTCGTCCATCCGTTGCGCCAGTTGTTCAAGCGCGGATGACAGCTGGCCGGCGCTCGCTTTCAGGCTGTCGCGATCGTTGTAGGTGAAACACGCAGACTGCTGGCCGTGGAAGGCCAGCACTTGCGCCAGTCCGCGAAACCGCCCGGACGAAGCGAAACATCCGTGCACCAGCACGGTCACAGGCTGTTTCGCGTTGAGGTGCAGGGTGCGATCCGGGCGGTCGGTGCAAGGCCCCAATCCGGGGATGTCCAGTGCGATGTCCGGAGGCGGCAGTCTGCCTTGATCAATCGCCTCGGTAGCGGGCGCGAGAGCCCGATGGCCTGCGCACCCAGCCAGGAACAACGCGACGGCAACCACGGTCCCTGCGATGACGGCACGAAATGGGGCCAGATTCATTTTGGATACCCGCTCGGACTGTGCGCCGGATTGGCCGCCGGATCGCACCGCGGCCGGCCATGCGGTCGCATGATCGCACGGCGTCCTGCGTACCGTTCTATCTGAGCCAGGAACAGCGGATCTCTGCCGACCCTCAACTGACGACGTGGGTTCGTCCATTGGTGTAGCGCGCCAGCATCGACATGGGTTGAAGTCCATAGCCCGCCTCATCTTGTTCTTGCCGGGTCCATTGCGCATGAAAACCGACCCCACCCCATGAAGAGAGCTTCGCGATGGTGAAACGACTCGTGCGTGAGGAAGGTCTGCTCGTTGGTGGCTCTGCAGCCACCAACGTGGTGGCCGCGCTACGCCTGGCGGCAAGTGGCGATCTCGATGGCCCTGTAGTGACGGTGCTGCCCGATTCGTGGGATCGCTACCGCGCCAAACCCTGGATGCAGGCGTGGATCCACTCAGACGAGCCCGAGCGTTCCTGATGAACAACGACGCTCCCATCTACCTCGACCACAACGCGACGACGCCCGTCTTGCCCGAGGTGATCGACGCGATCGCCCACTGCAAGATAAATGCCGCCGGCCACCAGCAACATGAGAAACATCGGCTCGGTGATGACTCC
>JBBQHA010000016.1:0-38372 GCA_038323475.1 Lysobacterales bacterium
GTGCGTGTACGTGGCGATCGGCCAGAAGGCCTCCACTGTCGCCAACATCGTGCGCAAGCTGGAAGAGAACGGCGCGCTGGCCCACACCGTGGTGGTCGCGGCGACCGCGTCCGAGTCGGCCGCGATGCAGTACATCAGCGCGTACTCGGGCTGCACCATGGGCGAGTACTTCATGGACCGCGGCGAAGACGCGCTGATCGTGTACGACGATCTGTCCAAGCAGGCCGTGGCCTACCGCCAGATCTCCCTGCTGCTGAAGCGCCCGCCGGGCCGCGAAGCCTACCCGGGTGACGTGTTCTACCTGCACAGCCGCCTGCTGGAGCGCGCCGCGCGCGTGTCCGAGGACTACGTGGAGAAATTCACCGAAGGCAAGGTCACCGGCAAGACCGGTTCGCTGACCGCGCTGCCGATCATCGAAACGCAGGCCGGCGACGTGTCCGCGTTCGTGCCGACCAACGTGATCTCGATCACCGACGGCCAGATCTTCCTCGAGACCGACCTGTTCAACGCCGGCATCCGCCCGGCCGTGAACGCCGGCATCTCGGTGTCGCGCGTCGGTGGCGCGGCGCAGACCAAGATCATGAAGAAGCTGTCGGGCGGCATCCGAATCGCGCTCGCGCAGTACCGCGAGCTCGCGGCGTTCGCGCAGTTCGCATCCGACCTCGATGAGGCGACCCGCAAGCAGCTCGAGCGCGGCCAGCGCGTCACGGTATTGATGAAGCAGAAGCAGTAGGCGCCGATGTCCATCGCGGAAATGTCGCTGTCGATCTATGCGGTCGACAAGGGCTTCATGGACGACGTGCCGATGAACAAGATCCTGGCGTTCGAGGAAGGCCTGCATGCGCACTTCGCGAACACGCAGGGGCCGCTGATGCAGCGCATCGTCGACAGCGGCGACTGGAACGACGAGATCGAAGGCGTGTTCAAGAAGGGCATCGCGGATTTCAAGGCGACCGGCAGCTACTGATCTCTACGCAATCTGACTTTCGGGAAACACGATGGCTGGCGGCCGCGAAATCAAAACCAAGATCAAGAGCGTGCAGAACACCCGCAAGGTGACGCGCGCGCTCGAAATGGTCTCGGCATCGAAAATCCGCAAGGCGCAGGAACGCATGAAGGCGTCGCGTCCGTATGCGCGGCTGATGAAGCAGATGATCGGCCACATCGCGCAGGCGAATACCGAATTCCGGCATCCATTCCTGGTCGAGCGCGCCGAGATCAGGCGCGTCGGCTACATCGTCGTGTCGACCGACCGCGGCCTCGCAGGAGCGCTGAACTCCGGCATGTTCCGCAAGATGCTCGTCGAAATCCGCCAGTGGCAGGACAAGGGCGTCGAGGTCGACGTGGTCTGCGTCGGCCAGAAGGCGACTGCGTTCTTCCGCCGGCTGAAGGTCAACATGGTCGGCTCGGTAACGCACCTTGGCGAGAAGCCGCAGGTCGCGCAGCTGATTGGCGTGATCAAGGTGATGCTAGACGCGTACAGCGAAAAGCGCATCGACCGCGTGGACCTGTGCTACAGCGGCTTCGTCAACACCATGACGCAGAAGTCCACGATCGAGCAGCTGCTGCCGCTGCCTCCGTCGGAATCGCTGCAGACCCGCCACGACTGGGACTACATCTACGAACCCGAAGCCGACGTGGTGCTCAATGAAGTGATGATGCGCTACGTCGAATCGGTCGTGTACCAGGCGGTACTGGAGAACCTCGCGTCGGAGCACGCCGCGCGCATGGTCGCGATGAAGTCCGCATCCGACAACGCGAGCAAGCTCATCGACACGCTGAACCTGATCTACAACAAGGCGCGACAGGCTGCGATCACGCAGGAGATTTCCGAGATCGTCGGCGGCGCGGCGGCGGTTTGATCATTGAAGGAAGAATTGCAATGCGAATGTCCACTATCGTCATCGTTGCCGTTATTGTCGTAGCTGGCATTGCGCTGCGCTCTCACTATTCGAACGATGGAAGCTTGACAGACTCCTCTGCGAGAGCGGCAGTGGATGCAGTCGAGACCGCCAAGAAAGGTTGGAATATCGACCATGCAACCAGCTACTTGTCGGATGATTGCCACGTCCAGAATGGCACGCATACCTGTCGAGAAATGTTCGTCAGTGAACTTAATCCGAATTCGCAGGCAGCCGGTGCTCAACTTGGAGTGACTGCGCCGGAAATATCGATCGAGAGAGGTAAGGCGCACGCACAGTTTACCGAGACGAGAACCGTGACTGCGTTCGACAAACAATGGGTTCGCACCAATCACGTGGACGAGACGTTGGAAGTACGCAACGGTCGTGTCGTGATTACAGGCATCGTCGGTCAATCTTCAACGACTGCTGACGGACATGCAGTTGAATAAGCGTCGCACTCAAACATTGAAATATCGAATTTACGAGTAGAGGATTACCAAATGAACCAGGGCAAGATCGTCCAGATCATCGGCGCCGTCGTTGACGTCGAGTTCGCGCGCGAGGGCGTGCCGAAGATTTACGACGCACTCACCGTCGACGGCACCGACATTACGCTGGAAGTGCAGCAGCAGCTCGGCGACGGCATCGTGCGCACGATTGCGCTCGGTTCGACCGACGGACTGCGCCGCAACCTGATCGCGAACAACACCGGCAAGGCGATCTCGGTTCCAGTCGGCGTCGGTACGCTCGGCCGCATCATGGACGTGCTGGGTCGCCCGATCGACGAGGCCGGGCCGATCGATTGCACCGAGCGTTGGGAGATTCATCGCGAAGCCCCGGCCTACGCCGAGCAGGCTGCCGCGAACGATCTGCTGGAAACCGGCATCAAGGTCATCGACCTGATGTGTCCGTTCGCGAAGGGCGGCAAGGTCGGCCTGTTCGGCGGCGCGGGCGTCGGCAAGACGGTGAACATGCTCGAGCTGATCAACAACATCGCGACCGAACACGCCGGCCTGTCGGTGTTCGCCGGCGTCGGCGAGCGGACGCGCGAAGGAAACGACTTCTACCACGAGATGGCCGAAGCGGGCGTCATCAAGCTCGACAACATGAAAGAGTCGAAGGTCGCGATGGTGTACGGCCAGATGAACGAGCCGCCGGGCAACCGTCTGCGCGTCGCGCTGACTGGCCTGACCATGGCCGAATACTTCCGCGACGAGAAGGACGCGGACGGCAAGGGCCGCGACGTGCTGTTCTTCGTCGACAACATCTACCGCTACACGCTGGCCGGTACCGAAGTGTCGGCGCTGCTCGGCCGCATGCCGTCGGCCGTCGGATACCAGCCGACCCTGGCCGCCGAAATGGGCGTGCTGCAGGAGCGCATCACCTCGACGAAGACCGGCTCGATCACCTCGATCCAGGCCGTGTACGTGCCCGCGGACGACTTGACCGATCCGTCGCCGGCGACCACGTTCGCGCATCTGGATGCGACTGTCGTGCTGAGCCGCAACATCGCCTCGCTCGGCATCTATCCGGCGGTCGATCCGCTCGATTCCACCTCGCGCCAGCTCGATCCGAACGTGATCGGCAACGAGCACTACGATACCGCGCGCCGCGTGCAGCAGACCCTGCAGCGCTACAAGGAACTCAAGGACATCATCGCGATCCTCGGCATGGACGAGCTGTCCGAAGAGGACAAGCAGTCGGTGTTCCGCGCGCGCAAGTGCGAGCGCTTCTTCTCGCAGCCGTTCCACGTCGCCGAAGTGTTCACCGGTTCGCCGGGCAAGTACGTGTCGCTGAAGGACACGATTCGCGGCTTCAAGATGATCTGCGACGGCGAGTGCGACCACATGCCGGAACAGGCGTTCTACATGGTCGGCGGCATCGAAGAAGCGATCGAGAAAGCCAAGAAGCTGGCCGAGAAGGCGTAAGAAGAAGGGAACAGGGAGCAGGGAACGGGAAAGCGAAGCAGGCAACCGGAGCGACTCGGCCGGCGCATCTTCAGAATTCACGATCGATCGCAACCTGCTCTGACCGTTCCCCGTTCCCCGTTCCCCGTTCCCATCGACCGAGCAAAGCGAGAGAGACATGACAGCCACCATCCGTTGCGACATCGTCAGTGCCGAGGAAGCGATCTTCCACGGCGTGGTGACGATGGTGATCGCGTCCGGCGAGATGGGCGAACTCGGCATTGCGCCGCGTCACGCGCCGCTGATCACGCGGCTCAAGCCGGGCCAGGTGCGAGTGATCCTCGAGGACGGCGAAGAGCAGTTCTTCTACGTCTCCGGCGGCATCCTCGAAGTGCAGCCGCAGGTCGTGACCGTGCTGGCCGACACCGCGATCCGCGCCAAGGATCTCGACGAGGCCGCCGCGCGCCACGCGAAGGACGAGGCCGAGCGCGCGCTCGCGAACCGCGGCGAGGCGATGGAAATCGCCGAGGCGCAGGCGAAGCTCGTGCAGGCGGTCGCCCAGTTGCAGGCGCTGGAGCGCTTGCGGAAGAACATGAAACACTGATGCGAGTCCCTCGCATGAGCCCGCACATCCGTGTGCGGACTTTCAAAGGGTAAGCAGCACGACTTTGTTTGTATGCATATTCGAAAACGCCGGCCATGTGCCGGCGTTTTTCATGCGGGCGCCATCGCGATGTCGCGGGCCCGCGATGCAGTCGGGGCCAGGCCATGGCGAAGGCGGGCGTCGGCTCGCTGTCTCAAGCCTGGTGCTCGGCGAGGGCGGGCGCCTGGTGTTTTCGCAGCCTGCGCATGAGCGCGCCCGGAGCGCCTTTCATGCGCAGGGCCGGCTTTTCGATGAGATGCCAGGAGGCGATCGCCAGCAGCAGGGCGACGACGAATCCGCACAGCGCATTCAGGAGGAAGGGCAGGTTGGGGAAAAGGGCGGCAACCATCTGCTGCGACGGAAAACCCCACAGGTAGATCCCGTACGAATAGTCGCCGAAGCGGTTGAACCAGTGCCAGCGCGGGCCGTAGGCGAACCAGAAGACGAACAGGACTTCGCAACCGGCAAAGAGACCGGGGTAGATCGGCGTCGAACGGCAAAGCGCAGCCGCGCCGCACGCTGCCAGCAGCAGCCCGCCATGGATCGGGATCCACGCGCGATTCACGTAGCAGAACGCTCCGGTCGCGAAGAGTGCGGCCAACTGGACGTAATCGTGGATAGGCACGAGCGGGATGTCGTCGGGATGGAACAGCCCGAAAACGAACAATCCGGCCACGACGACGTTGAACAGCCAGCGCCTCGCAAGAATGCCGAACAGGCCGAGCATTCCGACCCATGCGTACATCCGGATCTCTGCCGGGAGCGTCCAGATCGCACCGTTGATCGTCGGGATTTTGGGATTCCCGGAAAAGACGCCGGGCAGGGTCCACACCATGTCCGTTTTCAACTGCAGATTCGTCCACGCGTACGCATACGGTGCATGCGAGGAAACGTAGTCGCCCAGCGGAAGGATGGTGAACAACGGGCCAAGCACGAATGCGCAGCCGAGCAGGCATGCGGCATAGGCCGGCATGATGCGGATCAGGCGCGCCCAGGCGAAATCGGCCACGTGTCGCCGCCGCAGGAAACTACCGGCGATCAGGAACCCGCTGACGATGAAGAACAGGTCGACCGCGATCGATCCCGAGTATTCGCCCGTGTTGAGCCAGACAAAAAAATCCGCCGGGCCGCTACCGCCGGTGATCGCTGGCGCATGCCCGTAGATGACCATCGCGGCGGCGATGAAGCGCAGCAACAGGAAGTTGTCGCCCCCTTGCCCAAGGCCTTCCGAAATGCGCTTGATTTTCAGCACGGGCAGAGCGGAGCAAGGCAGGCCAAGGACGATCATCCCGGAGTAGCGAACGGAGCTGCCCGAATGGGTGGCTGGATGTGCAGGCGACCCGACAGGGTAGCAGTGCATGCACTGCTCGCATTGATCCCGCCATCGGCTGATGCAAGCGGTTCAGCGATACACCACGTGCTTCCAAAGGAAGAACGCGATGCAGGCGACGCCCGCCTCGACGAGCGGCTTCGCGATCCACGCGATGTGCAGCCCCAGGTGCGCGGCGACGACGCTGATCAGCACGGTGCTGAGGATGGTCAGCAGGATCCACACCACGATGAAACGCCCCGCGTGCCGCCAGTCGAGCTTCGGCTTGCCGAAGGTGTAACGGCCGTTGAGCCAGAAGCCCATCTGCGCACCCGCGATGCGGCCGAGCACGTTCGCCGGCGGCACCGCCATGCCGAGCGCTGTCAGCGATACGAAAACCAGCCAGCTCAGCGCGACCTGCGCGAGCCCGATCGTCACATAGCGGCGACCCTGGCGCAGGATGCTCATCGCCCGGCCAGCCTGCGCGCCCTGTCGCGCGCGGCCAAAGGATGACCGCTGCCGGTTTTCGCGGCGGCATCGTGGCCGATGGCCATCCGCGCGCCGTGCCGCACGTCAGCGGAAGACCCAGTGCCGCGAGACCAGGAAGCTCACCGCCGCCAGCGCCGCCTCGACCAGCGGCTTGATCAGCCACGCGCCCTGCAGCGAATGGTGTGCGGCGGTCGCCTGCAGGATCAGCGTGCTGAGTGCGGTCAGCGCCAGCCACATGATCGCGAAGCGCAATTGGTGTCGCGGCGACAGGCGCGCCTGGCCGTTGTCGGCGAACGTGTAGCGGCCGTTCAGCCAGAATCCGAGCGTCGCCCCGCTGATGCGGCCAAGCACGTTGCCGGCGATGACCGGAAGGCCGAGTGCGGTTCCGGCAATGAAAACGCAGGTGTCGAGCGCGAGTTGAACAAGTCCGACGAGCAGGAACAGCCCTCCCTGCCGTAGATGACGAAACCGAGCGTCGACTGCCATGCGCGCATGATAACAAGCGGGCTCGCCGCAGGATTTTCCGGCCGCATGACCGGCTGCGTGGTCGGTGGCGGAATCCTTGCGTCGCCCGCTGGCGCGCATTCAATGCGCGAGCAGGCTGCGTGCGGTATCCCGTTCGGCGGGGAGGTTGCCGCTCCTGTTCGGCGATGGCGGCAAGTGCCACAGGTCGGCATCACCGACGACCAGCACGCGCTCGGCGCCGGCCAGCGCCGCCTTGAGCGCGGGACTGGCTTGCGATGGCGTGGTCTCAACCCAGCGCACGCCGATGCGGGCGAAAGCAGCCCGCCACGCGGCGCCGCTGGCATCGTGTTCCGCCGAACTGGCCAAGGCGCTGAGCGCCCGGTCGTACCAGACGACGACGAAGCCGCGCCCGGCGAGTTCGGCGAAGAACGGATTCCCGGTGTACAACACGCTTCCTTGCTCGGGACGGGCGCGCAGGTATGCGGCGATGCTTCGTTCCGGCGCGAATTGCGCGACCGTCGCGGTTGTTCCATCTTCGACGCGTTTCTCGACCACGCCGCTCTGGAGCATCCAGTTCGCGCTCGTCTGGAACGCAAGATTGAGGCCGACCAACGCCGACAACAGGAATGCCGCGCTGCGCCGCCCCGTGACCATGGTCGCCGCCGCGACTAGCGCGGGCAGAAGCAACACGAGACCTGGCTGCGCATAACGCAGGTACTGGAGTTGCGAGAGCGGCAGCAGCGTCACCACCAGGCCGGCGAGCGTCAAGGCCCGCGTCTTGCGGTTCAGCAAGGCAAGCAGCAGTGCGCCCGACAGCGCCACCAGCACGAAACCGGCGCCGCCATGGAAAGACTCCATGTAGCGCGGAGCGTCGAAGGTGATCTGCCATGGAAGGTCCCAGTGCAAGCCTGCACTCCAGCGCGCATCGACGACATTGATCGCATCGTATGCGGGCGATCGGAACAAGCCGTTGTAGAGCGGCAGCAGGGGATTGCCGGTCAGCGCGAACGCATATGCGTAGCTCGACCCTCCCACCAGCAGGCACAGTGCGATCGCGGTGGGCAATGCGCGCCATGGCAAGCGGCCGCGCCAGCGATACAGCAGCCATAGCAGCATCGGCGGGATCGCCACCGCGTGCAGGATTTTCAGGCCCAGCAACAGTCCGGTCAGGACTGCGGCAAGACGCAAGGTGGATGGGTCGGGCTCATCGGGGGCTCGCATGACGAGCAGCGCAAGCGCGAGCGTCACGGCAGTCGCCGGACCCTCGGTCTGCATGCCGCCGGCGAGCATCATGACGATCGGCTGGCTCGCGTACAGCGTCACGAGCAGGGCGCACGCCCAATGTTCGAGATCGAGGCTGGCCCCGAGTTCCCACAGCAGGGAAGCCGTCAGCACGAGCCACAGCGCGTCGAGCGCGCCGCGCGCTTCGGTGTTGGCGAGCAGCTGCACGAGCGCATGCAACACGTCGCCCGACCAGGGCGCGAGTGCCCAGAGATTCGACGCGAAGTCCAACCGGTAATAGCCGAGTAGCTGCAGTTGCGAAGGCAGGGCGAGGTGGTAGGAGAGGTCGTCGAACTGCATGGTCGGCAGCCAGCATGCTGTCGACGCCAGGCCGACCACGAGCGCGGCGAGGGCTGCGTACCCGGGGCAGGCGGTGGCGGCCGCGCGCCATGCAGCCGGCAACGGGACGAGCAAAGCGCGCACTGCGGCCCGACGCCAGATCGCCAGGACGAGCAGCGCGGGCAGGTAGATCCAGATGCGATGGATCGGCAATGGCAACAGCCAGCCGAGGGTGCCGGCGATCAGCGCGAGGCCGCCGAGCAGGGCGAAGAGCGCCCGCATGCATGGCGCCGCGAGCGCCGCCGGAAGCAGAGTCGAACCAAGTCCGAGCGCGGCAATCGCAAGCAGACTTGTGGCGAGCACGGGCAACGGTCCCGCGAATGCGACGAGCAGCACGAGCCAGATCGTGGCGATGCAACTCGCGGGCTGCCAACGCAGGACGCGGTGCAGCAGCCAGCCGGACACGCCGACACCGAGCGCAAGCGCGAGCGTGTTCTGCCCGACCGTGGAGGCGATGTGCTCCCACATCCGGTGCATCACCAAGCCGATGATCGTCGCGGCCGGCCCGGCCCAGAGCAGCACGCGCGCGGCGCGAGCGGATGTCGTCGTGTCGTTGTGCATGCAGGAGCCGGGGGAAGCGAGCGGTTAGAATACACGCGGTCCTTTGGAGCCCCGCGCATGAGCAATCCGCTGCACGTCGTCATCCTCGCCGCGGGCGAAGGCAAGCGCATGAAGTCCGCGTTGCCCAAGGTGCTGCAGCCGATCGCCGGGCGTCCGATGCTCGCCCATGTGATCGATGTCGCGCGCGCGCTCGGCGCCGCCGGCATCCACGTCGTGTACGGACATGGCGGCGCGCAGGTGCGCGCGGCGTTCGCCGGGCAGGCCGACCTGGCCTGGGCCGAACAGGCCGAGCAGCTCGGCACCGGCCACGCCGTGCAGCAGGCGATGCCGAACGTGCCCGACCAGGCGCGGGTGATGGTCCTGTTCGCCGACGTGCCGCTGATCGCGGCCGACACCCTGCGCGGCCTGCTCAACGCCGACGGCGCGCTCGCGGTGCTGGTCGCCGAACTCGACGATCCCACCGGTTACGGCCGCGTGCTGCGCGATGCCGATGGCCACGTCGCCGCGATCGTCGAGCACAAGGATGCCGATGCGGCGCAGCGCGCGGTGCGGACGATCAACTCCGGGATCATCGTTGCCGATGCGTTGCAACTGAGGCGCTGGCTGGCGAGCTTGCGCAGCGACAACGCGCAGGGCGAGTTCTACCTCACCGACGTGTTCGTGCAGGCGGCCGCGGAAAACCAGCCCGCCGCGATCGCGACCTGCGCCGATCCGGTCGAGGTCGAAGGCGCGAACGACCCATGGCAACTCGCGCGGCTCGAACGCGCGTACCAGCTGCGAGCGGCGAAGGCGCTCGCATTGTCCGGCGTGCGGATCGCCGATCCATCCCGCTTCGACCTGCGCGGCACCGTGTTCGCCGGCCGCGATGTCGCGCTCGATGTCGACGTGATCCTCGAAGGCGATGTCGTGCTCGGCGACAACGTGGTCATCGGCCCGTTCTGCCGGCTCAGGAACGTTTCGATCGGCGCCGGCAGCGAGGTGCGCGCGCATTGCGACATCGATGGCGCGCAGATCGGCGATGCTTGCATGATCGGCCCCTATGCGCGGCTACGCCCGGGCACGGAACTCGCGGATGGCGCGCACGTCGGCAATTTCGTCGAAACCAAGATGACGCGGCTCGGCAGGGAGTCGAAGGCCAACCACCTGACCTACCTCGGCGATGCGCAGGTCGGCGATCGGGTGAACATCGGCGCTGGCACCATCACCTGCAACTACGATGGAGTGAACAAGCACCAGACCCGGATCGGCGACGACGCGTTCATCGGATCGAATTCGTCGCTGGTCGCGCCGGTCTCGATCGGCGCGAGCGCCACGGTCGGAGCCGGGTCCGCGATCACCAGCGACGTCCCGGCCGGCGAACTCGGTCTCGGACGTGGCAAGCAGACCACGATCAAGGGCTGGCAGAGGCCGAAGAAAAACACCTGACAGCAGGTTTCTGCGGCTTATCCGGCCCCGGCCCCAGCTCCGCAGTTATTCCGGTATCACCAGGGTCACGCTGAGCCCGCCATCCAAGCGGTTCGACAGCGCGATGCGCCCGCCATGCGCCTCGGCGATCTCGCGCGCGAGCGCGAGTCCCAGGCCGGTTCCACTGCGCTTGGTCGAGTAGAACGGCACCAATGCGTTCGCCAGCACCGCGTCGTTCATGCCCTGGCCGCGATCGCTGACTTCGATGCGCAGCGAATCCGGCAACCGGCGCACGCGCAGGCTGACGTGTTCCGGCGCCGATCCGGACTCGTGCGCGTTCTTCAACAGGTTCAGCAGCGCCTGCTCCAGTTGCGCGGCATCGAAGCGCCCGGCCTTTTCGGGCAAGGGGCCATCCAGTGCGAAGCCGATCTGGGTGCGCAGGCGTTCGCAGAACGCCGGCCACACGATCGGTTCGAGCCGCGGCGCGGGCAGCTTGGCGAAGTGCGCATAACCGCGGATGAAGCCCTCCAGGTGGCGCGCACGTTCCTCGATCGTGCCGAAGATCTCCTCGAGCCGCTGGTGCTGGCCGCGCCGCACGAGTTCGGCGCCCGAATGCGCGAGCGACGCGACCGGTGCCAGCGAGTTGTTGAGTTCGTGGCTGATGATGCGGATGACCTTCTTCCAGGTCTGCACTTCCTGCCGGCGCAACTCGGTGGTCAGGTGGCGCAGCAGGAACAGTTCGTGGCGACGGCCATTGAGGCGAAAGCCGCGGCGCGCGAGGTGGTAGATCTGTTCGTCGTCGTCGTGGCCGACCGCGAACAGGCCGTCGCCGCCGCGTTCGATTGCCTCGCGCAACGGCTCCGACGCGTTCTGCAACAAGGCTTCGAGCGCATGGCCTTCGAGCTTGTGCCCATCGTTGAGCAGCTTGCGCGCGGCGAGGTTGGAATACACGATGCGGCCGCTGCTGTCGGCCAGCAACATCGCGACCGGCGCGTTCTGCACCATGGTGTCGAGCAGTAGCTCGCGCTGCACGAGCGCGACGCGCTGTTCGCGCAGGGCGTCGCCGAGCGCGTTGTGCGCGTTGACCAGGTCGCCGAGCTCGTCGTTGCGCTTCCACGCGAGCCCGAAACTGAAATCGCCGTCGCGGTAGCTCGTGACCGTGCCGGACAGCGCGCGGAACATCGACAGCACCGGTGCGAGTGTGCGGCGCATGATCCACAGAGCGAGCGGAACCAGCACGAGCAGGCTCAGGATCGCGGCGAACCATGGATCGTCGAGCAGCCGTTCGAGTACGAGCACGAGCGCCAGCGCGAACACGGCAAAGACGCACAGCACGAACGCCAGCTTTCCCGCCAGCGAGAACCGCCTGGAGGCCAGCTGCCGCACGTTCATTGCCGGTCGATGCCCAGCCGCTCCATCCGCCGGTACAGTGACTGCCGGCTCAGGCCCAGCGCGACCGCAGCCTGCGCGACGATGCCGTGGGATTTCTTCAGCGCCTGTTCGATCTGCTCGCGATCGGGTTCGTGCTCGGCCGATCCGGGCGCCGATGGCAGCGCAAGATCTTCGGCCTCGATGCGGTCGCCGTGCGCGAGCAGGCCGGCGCGCTGGATGACGTTCTTGAGTTCGCGCACGTTGCCGGGCCAGGCGTGTCTGCGCAGCGCCTCGCGCGCGTCGGGCGTGAGTTGCTTGCCGCGCACGAGGAAGGATTCGGCGAGCGGCAGGATGTCGTCGGGGCGGTCGGCGAGCGCGGGCAGGTTCAGTTCGATCAGGTTGATGCGGTAGTAGAGGTCTTCGCGGAACGCGCCTTCGCGGATCTTCGCGGGAAGGTCGGCGTTCGTCGCGCTGATCACGCGCACGCGGACCTGGCGTTCGCGGTTTGAACCGAGCCGCGCGAAGCGCCCGGTTTCGAGCACGCGCAGCAGCTTGACTTGGCCGGCCATCGGCAGGTTCGCGATCTCGTCGAGAAACAGGGTGCCGCCATCGGCGGCCTCGAACTTGCCTTCGCGCGACTTGCCTGCGCCGGTATACGCGCCAGCATCGGCGCCGAACAGCTCGGCCTCGATCAGGTCGGTCGGGATCGCCCCGCAATCCAGGGTCACGAACGGACCGTCGCGCACCGCCGAATTCGCCTGGATGATTTCCGCAATGCGTTCCTTGCCGCTGCCGTTCGGCCCGGTGATCAGCACTGGCACGTCGGCGCGCGCGACCTGGCAGGCCAGTGCGACCACGCGTTCGGTCGCCGGGTCGGCGAACACCATGCCGCGAAGTTCGAAGCGTTCGCGCAAGGCGCTGTTGCGTTGCGCATCGCCGCCGCGGCGGCGCTTGAGTTCGCGCCGGTTCGCGCCGAGTTCGAGCAGGTTGCCGATCGTCGCCATCAGCTTGCCATCGTTCCACGGCTTGCCCAGGTAATCGGCGGCGCCGGCCTTGACCAGGTCCACCGCCGAGGACAGGTGCGTCCACGCGGTCAGCAGGATCACCGGCAGGTCGGGGTGGCGCTTGCGGATCTCGCGGAACAGCTCCTGGCCTTCGTCGCCCGACGTGGTATCGCCGGTGAAGTTCATGTCCTGGATGACCAGGTCCACCGGCCGCCGTTCGAGCAACGCGAGTCCCGCCTGCGGCGATTGCGCGCTCAGCGTGTGCAGGTCGTGCAGCGAGAACAGCACTTCCAGCGCGGTGGCGACGGTCGGGTTGTCATCGATGACGAGGATCGTGGGCATGGGCGTTTCGGAAAGTCGTGGTGGAGTCGATGCGCGCCATGATGACAGGAGCGGCGGTCCTCAAGAATGCAGGGGCGGAGGCGGCGGTGGCGGCGGTGGTGCAGGGGGCGCTGGCGGAGGAGACGGCACGAGCATCGCGTAGTCGGCAGACGCCCAGTTCAGCGCGACCTCGTTGCCCGCGCGGCGCACCCGCAGCTTCGCGGCGGACGCGCGATGGTCGCGCAACGCTTTCAACAGCTCGCTGACCTGGGCGATGGGTCGATCGTCGATCGCGACGATGATGTCGCCCGCCTGCAGTCCATGGAACGGCGTCGGCGTGGTGCGATCGACGACGATGCCGCTGGTGTCGTTCGAATGCAGGCTCAGCGACTGGCCGTCGTCGTTCCAGCTGAAGGAATCGGTGTGGTGTTTGCCCGCCGGTGCCGATGTGGAAGCCAGCAGGGCGGACAACAGGATCGCAAGCATCGTGTGGTGACGCATGGTCGTTCCTTTGTTCATTGGTGGACATGGATGCGGCCGCGCTTCGCACGCGGCGTCGACAGGGGATCAGACGCTGCGCGTCGCGACCGCCGGCGGGACGCGTGCGGCGCGCCATGCGGGGCCGAGGACCGCGAGCAGTCCCAGCGCCCAGAGCGCGATCATGCCAACGCCGAGATAATCCAGCGGAAGGCGCTGCAGTTCGAGCTTGCTGACCAGCAACTGGTTGAGGCCGAATGCGAGCGCGATCCCGCCGACGATGCCTGCGGTGGTGACGATCAGGTTCTCGGTCAGGAAATAACGCAGGATGTCGAGACGCCGCGCACCCAGCGCGCGCCGCACCCCGATCTGCTTGCGGCGCTGGTTCACCCATAGCGACGCCATCCCGACGATGCCGCTCGCGGTGACCAGCAGCAGCAGCACCACCACCGAGACCAGCATGCCGGCGAGCGCGCGATCTGCGCGATAGCGGCGATCGCGCAGCTGGTTGATCGTGTAGGTAGGCAGCAGCACCCGGCCATCCATGCGCGCGCCCAGCGTCTTTTCGGCGTCGGCGATCACCCGCGCACGCTGGCCGGCATCGGCACGGACCAGGTATTGCGTGTACTCGTCGAGTTCGCGGACGGGATAGATCACCGAGAATTCGCCTTTGCCTTCGCTCTCTTCGCGCGCCTGCGCGGCCGGGGTCTGCAGCCGTTCGACCACGCCCACGATGGTCGATACTTTCGCGCCTTCGCCGGTGCTGTAGAACAATTGCTTGCCCAGCACCGAATGCGCGTCGGGGTACAGCTTCTTGGCGAGCGCGGCGGTGATGATCGCCGAACGCGGGATCGTCTCCTTGGTTTCCGGCCCGACTTCGATCACGTCGTTCGCATCGATGTCGCGCCCTTCCACGAGCTTGAGGCCGAGCGTCGCGATGAGCGAACCCGGGCTGGTATAGGTCGTCGCGACGACCGTCGAGTCCGGACTCTGGTTGCGCCGAGTCGCGAAGCCGGTGTTGGACGACGACTGGCCGAGCGGCACCTGATTCGTCCAGGCGACCGACTTGACCCCGGGGATCTTGCGCAAGGCGGCCTCGTCTTCGAGTTGCATGCCCTTGACGTCGGCGATCTTGCGGAACGGCGACAGGCTCAGCATGAACACTTCGTCCTCCGCCGCGCCGCTGGGCCGATTCGCGAGTTCCAGGCGATCATGGACGATGTACAGCGCGTTGCAGAGGATACCGAGCGTCAATGCGACCTGTGCAGCGATCAGGATCGCGCCGGTCTTTGTGCGCAGCATTGCCGAGATGATCGGACGGATTTCCATTTCTAGCCTCCAGTGACTGACGATTGCGGTTTGCTACGACCTTCAACGAACGACAACCCTGCACATGGAAGTGCAGGTCGATACGGCGGCTGCTGTCGGATCGGGAAACGTTGCCGGTATCGTTTCCGCGCGGCGGCGACAGGTTTTCCCGTGCGCGCCAATCACTGCGACTTGAGTTGCACGGCTGGACGTACCTGGCAGGCGCGCCAGGTCGGCAGCAGGCCGGCGAGCACGCTGCAGGCGATCGCAAGTGCGATCGTCGCAAACAGCATCGACGCGCTCATGTGCGCAACCGTCTGCATGCTTCCGGACTGTTGCGCGATCAGCCACAGGCCGCCGAAACTCAGCAGCATGCCCAGCGCGCCGCCGGCCGCGCCGATCACGCCCGCCTCGACCAGGAATTGCCGGAAGATCTCGCGCTTGGGCGCGCCCAGCGCACGCCGCACGCCGACCTCGCCGGCGCGCGCGGTGAACTTGGCCAGCAGCAGTCCCACCGTGTTGACCAGGCAGACCAGCAGGAACCCGGCCGCGAGCCAGGTCTGCAAGTGGCTGTCCTTGCCGACCACGCCCTGGTGGTCCAGCCATTCCCTGACGTCGTACAGCTTGTAGTTCACCGCGCGCGGATAGCGCCCGAGTTTCTTCTGCTCGCCGATGTAGGCCGTGATGTAGTCGCCGTAGGCCTGCCGGTCCGAGGCCGAATCGAGCTCCGCCCAGTACTGGATCCATACGCATTCCGAATGCAGGAAGGCCTGGTAGCCGGTTCCGGAATCGCTGCTGCAATCGGTCGATCCGTTGTTGCCGAACTCCTGTCCGACCGCGGTGGAGAACGGAATCATCACGTCCTCGACCTCGCCATAGGTATCGCCGCCGGCGATCAGGCGGTAGTAGCGCGGCAACGGTTTCCAGTCGCCGATCACGCCGGTGATCTGGTAGTCGCGGTCGTTGATCCGCAACCTGCGGCCGACCGGATTGTCCTTGCCGAACAGCTTCTCGCTCAGCTTGCTGGTGATCACCGCGACGTCGCCGCGGTTCGCGTCGGCATCCGCGGCCCACGCGCCGCCGTAGCGGAACGGCACCTCGAAGATCTCGAAGAAATCGCGGGTCGGAGCGATGCCGCTGGCCTGGAACGGCGGCAGGTCCTTGCGCCCGCTCTCGACGTTGGGCTGGAAGCCGTAGATCGCGGTCTGCCGCTTGGCGTGGTGCTGGGCCAGCAGGTTGGTCGCGTCGGTGTAGCTCATCTGGTCCGGCGGCTTGGCGTCGGCCGCGATCTGGGCGGGGTTGTTGTCGAGCAGCGGCACCAGCAGGCGGTCGCTCTTGCCCGGGATCGGATCGCCGGACATGATCACCAGCACGGTCAGCGTCGACATGCTCGCGGCGATGCCGATCGCGAGCGTGAGCACCATCAGCGCGGTGAGCACCGGGTTCCGGCGCAGGCTGCGAAACCCGAGACGCAGGTAATAGGCGAACATGGTCTGCTCCTCAGGATGCCTGCACGGCATTGCGGGCCGCGCGTTCGGCGGCGTGCTCGGCGGCGCGAAGGACCGGTTCGGCGAGAAGGTCGGTGACCTGGCCATCGACGATATGCACATTGCGCTGCGCGCGCGCGGCGAGCTCCGGGTCGTGGGTGACCATGATGATGGTGGTGCCGCGCGCGTTGACATCCTCGATCAGCTCCAGCACGCCGCGCGCCATCTGCGAGTCGAGGTTGCCGGTCGGTTCGTCGGCGAGCAGCAGCTTCGGCTCGCCGGCGAGTGCGCGCGCGATCGCGACGCGCTGCTGCTGGCCGCCCGAGAGTTCGGCCGGGTAGTGCTTCATGCGCGACAGCAGTCCGACCTGCTCCAGCGCCTGCTCGATGCGGCGTTTGCGGTCGGCTCCGTTGAAGCCGCGATAGCGCAAGGGCACGTCGACGTTGTCGAACAGGTTCAGGTCGGGGATCAGGTTGAAGCCCTGGAACACGAAGCCGATCTTCTCGTTGCGCAGGCGCGAGCGCTGGTTGTCGTTCATGCCCTTGACGTCGACGCCGTCGAGCAGGAAGTCGCCGTCGGTGAATTCCTCGAGCAGGCCGGCGATGTTCAGGAACGTGGTCTTGCCGGAACCCGACGGGCCGGTCACCGCGACGAACTCGCCCTCGCGGACGTGGATGTCGAATCCGCGCAGCGCATGCGTTTCGATCATCTCGGTGCGGTAGACCTTGCTGAGGCTGGTCATCTTCAACATCGTGGTTCTCCTGCGTGGGTCAGTTGTTGATGCGCACGGTCGGCGCATCGGCGAAGGTGTCGGTGCCCGCGACCACGACCTGGTCGCCGGGCTTGAGTCCGTCGAGGATCTCGACCGAGTCGATGCTGGTCGCGCCGATCCGGATCGGCCGCTTGGTGGCGATGCCGTGGTCGACCACGTAGGCGGAGCGGCCGCCGTACTGGTCGACGAACGGGCCGCGTTCGACGAGCAGCACGTCGGGCTTGTTCTCGATCAGGATGCGCGCGGTGACGCGCTGGTTCTGGCGCACGCCTTCCGGCTGGCCCTGGGCGAAGCGCACGCGCGCCTGCACCTGGTGGTCGACGACTTCCGGCGACACCGCCGAGACCGTGCCGTGCAGCGACCCATTACCCGCCTGGATGTCCACCGGCATGCCGATGCCGATGTCGTTGGCGAAGGTTTCCGGAACCTCGAGCTCGACTTCGAGCTTCGACAGGTCGACGACCGTCATCAACGCTGAATTGGCCGGAACCACGGTCCGGTCGGCCACAGCGATGCTGCCGATCACGCCGTCCACCGGCGCGCGTAATTGCAGACCTTCGACCTTGCGCTTGATCTCGGCGACCACGACCCGCTGGCGCTCGAGTTCGTTGATCTTGGTGTCGAGCTCGAGCTGCGCGTTGCGGCCTTCCAGGACGGCGTCCGCGGCGGCGTGGCGGCTGCGGATATTCGCTGCGTCCACGGCATCGTCGGCTTTCAGGCAGTCCACTTTCGCGAGCGCCTGGGTTGCGCAGGCTTTCTGCACGCGGTCGCGGTCGCGGTTGGCGGCGGTCATGGTCAGCCTCGCCTCGTCGGCGTCGCGCTGCGTGAGCAGGCGCTGTTTCTCGGCGAGGATGCGTTGCCGGGCGACTTCGTTCTCGAGCTGGCTCAGGGTGGCCGATTCGCTCGCGTACGTGCTGCTGAGTTCCGGCGATTCCAGCCTGGCCACCACCTGGTCCTTCTTCACGCGGTCGCCGGCGTGGACCTGCAGGGCGACCGTCGCCGCGACCGGCGCGTACAGGGTCGGGCTGACCGCCGCCACGACGCGCCCATTCGCGCTCGCATCGCGCACCAGGTTGCCGCGCGCAACCGTCGCGATGCGCAAACGGGTGGCATCCACCGATCGGCTGCCCGACATCCAGCTGACGATGCTGATCCCGAGCAGCAAGGCGACGGCCGAGGCGGCGGCGATCAGGGTCCACGGACGGCGCTTGCCGACCCGGCCTGCCTGGGTGCGCTTGACGTCCTGGCCGGAGGTATCGGGGATCATGCGGACTCGCGGGTGGGGGTTTCCCTTCCTGATTGCACTGTTCGTGCCAGCCAGCAAGTCATTGATCCGATTGGGCGTTGTGCGCGTGCCGTGTGTCCGACCTGTCCGCGAAGTGTCCGCGATACCGGCTGCGGCGGACAGGAAGCGGCCGTGGCGACGAAACGGCTAAACTACGGCTCGTCTTGCGCGCCGGTGATGCCTGTCGTCAGCGCGCCCTCATGTGCCGACCGCCTCCGTGGCGGTCGTTGACCGGGATAGCAACCATGTGCGGAATCGTAGGAATCAGCGCGCGACGCGACGTCGTCGGCCATCTCATCGCCGGCCTGAAGGCGCTCGAATACCGAGGCTACGATTCGGCCGGCATCGCGGTGCTGACCGCGCACGGGGTCCAGCGCCTGCGCGCGAAGGGCAAGGTGCACCAGCTGGAAGCGCTGCAGCAGGAACACCCGATCGCCGGCCATTCCGGCATCGCGCATACGCGCTGGGCGACCCATGGCGTGCCGAACACCGACAACGCGCATCCGCACGTCTCCGGCGACGTGTCGGTCGTGCACAACGGCATCATCGAGAACCATGCCGAGCTGCGCGCCGAACTGCTCTCGCAAGGTTATGAGTTCACTTCGCAGACCGACACTGAAGTCGTTGCCCACCTGATCGAGCACCAGCAGCGGCAGGGCCTCGACCTGCTCGCCGCGCTGCGCGTTGTGCTGCCGCGCCTGCACGGCGCCTATGCGCTCGCGGTGCTGTCCGGACGCGAACCCGGCCGCCTGCTCGGCGCGCGCCTGGGTTCGCCGCTGGTCGCCGGGATCGGCGACGGCGAGAACTACCTCGCGTCCGACATCCACGCGCTGCTGCCGCTCACCCACAAGTTCGTGTACCTGGAAGAAGGCGATATCGCCGAAATCACCGAGACCGGCCTGCGCGTGTTCGACATGGACGGCGGCCTGGTCGAGCGGCCGGTCAAGGAATCGCACTTCATCTCCGGCGCGATCGAGAAGGGCGAGTATCGCCACTTCATGCTCAAGGAAATCCACGAGCAGCCGCAGGCGCTCGCCGACACCCTGGAAGGGCGCATCGCGGGCGGGCGCATCCTCACCCAGATCTTCGGCGTGAACGCCGCCGAGATGTTCGCGAAAACCCAGGCCGTGCACATCATCGCCTGCGGCACCAGCTACCACGCCGGACTGGTCGCGCGGTACTGGATCGAATCGCTGGCCGGCGTCCCGTGCACCGCCGAGATCGCGAGCGAATACCGTTATCGCAATCCGGTCGTGCAGGACGGCACCCTGTTCCTGACCGTCTCGCAATCCGGCGAGACCGCCGACACGCTCGCCGCGCTGAAGATGGCGACCCAGCGCAATTACCTCGCGCGGATGGCGGTCTGCAACGTGCCGGAATCCTCGATCGTGCGCGCGTCCGAACTCGTGCTGATGACCCGCGCCGGTCCTGAGATTGGGGTCGCCTCGACCAAGGCGTTCAGCACCCAACTCGTCGCGCTCGCGTTGTTCGCGCTCGAACTCGCGCGCGCGAAAGGCCTCGACGATGCGCGCTACCTCAATGGTGTGCACCAGCTCGAACAGCTGCCGGGCCTGGTCGCCGAGACGCTCAAGCTCGACGATCAGATCCGCGCGATCGCCGATCGTTTCGTCGGCAAGCAGGACGCGTTGTTCCTCGGCCGCGGCACCCATTGGCCGGTGGCGATGGAAGGCGCGCTCAAGCTCAAGGAAATCTCCTACATCCACGCCGAGGCTTACGCCGCCGGCGAACTCAAGCACGGCCCGCTCGCCCTGGTCGACGCGAACATGCCGGTGATCGCGGTCGCGCCGAACGACCACCTCGTCGACAAGCTGATGTCGAACATGGAGGAAGTCCGCGCGCGCGGTGGCGAACTGTTCCTGTTCGTCGATGCCGGCGTCCACGTCCACGCCGACTTGGGCCATGTGCTGGTGCTGCCCGAATGCGGCGAGATCGCCGCGCCGGTGGTGTCGACCATCCCGCTGCAACTGCTCGCCTACCACGTCGCCGTCGAGCGCGGCACGGATGTGGACCAGCCGAGGAATCTGGCCAAGTCGGTCACGGTGGAGTAACGGTCAGGCCCATGACATTGGCAAAGACATCCCCGAAACACGTTCACATCGAAGCTGCCAGGTGCAAGAAGATTCTTGAAGGCTTCTTGCTGGGGTCCTCGATAGTTGGAATTGAGTACCTTCGGACTGGATGGAACATTTCTTTTTGCATCGCCGAGGAACGTGAAGCTTCGCTCGCCGAGTTCGTTGAACACCCATTCGAAGTGCTGTTGCAAACATGCGAGATCAAGCCGCCTGACCCCGCCGTCTGGGAATCCGCCCTCTCAGGCACTCCGACCGATGTCGTGTCGTTACCCGATCACCACGATGCAATCACGGCCCTGATTCTCTTCAATGCCGTTGCATACAAAGTGGTTGGCGTGGAGATGCGTGAAAGTAGCGCCATCGAAATCGAGTTCACTGGTGGCCGCAAATTGCTCGTCTCGGGCAAGTGCGATCCCGTTGATGAGGTTTGGACATTGGCGCCACAAGTCGTGGCAGGGAGACGTGCTTTTGGCGACCCTGCATTTGTTCAATCCTATTTCGGCGACCTCAGCGCCGATCCGCGCTTGGTTTAAGCAAGCCCGAGCCCATGCGCATCTGCATCTACGCCGCATCCAGCCAGCATTGCGATCCGCAGTATCGCGACGACGCGCGACTGCTCGGCGAAACGCTGGCGCGCGCCGGGCACACATTGGTCTATGGCGGCGGCGCGGTCGGCTCGATGGGAGCGCTTGCCGATGGCGCGCTCGGTGCCGGTGGCGAGGTGATCGGGATCATCCCGCGCTTCATGGTGGAACTCGAATGGGGTTGGCCGGGACTTGTTGAGCCTTCAGTGGAGGGTCAACCCGGTCAACGTCCGGCCATGGATGGCCCGGGCTGGCGCCTACCGCCAGGGACGGTTGCTGGCCGCACAGGTGGATTCACGATGCAATTCGTCGAGGACATGCGCGAACGCAAGCACCGCCTGTTGACCGGCAGCGACGCGGTGATCGCGCTGCCCGGCGGTTGCGGCACGCTGGAGGAACTGTTCGAGGCGATCACGCTCAAGCGGCTCGGCATCTACCACAAGCCGATCGTGCTGCTGAACACGCGCGGCTATTGGACGCCGTGGGCGGACTTCATGCAGCGGCAGGTGATCGAACAGCGCTTCATGAATCCGGGCCACGTCGCGATGTGGAACGTGGTGGACGGCGTGGCCGACGTGCTGCCGACGATTGCGGATGCGCCGGAGTGGAACGAGTCCGCGCGCGACTATGCGGTGGCGCGGCCGCGGTAGATGCATGCAAGTTCCTCTCCCTGCTGGGGAGGATGCCAAAAAACGACTGCAGCCCTTTCGCCCCTCACCCCACCCTCTTCCGTGGGGAGAGGGCTTCGAGCGTCAATCCTCGTCGCGATGCGCGTCGTGCGTATCGGGGCCGAGGCGCGGATCTTCATCGGAATAGATCATGCGGACCGGTAGGGCCGGCGGCATCGCCTTGCCGCGCGCGGGCGGCAGGCCGACGCTCGCGGCTTCGGCGGCGAGCACCAGTTCGCCGCGACGGCCTTCCGGCAGGTCGCGCCAGTGGCAATTCAGGATCGCGCCTTCAAGCGCGTACAGCAGGTTCAGGCCGGGGCGGAAGCCGGCGCGTTTGATCTTGATGAAGGCGCCGATCGCGCCCGCGTCGACGAGTTGCTCGCGCGAGCGGATGCCAACCTGGCGCAGCCATGCCGACGATTTCGGGCCGATGTTGATCAGCTTTTCGGGTTCGCTCACGCGGATGCCTCCAGCCAGGTTTGCGCGATCGCCTCAAGGCCAATCTGATCGTCCGCATCGAAGCGGTCGATCTCCGGGCTGTCGAGGTCGAACACGCCGATCAGTGTGTCGCCGCGAAACAAGGGCACCACGAGTTCCGAACGCGATGCGCCATCGCAGGGAATGTGTCCGGGGAACGCATCGACATCCGCGATGCGCTGGGTCTGCCGGGTGACCGCGGCGGTCCCGCAGACGCCGCGGCCGAGCGCGATGCGCACGCAGGCCGGCTTGCCCTGGAACGGGCCGACCACGAGTTCGTTGCCGTCGTAGAAATAGAAGCCGACCCAGTTCAGCGACGGCAGCGCGTGGAAAACCAGCGCGCTCAGGTTCGCCGCGTTCGCGATGCGGTCGCGTTCCCCCGACAGCAATCCCTGCGCCTGCTGCAACAGCTGCGCATATTGCTCCGGTTTGCTTCCGGCCAGGCCGTGGGTCTCGTGCATGATCGAAGTCTAGCAGCGCCACGGCTGCTAAGCTTTCGGCATGAACGACGCCCACCGCCTGCGCCCGGATGGCTTCCGCGAACGCGGCGGCGAAGTGACCCGGCTGGAAGCCTTCGTCGATGCGGCCTTCGCATTCGCGCTGACGATGCTGGTGATTTCGGTCGGCACGATCCCCGACACCCCGGCGAAACTGATCGAGGCGCTCAAGGGCACGCCCGCGTTCGCGGTGTGCTTTCTGCAGATCGCCACGTTCTGGTACGAGCACATGACCTGGAGCCGGCGTTACGGTCTCGACGACCGGCGCAGCATCATCCTCAGTCTGTTGCTGGTGTTCCTGGTCATGGTTTTCATCTATCCCTTGAAGGCCGTGGCATCGACGTTCTTCGGCTGGATCACCGGCGGCTGGCTGCCGTACGGATTCGACGTGAAGACGATGGCGGACCTTCGCCTGATGTTCATCGTGTACGGACTGATGTTCGGTTCGATGTCCATCGTGATCGGCCTGCTATACCTGCAGGCATGGCGTCAGCGCGATGCGCTGGAATTGTCTCTCGACGAGCGCGTGGAGACGATCGTGCGCATGGGCGACGGTTGTATGTCGATCGTCGTGGCCCTGCTGTCGGTCGTGGTGGCGCTGGCGATGCCGGCCCGCCCATCGAGGTGGCTGATGGGAGGCCCCGGCATCGTGTACGCGCTGATGGGTTTCAGCGGACTCGTGCAAACGGCCATCGCCCGGCGTGCGCGCGAGCGACTGCTCGCGAAAGGCGCATGAGCCGCGGTCTCTACATCACCGGCACCGACACCGGCATCGGCAAGACCACGGTGAGCTGCGTGCTGCTGCATGCATTGCGCGCGCGCGGCCGGCGTGCGGTCGGCATGAAGCCGGTGGCGAGCGGTTGCGAACGCACGCCGGACGGCTGGCGCAACGACGATGCCTTACAACTGCTCGCGGCCAGCGATCCGCAACCCGACTACGCACTGGTCAATCCATATTCGTTCCCCGATCCGACTGCACCTGAGCTCGCCGCGGCCGATGTCGGCACCACCGTGGAACTCGAGCCGCTGCGCGCGGCGTTCGCGGCCTTGGCGGCGCAGGCCGACATCGTGGTGGTCGAGGGCGTCGGCGGCTGGGCCGCGCCGTTGTCCGCGCAACTCGACCAGGCCCAACTCGTGCGTGCGTTCGGCTTGCCGGTGCTGCTCGTGGTCGGTCTGCGGCTGGGCTGCATCAACCACGCGCGATTGAGCGCACGTGCGATCCGCGCTGATGGCTTGCACCTGCTGGGCTGGATCGGCAGTGCGGTGGACCCGGATTTCCGGCGCGCCGAGGAAACCATCGCGATCCTCGACCGCGTCATCGCTGCCCCACGGCTGGGCCTGTTGCCGCATCGCATCGGTTCCGCCGACGCAACGCTGTATCCCACGCTGGCCGATGCGGCTGCATGCATGGCTGACTTTCGGCAGGTCGGCGAACTGAACGGATAAGCTAGACTTGGCAGTACAGCAATCGTCTTGCCATCCGCTTCGGCGTGCAGGTCGCAGCACCGCCGTAGCGCGGCTGATCGAAACCTAAGGATCAACCATGCGCCGTACCGCCAATGTCCTGCTGCTGGTCCTGCTCGTCCTCGGCGGCGTTGCCGCCTGCAAGCGCGGCGGTGGTGCGGATGACGCGGCCGGCGGCAAGGGCGGTCCTCCCGGGGGCGGGATGCCGCCGCTGCCGGTCGAAGTCGTCACCCTGAAACCGCAATCGCTGGCCGCCGGCGTGCAGACGGTCGGCAGCCTGCGTGCTGACGAATCGGTCGTGGTGCGGCCCGAGATCGCCGGGCGCATCAACCAGATCCATTTCACCGAAGGCGGCCACGTCGCCGCTGGCGCACCGCTGTTCACGCTCGATGCGAGCCTCGGCCAGGCCAGCCTCAACGAAGCCGTCGCGAACCTGCAGAACAGCCGCCGTGCTGCCGACCGCGCGCAACAGCTGGTCGCGCAGAAACTGATCGCGCAGTCCGAATACGACAAGGCGCGTGCGTCGCTCGGCGTCGACGAGGCGCGCGTCGCGTCCGCCCGCGCGATGCTGTCGAAGATGACCCTGACCGCGCCGTTCGCGGGCCAGGTGGGCCTGCGCGAAGTCAGCGTCGGCGAGTTCGTCAACGTCGGCCAGGACCTTGTGAAACTGGTGCGGCTGGATCCGATCGAGGTCGATTTCAACGCGCCGGAAAACGTGCTCTCGCAGCTGCACGAGGGCCAGCAGATCAACATCAGCGTCGATTCCTTCCCGAACGACAGCTTCCACGGCAAGGTCGTCGCGATCGACCCGGTCATCGACCCGGCCAGCCGCAGCGCGAAGCTGCGCGCGCAGATCGACAACCACGAAGGACGCCTGCACCCCGGCCAGTTCGTCAGGCTTCAGCTGGACACCGGCGGCGGCAGCGTCGATGCGCTGCTGGTGCCGGAGCAGGCACTGATGCAGGACGGCGACGTGCGTTACGTCTACACCGTCGTCGCCGGCAAGGCGAAGCGGACCGAGGTCAAGATCGGCGTGCGCGTGCCGGGGCTGGTGCAGGCGATCAGCGGCCTCAAGGCCGGCGACGTGGTGATCACCGCGGGCCAGACCAAGCCGATCATGCACGAGGGCCTGGACGTGAAGCCGCTGCCGCCGGACGGAACCCCGGCGCCGGACGGCCCGCCGGCGCAGCAGTCCGGACCCGCAGCGAAGCAGGGCTGAGCGGCGATGGTCCTGTCCGATCTCTCGATCCGCCGGCCGGTCCTCGCGATCGTCGTCAACCTCGTGGTGCTGTTGCTCGGCGTCATCGCGTTCGAGCGGCTCGCGGTGCGCCTGATCCCGAACGTCGACACGCCGGTGGTGACGGTCAACACCACCTATCCCGGCGCCAGTGCGCAGGTCATCGAATCGCAGGTCACCCAGCCGATCGAGGATGCGCTGTCGGGCGTCGAAGGCATCGAGTACATGCAGTCGGTCAGCCGCGAGCAGACCAGCCAGGTCACGATCCGCTTCCGCTTGAGCCGCGATCCCGACGGCGCCGCGTCCGACGTGCGCGATCGCGTCGCCCAGGCGCGCCAGTTCCTGCCGGTGGAGGTGCGCGAGCCGGTCATCCAGAAACAGGAAGCCGACCAGCAGCCGATCATCTATCTCGCGTTCTCGTCCGACCACCATTCGCAGGTCGAGATCGCCGATTACGCCACGCGCCTGGTCAAGGATCGCGTGCAGACGATTCCCGGCGTCGCCCAGGCGCAGGTGTATTCGAGCACGTACGCGATGCGGATCTGGCTGCAGCCGCAGCGGCTGGCCGGGTTCGGGCTGACTCCGGCCGACGTCGAGGACGCGCTGCGCAAGCAGAACGTCGAGATCCCGGCCGGTCGCGTCGAAAGCAGCGCGCGCGAATTCACCGTGCTGTCGGAAACCGACCTGAAGACGCCGGAGGAATTCGGCGCCATCATCCTGTCCGACACCAATGGCAGCCAGGTACGCCTGCGCGATGTCGCCAAGGTCGAGCTCGGCCAGCAGGAAGACCGCTTCCGCGCGCGCTACAACGGCAAGAACGCGGTGCCGCTGGGGATCGTGAAGCAGGCCGTCGCGAATCCGCTCGACATTTCCTCCGCATTGCAGAAGATGCTGCCGGAGATCACCCGCACCCTGCCGCAGGGCATGAAGGTCGAGATCGCGTACGACTCCACGATCTTCATCAAGAAGTCGATCGAGGAGGTCTACAAGACCGTCGGCGAGGCGATCGGCCTGGTCATCATCGTGATCTTCCTGTTCCTGCGCAGCTGGCGCGCGACCCTGATTCCGCTGGTGACGATTCCGGTGTCGATGATCGGCGCGTTCGCGCTGATGTACCTGTTCGGCTTCACCATCAATACGCTGACCCTGCTCGCGATGGTGCTGGCGATCGGGCTCGTGGTCGACGACGCGATCGTGATGCTGGAGAACATCTACCGGCACATCGAGGAAGGCATGCCGCCGTTCCAGGCGGCGCTGCGGGGCAGCAAGGAAATCGGCTTCGCGATCGTCGCGATGACGCTTACCCTCGCCGCGGTGTACGTGCCGCTCGCGTTTTCCACCGGCCGCACCGGCAAGCTGTTCGTCGAATTCGCGCTGACCCTTGCCGGCGCGGTGCTGGTCTCGGGGTTCACCGCGCTGACGCTGTCGCCGATGATGTCCTCGCGCCTGCTGCGTCGCGACGAAAAGCACGGGCGTTTCTACGAGGCCGGCGAAAAGGTGCTGCGCTGGGTCGACCGGAGCTATCGCGGCGCGCTCAAGGGCGCCCTGCATGGGCGCTGGATCGTGGTCGGTGTCGCCGCGCTGGTCTACACGGGCGCGGCGTTGCTTTTCGTCGGTCTGCCGCGCGAGCTCGCACCGCAGGAAGACCAGGGCTTTATCATCGGCATCGGCATCGCACCGCAGGGCTCGACCGTCGAGTACACCGACAAGTACGCGCGGCAGATGGAGCACATGGTGCTGGCGCTGCCGGACCAGCAACGCGTTTTCCAGATCGTCGGCTTCCCGGATGTCACCCAGACGGTCGGCTTCACCATGCTCAAGGACTGGAGCCAGCGCAAGCAATCGGCGCAGGAGATCGCGGGCAGCCCGTTTCCGCCGAGCGGACTGGCGGCGCAGATGTTCTTCGCGATTCCGGGCGTGATGGCGTTCACCGTCACCCCGCCGCCGCTCGGCCAGCAGGATTTCCTCGGCCAGCCGGTGAGTTTCGTCGTCGAAAGCACCGGCACCTGGGACGAGCTCAGCGCAACGGTCGCCAAGCTCAAGGTGAAGATGCAGGAAAACCCGCGGCTGACGAATCCGGACACCGACCTGAAGCTCGACAAGCCGCAGCTCAAGATCGACGTCGACCGCGACAAGGTCGCCGCCGTCGGCAGCAGCGTCGACGTCGTCGGCCACACGCTGGAAACCCTGCTCGGCGGTCGCAACGTCACCCGCTTCAAGAAGGGCGTGCAGCAGTACGACGTGACCGTGCAGGTCGAGGACGCCGCGCGTCGCACCCCGGGCGATGTCAGCAACATCTTCGTGCACGGCCGCAACGGCCAGATGATCCAGCTGTCGAACCTGGTCACCGTGCACGAGGCGATCGCCGCCAAGGAGCTCAACCACTTCAACAAGCTGCGCGCGGCGACGATCAGCGCAGGCCTCGCACCCGGCTATTCGACCGGCGAAGCGCTGACGTGGATGGAGAACGCGCTCAGGCAGGTCGCTCCGGAAGCGCAGTACGACCTGTCCGGGCAAAGCCGCGAATTCCGCGAATCCTCCAGCGACTTCGCGAAGATCTTCGTGCTCGCGCTGGTCTTCATCTTCCTGGTGCTCGCGGCGCAGTTCGAGAGCTGGATCGATCCGTTCGTGATCCTGCTGGCGGTGCCGCTGGCGGCGTTCGGCGCCTTCCTCGCGCTCAAGCTCAGCGGCCACGGCAGCTGGAACATCTATTCGCAGATCGGCATCGTCACCCTGGTCGGCCTGATCGCCAAGCACGGCATCCTGATCGTGGAGTTCAGCAACCAATTGCAGGAGCAGGGGCGGTCGAAGTTCGACGCGGTGGTCGAAGCGGCGGCGCTGCGCCTGCGTCCGATCCTGATGACGACCGGCGCGATGGTGTTCGGTGCATTGCCGCTGGCCATTGCGGTCGGAGCCGGCGCCGAGGCGCGCAACCAGATCGGACTGGTGATCGTCGGCGGCATGGCGATCGGCACGTTCTTTACGCTGTTCGTGGTGCCGGTGGTGTATCTGCTGATCGCGCGTACGCACCAGCATCCCGTCGAGGAAGCGGCTACGCCTGCGGTTTGATCGATGCGTCGCGCGGCCGGTTAAAGCAGGTTGCAGCGTGCGCTGCGTGCGTAGGATCCGCCTGATGGATCCGGCTCAACGGGTTGGAAGGCGAGCCGGTTTCACTCCCACGCGACAGCAGGGGTGATGACGATCGCTTGCGACCGCTGATTCGCGGCATGGGGAACGCCCGGCAGGGCCGCGGGGCAAGACCAGGAACTGGTCCGGTTCATCGGGTTCGATTCGTTCCGGAGCGAGAGGCGCCCATAAAAAAAGCCGACGCGAGCGTCGGCTTTGAAAGGTGCGCGACCGGCAGGGGAACAGGTCGCGCTCACTCACCACGTTGGAAGCTTGCGAATTACTTGCGCGCAGCGGCCTTGACGACCTTGTCCACGTTCTTGGTCGCGATGTCCGCGGCCTGCGTCGCGACATTGCGGATTTCGTCATTGGCGGCTTCGACCTGGCCCTTGACCAGTTCAGCGATCGCCTGGTTGGTCTTGAGCTGCGAGGCGATCATTTCCTGACCGACGGCGGCGAAACGCTCGGCGTGTTCCTTCGCGAGCTCGAGACCCTTCGGCATGATCGTCTTGAGGTCTTCGATGTCGCGGGCCTCGGAAGCCTGGCCGAAGAACGCAACGTTCGCGTTCAGGCGCTCTTCGAGGGTCTTGAACTGCAGGCCGATCAGCTGCTGGGCGTTCTGCAGCGCGAGGGTGTTGGCCTGCAGCGCGGCGTTCGCGAACTGCTTGCTCATGTTGATCATCTGGCTCTGGATTTGCTCGTACATGGACCTGCTCCTGATTCAGGGCGGGATGCCCAGTGTGGAGATCATCCTAGCAGGACTTTTGTTGCATTGCAACATATCCGATGCAAAAAGATTCAGACTGATTCATAAGCTGTTGATCTTAAACTTGAACTATCCGTTTTCGACGAATGGCGCAGCGCGTCATTACGGGCCGCGGTAGCGGCAGCCCGAAGTGCAGGTCTCATGCACGACCACCTCGGCCAACAGGGGCAACGCCGGCTTCAGGCGTTCCCAGATCCAGGTCGCGAGGCGCTCGCTGGTCGGGTTCTCCAGCCCTTCGATCTCATTGAGATAGTGGTGGTCGAGCCGATCGTAAAGGGGCGCGAACGCCGCCTTGATCTCGGCGAAATCCATCACCCAGCCGGTGCGCGGATCGGGTTCGCCCGCCACATGCAGTTCCACCGCGAACGAATGCCCGTGCAGGTTCGCGCACTTGTGCCCGGCCGGCACGTTCGGCAGCCGATGCGCCGCCTCGATGCGGAAAACCTTGAAGATATCCATGCCAAATGGTCGCATGCATGCCCAGCCCGGCGTTAGCGCTTCGCACCGGGCGAGGCGGGAACGATCACGATGCGCGATGGCGCCGTGGTCGAACGACTCGCGCGCCCGTACATCAATTCGGCGACCGCCGGCGGTGCGAAGTAGTCGCCGGGTTGCACGGCCTGCGCGTAATAGAACACCTCGTGGGTTCCGGGCGGCAACTGCTCGGCGTAGATCTTCACGTCGTTCTGGCCGGTCTGGCGGCTGTCGAACCACCACGAGCCGAGGCCGCCGACCTGCCGGATATCCGCTCCACCGACACTGCTCAGGGAGATATCGCGCGAGACCAGCCCGCCCGGCACGATGTCGGTGATCGCGACGAAATGGCGGAAGGCCGGAACGTCCAGCACCAGCCGCACGCGGACCCAATCGCCTTCGCGCAGCGACGTCTTCGCCAGTTCGACCCAGGCGCCGGCGCGCAGCACCTGGTAGCTGCGTTCCAGGCGCATCCCGACTGCGTGTGGCTTGGCCTGTTGCAGGTCGAGCTGATAGCGCAGTTCCGCCGAATAGTTCAGCGTCGCATCGGAGCTGTCCGTGCTTTGCAGGCGCAGGGTATCGGTTGCGCCAGCGGCCGGCAGCGCGAGCTTCTGCGACCACTCCGCCTGGTCCTGGTGCGGGGTCAGCGTCGCTGCATGGTTCGCCGCGCCGAGCGACAGCAGGACGGTGCGTTCACGGTCGTCGACGGGCATGCTGTTCGCGACCGCATGCAGCGCCATCAGGCATTGCGCGCTCGACTGCGTGTCCAGGCTTGCGGTGCCGCCGGAATACAGGTCCTGCAGCCCGCGCAGCAGCCCGCGCCGCGCCTGTTCGCCGTCGCTGCCCTTGTCGAGTTCGTACAGCGCAGTCACCACTCCGCACTGGTCGCGCAGGTCCGAGCCCATGAAGTAGGTGAAGTCGCGCTCGTCGTGGAGCACGCGCCGCAGTCCCTTCTGCACGCCGGCAGCGCGCAGGCGCTGGATGCCGGTTCGCGCCTGTTCGGCGAATTTCGGTTTGCGCGTGAGCGCGCGCACGAGTTCGCTGCGACCGTACCAACTCAGGTGCTCCCAGTTTTGCCAGAGCCGGTCCAGGGCGGCATTGTCGAGCGATCCCGGGTCGGTCAGCGCGCCCGCTGCCTGCGCCGCGGTTTCCCAGCGGACATCGTAGTCGCGGTCCGGCGCGCGCCGGCCAAGCTCGGACAGGGTGGACTTCACCGCGCGTTCCAGGTCGTCGCGGGTCTGCTTCGGCGGGTCGAATCCCAGCGTGTGCAATAGCCCGAAGCTGCGCAGGGTGTAGGCCGACAGCGCGGGATTGCCGGCATTGCTCCAGCCGCCGCCCTGGGCGATGAAGTAGCGGAAATTGCCGTCATCGGCCTGGAACGCGGGTGCGACGACCAGCGCATCGATGACTTCGGACTGCGCCTTCGGCCACAGCGTCTTGTCCTGGCCGGACGCGATCGCGAGCGCGGCACCGACGGCGCGGCTGAGAGTCTGTTCCCAGCAGCGATGCGGATAGTCGCGCAGGTCGCGCAGCCAGCCGTCGCGCCAGCCGTCGAAACCGCGGCGGACCTGCACGTCGAGCACCGGCGAACTCGCGCCGGCGGGCAGCGCTGGCAAAGCAAGGCTGAGCGCATCCGCGTCGATCCAGCCGGTCTGCGTCGTCACCTCGTCGCCCATGCGCGAAAGCACCGCGACGCCGGACGACAGCCCGTCGCCGGAACCGGACTTGCCGGCGCGGGCGAGGATCTGCACGTCACCAGCTTCGGTCGGTGCGAACGCGATGCGTTGCGACAGTTCCGCGTTGCCGTCCACTGTGCCCTGCCGCGATTGCTGCAGCTTCACGCCCGCGCCTTCGGCCTGGACCGCGAGATCGACCGTCGCCTTCTGGGTGCCGTGGTTGCGCGCCGAAACGCTGGCCGTCGCCTGGTCGCCGACAAACAGCTGGCCCGGCACGCCCGTTCGCAACTCGATCGGCAGCGCCGTCTCCAGCGTCGTCTGCACGAGCGCGAAGCCATCGGTGTCGTCGCTCGCCCAGACCAGCACGCGCCAGCGGGTCAGGTTGTCGGGCAGGTGGATCTTCAGTTCCTTGGTTTCGCCAGCAGCCAGCGCGATATCCGGATTCCAGTAGGCGGAATCGGCGAACGCCCCGCGCATGCGCGGTGACGGCTTGCCGGTAGGCGTCGACCGGCTACGGACCGTTTTCAGGCCCGAGCCGTCGCTGAGGCTGACGTGGTTGATGACGTCGAACGTGGACGTCAGACCGGACTGCTCGACGTCGGCCCGGGTCAGCGTGGTGGCCGGCTGGGTGGGTCCAGTATCGACCGCGCGCTTGATGCGGTTGCCGGTGACTTCGACACGGTCGAGATTGCGCGCTTTTGGTGCCGGCGCGGACATTGGAGATGCCGTGTCGGTGATCACTGGCGGGCCGTGGCGCGAACCCGGCGCGACATAGAACGGATTCGCGAACGACGACCATCCTTCCAGTCCGTACCATGCAGCCCGATCCCAGGACTTCAGGCTGCCGAGCCAGCCGTCCCCGGCAGGGTCTGCGAACGCCTTCATGTCCTCGGCCTGCTGGTAGACCGAATCGTCGACCAGGGCGATGGTCGCGTGGCGTGCGCTGACGGTGGTGTTGACGAGGCGCAGCACGATGTCCTCACCGGGCGCGGCGCGCGGACGATCCAGCGCAATCGCGATCGCGTCGCCATGCTGCTTCGGGATCTCGAGGTCGAGCGTCGCATCCAGCGTGTGCGACTGCGGTCCGTCCGGAGCAGACGCCGGGTCGCTCGCGCGGACCAGTGCGTGCAGGGTGACGCCCGGAGCCCAGGCGGTTCGTACCGGGACGTCGATATCCGCATCCACGGCGGACACGGCCTGCACCCAGTGACTCACGACATGTCCGTATTCGAGGGTGAACAGCACGTTTGCCTTTGCGTACGGCTGGTGCAGCTTGACCCGTGCCGGCGCCGTGCCGTCCGCCGACGCGCGCAGCAGGCTCAGGGTCGCCTGCTCCTCGGGCTTGCTGGCGTCGGCCGGAGCGGCCGCGCCGATATAACGCGCAAACACGGTCGGGGCCGCGCCTTCGGCGGTCGCGCGGAACAGGTAGTAGCCCGTCTTCGGCGCGCGGAACGCACATGGCGAGGCTAGGCCGGCGGTCAGTGTGCAATGCCCGACAACCTCGGGCTTCGCAGTCGCGGCAGGGTCATCACCGGCCTCGATGCTGACCTGCACGGTCTGCCCCGCGATCGCATGGCCATCGTGGCTGATGACCACCGCTTCGAGTTGCGGATCGCGGTCGATCGGCATCCACCACTGCGCCGCCTTCAGGCCGACATAGCGCGCGTATTGCGCGTCGTTCACCTCGGCCAGCGGGCTGGTCGCGCTGGCCTTGCCGGGAATGCTGATCGACGCATTGAATTGCAGGACGCCGAACGGATACGCGCTGCCGTTGTCCGCCGGGGTCGCGGCGGGCAGGTGCAGGGTGAAGCGCGCCTTGCCATCGCGATCGGTCAAGGCCGGTGTCGTTACCCCGAGCAGGGGATCGCTGGCGCGGCCGGAAGTCTGGTTGACGAACGGATTGATGAAGGTATACCCCGCGAACTCGGGGTAGGCGTCTTCCAGTCGTTTCGGCGCCAGCACTCCGGTGAAACGGACCGCCACGTTCGCTGCGGCATCGCCGGAAAAATAGCCGCCCTCGAGTTGCAGGCCGATATCCTGGCCGGCCAGCACCGCCTTGCGGTCGGCCTTGAGCTCCGCCCACAGCGATTGCGCTTCGAAACGCGCGACCTGGAAACATGCCCCCTGCATCGGTTCGTAGCGGTTCGCTTCCGCGTCGCTGTTGCTGGCGCTGATGCAGTAGTCGTTGTCCGGGAGCAGTGCGGGCAGATGCAACTGTCCGGAGATGCTGCCCTGTCCATCCAGCGTCGCCGGCCAGGTCTGCAGGGTCTTGTAGTCGTCCGAACGCAGGCTCAGGGTGACCTTGTCCTTGCCGGTTCCGAGCAGGTGGTTGCCTTTGCGCTGGCGCAACCAGACCCGGTAACTGACCGTCTCGCCGGGCCGGTACAGGGGGCGCTCGCTGACCCCGAAATTGCGCGTGGCGTTGTCGTAGAACCGGCTGTAGGAACGATGCGCAGCGTCGTAACGCTGCAGCGAGGAAACCCGGTCGTTGTAGTCCAGCACCGGGACGATCGTCCGCTGGCCGCCCTGGGTAACGCGCACCATGCGTTGCGCGGGATCGCTGCCGGTATACGCGGGCACGCCGAGCAGGGCCACGCCATCGGCGTCGGTTGTGGCCTTGCCGAGCAGGCGCTCATGGCCTGCGCCGGTGGGGTCGACTGCCAGCAGTTCCACCGTCGCCCCGGCCAGGTTGCGGCTTTCGCCCCAACTGCTCGCCCAGACCAGCAACTGGTCGCCAGCATCGCTGACGAGGACATTGAACGGTGCGTACGCGATGGCATAGGCCAGGTTCTGGTCGTCCTGTGCGCCGGCGAGCACGAGGCCGCCATGCTCGCGAATTGCGTCGGATGTGTTCGGCAGCTGGATCCGGCGCAGCGTGTTGCGCGCCCCGGAGCCGCTCAGCTGCGAAGCCTGCTTCTGCTCCTTGTCGCCGATGCTCATGCGCACCAGCCACGGGCCGCGCGCGACATTGCGCGCAGTCACCGCCGGCAACGCCACCGACCCGACCGCAGCGACCAGCACGTTCGGCTTGATCGCGATGCTGCGCGGATAGTCGCCGATGGCGAGTGCGAGGCGGATGGGCGCGGCGAGGCGGGAACCATCCTCGGCGGTGAGGTCGTTCGGCAGAGCGACATTGAGGCGCGACGCCGCCGCGGTCGATTTCAGGTACAGCGGTGCGTTCGGCGCATGCTTGGGATCATTGCCTGTGTCGTACTCGTAGTTCCAGTAGGCCTGCACATCCTTCTGTTCGATCAGCGTCGACCCATTCGGCAGGGACGCCTGGATCGCGGCAATCGCAGCGGCGCTGGGCGCACGCGAGAAATACAGCGCGATCGGATGTTCCGGGGCGCATTCCAGCGCAAGCGGCGTGCCCGGAACATGCGGGACGCGTTTCGTGTTGTAGGCCGGCGGGTCGCAGACGGCGTCGCGCAGGCGGAACGGCTCGTTGACCAGCGCGGTGAGCACGACCTGATTCTGTGTGCCCGGGAGCGGTCCCTCGGTGCTTTTCAGCCCCGGCCCCACGTGCACGCGCAGCAGGCCGCTCTCCGTCGGCCGATCCAGCAGTTCCAGTTCGTATGCGTGTCCCTGGCCATAGACCTCGAAGTTCCTGTTCCCCGGTTGCGGGACGATCCGGAAACGCAGGGCGCGGTCGCCGAGCTTCACCGAAACGACCTGGGCGATCGCCTCGGGAGTCAGGTCCACCTGCGCATCGAGACGGATGCGCGGCATCCCCGCTGACCAATCCATGGCCGACGCGCTCAGGGTCGGGATCGTGGTGACCGCCTCCGCAACGCCTGGCGGCAGCTCGACGCCGGCCTGCGAGAACAGTCCGTGGCCGATCGCCAGGTGGTATGTGCTCGCCATCCGGAACAGCGGCGCGCGGTTCGGAGTGAGGCATTGCAATGTGGTGTCGTCGTCCCACGTCCACTGGCAGGCGACGTCGGGCTCGATGCGCACGACGCTGGAATTGCCCGCTTCGTTCCAGGTCAGCATCGGCTGGTCGAACGTCAGTGTGATGCTGTTGCTGTCCGCGGTTGCGCCGGTGATCTTTGGTGGCGCTGGCGTCGCCGCGCTGGCGAATGGCGAAACGCAGCAGAACAACGCGGCGAGGGCGAACAGGCGCATGGCGATCCTTGCGAAGCCGCGAAGCCGGCGTCTGCCCCATTGAACCGCGAAACGCTGCGGAAGTGTCGGGAATCGGCTGGATCAATGGAGTACGAGATGGGCCACGTCGGCTTCGATATTCCAGTAGATGAGTGCGAGCGCCACCACGTCGAAGGATGCATGCGCGCACATCAGCATCCACAGCCGGCCGGTCGCGGCGAAGATCGTGCCGAACACGAGGCCGGTGATCGTCGCCTGTTCGGCGCCGGCGAGTCCCTGGTCGGCGTAGTGGGCCCAGCCGAACAGGGCGGAGGTGAGCAGCACGATGAAGATCTTTGCGGCGGACCCGGTGCCGAACAGCTTGCCAAGGCGCTCGAACAGATAACCGCGGAACACGGTCTCCTCGCCGAAGCCAGCGCCCACGATCACCGCGTACAACATGACCGCCAGTGCAGCCGGGTTGCCCGCCACGAAGTGGTACGCCTGGTTGACCGGATCGGCGCCAAGCAGCGGCATCACGATCGCCTTCATCAGCAACTTGAACGCGGCGCCGAACCCGATGCCGATGGCCAGGTCGAGCATCCAGCTCTTCGGTCGCACGTAGCCGATCTCGCGCCACGGGGTGCGCGATCGCCAAGCCCATGCCAGGACGAGGATGGCGGTCAATGGCTTGAAGACGGCATCCGCGAACAGGATGACCGGAATCGCGAGCAGTCCGATCGGGCCGAATCCGCGCAGGCGCGCAGCGAACCGGTCGTCCGGAGCCACGACG
The DNA here is from genome assembly GCA_038323475.1 of Lysobacterales bacterium. Taxonomy (GTDB): domain Bacteria; phylum Pseudomonadota; class Gammaproteobacteria; order Xanthomonadales; family Xanthomonadaceae; genus SZAS-103. The sequence continues at coordinate 36,266 of JBBQHA010000016.1, forward strand.
GCCGGCGCTGGCTGCGGCAGATTGGAGGCGTCGTTCGTCATCTCCGGTTCCGGCTGTGCGCATGCCGAGGGACAGCTGTGGAGGAAGGCCGCGAAGGCCGGTCAGGGGCGCGAATTGCTCCTAGCCGACTCCGTTGAACTGCAGCCGGTAGAACATCTTCGTCTGCAGGTCGTACCTGATCTGGAAGAAACACGGTCCGCCGTCGTCCACCAGCACGAACTGCTGCGGGTCCGCTTCGTCCTGCGACTGGCAGAGCGCACTGATGTAGATGAACTTCCGCGAGTGGTGTTTGCGTCCCTGGTACTGGAACGAGTAGCTCGACCAGTCCGGCAGCGTCACATGCTGCGCGGCCGCCTGCTGCTTCACGTAGCCCTCGAGGCTGCCGTGGACTTCGTCGAATTGCTCCGCGGTCGGAGTCCAGATGCCGCCAGGCACGGAAACCCACGCGCCGACGGCGATTGCTGCTGCAGCGACTGCACCCAGGAGAGTCATGACGGCCTGCGCATGATGGACATGCACGCGATGCTCATCCCCGCGTCCGCGCAAGTCAATCAATCAGGGAAATCCCACGGTTGGACGAGATGTTTCCTGATGTCGCAAGGGCAGGCGTTCTTCCAGGCTGCCATTCAGTTCATGGATTCGGATTGACATGGCCCATCCGACGCATGGTTTCAGGAAAAAATTTCCCCTTGGTCGTGGGAGGGCCGTCCCGGCCCGAATCGATGAGTAGGCGTGCAATCAGCACTCCTGCGCGATCATGCAGCCTGCGTCGCGGCCGCGTCAGCATTCCTGGGCAGACCTATCTGTTGACGACGAACTGCCTCGGGCGCCAGCCGCTGTTGATGACGTCAGATGCTGCAGGGCTGGTTCTGGATAGTCTCGAATGGCTGGATACACAGGGCCGCATTGTCCTGCATGGTGCCGTCGCGATGCCGGATCATCTGCATTTTGTCGCCGATCTGGCCGATCGGTCTCTCGATCGTGTGATGCATGGTTTCAAGGGGTACACGGCACATGCCATCAACCGACTGCTCGCGCGACGTGGCGCGGTCTGGCAAGACGGATTCCACGATCATGCATTGCGCACAGAGGAGTCCGTGAGAGATGCACTCATGTACTGTCTGGCGAACCCGGTCCGAAGAGGCCTGGTGACGGAGTTCCATCAGTATCCGCATTGGCGATGTCGCTGGAATGTGCAGGATTCGCGGCCAGAGGCCGCTCCCACAGGTTGTTCCAGCGCATGCAGATGGAAAGATGATTCCTGTGGGAGGGCCGTCCCGGCCCGAGTCGCGGACTGGGTCCACGCATTGACACCGCCATCGCGCTCGGAAACGATGGCCGTTCTCTGCATGGGTGCGGCCCTGGCCAGCCATTCGGCCGTTGCAAGCCCGCCGCACGTGCAGCTCGACCCAGGGGACGCATCGCATGAAACCGGTCACCGAACTGCTCGCGCAATACCATCCCGAGCATCCGCTCGAGGAAGCCTCGACGATCCCGTCGTCGTGGTACGTGGACGAACGCATCCTCGACCTTGAGAAGAAGACCACCTTCTCGCGCACATGGCAGTACGCGGCGCGCGTGGACCAGGTCCGCGAACCGGGCCGGTACGTCACCAGCGAGATCGCCGGCGAGCCGATCCTGGTCGTGCGTGGCGACGACGGCGAGCTGCGCGGCTTCTTCAACGTGTGCCGGCATCATGCCGCCGCGGTGATGACCGAGCCGCAGGGTTGCGCGAAGAACCTGCGCTGTCCGTATCACGGCTGGACCTACACGCTCGAAGGCGCGCTCAAGGGCACGCCGAGTTTCAACAGCGAATGCCACTTCGACCGCAGCTCGCACGGCCTCGCGCGTGTCGCGATCGCGGTGTGGGAGAACTGGGTGTTCGTGCGCCTCGATGCGGAAGGCCCGGGCATCGAGGAATTCCTCGGCACGGCACTGATCGACGAGATCAGCACGCTGCAACTCGACAAGCTGCACTGGTTCGAACGGCGCCATTATTTCTTCGACTGCAACTGGAAGGTGTTCGTCGACAACTACCTCGACGGCGGCTACCACGTCCCGCACCTGCACAAGGGCCTGGACAGCGTGCTCGATTTCAAGAAATACA
>JBBQHA010000017.1:0-37630 GCA_038323475.1 Lysobacterales bacterium
CGCTGCAACGACCACGGGCTAACCCGCGGGAGCGCTTGTTACATTGTTAGGGTCCGCCGGGATGTTTTCCTGCGGGCTGGCCGGACGCCAAAGGCGCCGGGCGATTTCCGTCTGTTCGGTTGTCGTAACATGGCCGCTACAAGAGCGGCCGGCGACGGGTTGCCGGAGACTGGCAGGGTCGGTTTTGTTAAACCCTGCGAAATCAGGACGTTCTCGCTGGTTTTGATTGTATCAGATTTGTCTCAATTTGCTTGACTCGGGTTGGCAACGACTCCGTGGTTCGCGATTCCGCTGGTGGTGAGCCTGGCCTGCCCTGAGCCTGTCGAAGGGAACCAAGGGCGGAATCACCCTGTCCAGCCTCCCTGATTCGATTGGATTCCCCATCATGACCGCAACTGCACCAGGAACGGGCGTCCGCACCGTGACCGTCAGCGACGACCGCGAGGGCCAGCGGCTCGACAACTTCCTGCTCGGCCAACTCAAGGGAGCGCCGCGTAGCCTTGTCTACAAGCTCGTGCGCAGCGGCCAGGTCAGGATCAACGGCAAGCGCGCCAAGCCGGACAGCCGGCTCGATGGCGGCGACATCGTGCGGATTCCACCGGTCACGCTCGGCCCCCCTGCCGACCACGGCGAGGCGGCCCCGGCGCTGCTGGAACGGCTGGCGGCCTCCATCGTGTTCGAGGACGAGCGGCTGCTCGCCCTGAACAAGCCCAGCGGCGTCGCCAGCCACGGCGGCAGCGGGATCTCCTTCGGCGCGATCGAGACCCTGCGCCAATTGAGGCCGCAACAATCGCTGGAACTCGTGCATCGGCTCGACCGCGACACCAGCGGCCTGCTGATCGTCGCCAAGAAGCGCGCGGCGCTGGTCGAACTGCAGGCGATGATGCGCGAGGACAGCGAAACCCGGTCCGCCGGCATCCGCAAACGCTACCTCGCCCTTCTGGTCGGTCGGCTGGCTGGCGAAAATTTCACCGTCGATGCACCGCTGGAAGTCGGCCTGCGCCAGGGCGGCGAGCGCCACGTGCGGGTCGGGCAGGGCGGCAAGGAGTCGGTCAGCCACTTTCATCTGATCGAACGCCGCGGCGGACACAGCTATGTCGACGTGCGCATCGACACCGGCCGCACCCACCAGATCCGTGTCCACGCCGCCCACCTCGGCCATCCGGTCGCTGGTGACGACAAGTACGGCGACAAGGAGGTCAACAAGCGCTTGAAGGAACAGCTGGGACTCAAGCGGCTGTTCCTGCATGCGGCGTCGCTGGAGTTTTCGCTGGACGGCGGCAGGGTGCCGTACCTGCTGAATGCGCCACTGGCGCCGGAGCTTGGGGAGGCGCTTGACCGGCTGAAATGATCCGCAAGTCGGCGGGAGTCGGATGGCGAGCTGTCCCGATACCAGGATCGTGTCCGATGCGGGAGTCGCAACAGCTTGTCGACCCGGTCGCCGGCAGGCGTCAGCGCTACCGCTTTCGGCTCATTTGGAGCCCAGCGACTGTTTCATCGCCTTCGCCATGGCGTCGTCATGGCCAATCATGGGCAGCACGATTTTCGCCATGTCGCGGATCGCCTGGCTGTGCTGAGGACCGTCGGCGGTCCTGAATTTTCCCAGGGCGGCGTCGTCGTAGGCGACCATCAAGGTCAGGTACGCCTTGTCGAATTCGACGCCCGTCCTGCCCTCGAGGTTGACGCCCGGTTGCGGGGTGGGCACCGGCGGCACGACCAGCCCGTCGTTGGCCTTCTGCATTTCCGTGGCGAGCTTGCCGTGTTCGACCGCCATCTGCTGGGCGAACTTGCGGACCTTGTCCGAACTGGCCTGCTTCGCGGCGTAGGCCGATGCATCGATTTCCAGCTGGTTCGCCGAAAGGACATCGGCCAGGAAGGTGCGGTCGGACGAGTTCAATTTCGCGTGTGTTCCGCTCCCGGCCGGGGCCGGGGCCGGGGTCGCGGCCGTGGCAGTGGCGATCACTGCGGCGCCGATGGCCGCGATGGCCAGTTTTAGCATGCGATCTTTCATGGGAAGGCTCCGTAGGTGTTCCATTGTCCCGCCAGCCTCTTGCGCGAACCCGGCCGCGGCCCGGTTTCCCCTGGGATCACCGTGCGGCAAGCGTCGCTATCGAGCGTATTCAATCTGCCGATGCACTGCCAGTCGTACGGGACTCAGGGCCGGCAACGGACAGATGATGCGATCGCGCTGGCCGCATGCCCGGTCAGGCAGCATCCGTAACCAACCGTTCGGCTTTTGCCGCGCAGATGAAGTCGTTCATCGACAGTCCGCCCACTTCGTGGGTCGAATAGCGCACGACCACCTTGTTGTAGTGCACGCCGAGATCGGGATGGTGGTCCTCGCGGTGGGCGATGAAGGCCAGCGCGTTGACGAAGGCGAGGGTGCGGTAATAGTTCTTGAAGTCGTAGGTCTTCCCGATCGCTTCGCCCTTGTCGATCGGTTTCCAGCCGGGCAATTGCCTGAGCAGCAGCTTGACTTCGGTCGCGGCGAGTTTGTGCCCGGCGCCCTTGAGCGGCTTGCAGTGGGCTTCATGCAGCGGAGTGGGGGCTGCCGTCACGGAGTTCTCCGGTTTCGACGTCTTGGCTTTCGCGGGCATGGCATTTCTTCCGGCGGCGGGGTGGCAGCGTAGAATAGCGCCATGACCGAACACGCCGTACCCGTACCCGACATGCTTGAACTGACCCCATCCGCCCAGCGTCATTTCGCCCGGCTGTTCGCGACCCAGGGCGGCGATGCCGACGGCATCGCGCTCAGCGCCGTGCACCCGGGCACGCCGAAGGCCGACGCGCGGCTCGCGTTCTGCGACGCGAGCGAGTTGACGGGCGACGAATGGATGCTGCAGTGCGAAGGCTTCGCGCTGTACGTCGATGCCGCCAGCGCACCGTATTTCGAAGGCGCGCGCATCGATTTCATCGAACAGGCCGGCGGCGGCCAGCTCAACATCCGCGCGCCGAAGTTGAAGGGCTCGCCACCGGATGCCGATGCCGACCTTGCCGAACAGGTGCGTTACCTGCTCGACAGCGAGATCAATCCGCAGCTCGCATCGCACAGCGGCCGCGTGTCGCTGGAGACGATCACCTCCGACAACGTCGCGGTGCTGCGCTTCGGTGGCGGTTGCCACGGTTGCAGCATGGTGGATGTCACCCTGAAGAACGGCGTCGAGAAAACCCTGCTGGCGAAATTGCCGCAGCTGACCGCCGTGCGCGACGCGACGGACCACGCCAAGGGCACCGCGCCCTACATGAAACGCAGCGCCTGATCGGCATCGAGCGCGATCGTCCCGCAACGATCCGCGCTTAACCCGATTTTTCGTCGGGACACGCTAGCCTGCCGAACCTTTCGGCGGGACTGACACTTGGCAAGCATCGACGCATTCTGGGACCTGGCCGCCTGCGAACCTCCGTCGAAGCCCGTGCTGCGCATGTCGCTGCTGCGGTGCGGGCAGGACGCAACGTCGAAGACCGATCGGCGCGCTGCGCACGAGCGCACGCTCATCCTGACCGGCATCGCGCTGCTGCATGCGTTGTTCATGCTCGTGTTGCTTTCCGCGATGCGTCCAATGCCACGGGTCCATCAGCGCCAGGACCTGCCACTGCAGATCACCTTCATCGAGCGTCATGCCACGGTCGATCCGGTCGTTCCCGCGCCGACCACGATGTCGCCACCGATCCCGCAACCGCAAACCCCGCATCCGCTGCTGTCGCAGCGCATGACACCGCGAACGGATGCATTGCAGGCAGTTGAGATGCCACCGCGACCGCAATCCGTCGATGTCACGCCGCAGCGCGCGTCGCTCTACGATGCTACCGGCGCGTTGCAGGTGCCCGCGGCGGCAGCTCCCCCGCCCCGGCGCGACCTGCTGGCGCATCGCTCCGCAGCGTGGATGCTGCCGGGCGCCGCTCGGGCGGATTCGCCGGATTTCCATGTGCGGGCGGAACGCTCGCCGCGCGATGTCATCAATTCCGCAGGAGGCATGGTGAGCGGCTTGCTGGCGAATGGCGCTCGCGTCATGCGCACCGACAGCGACGGGGTCGCGCCGGTGGTGGCCGATCGCGGTGTGCGGACCAGCGGTCGCGACACCGACCCGTGCGAAGACATCGCGCTGGACATGACCGACCTCGCCGATGCGAAGGTGCGGGAGCAGGCCGAGGAACGTTACGAACAATCCTGCGAGGGGCACTGACGGAGGGCTTGCGCCGCCATGCAAAAGGCCCCGCATGCGGGGCCTTTGTTCGTGCGATCGCGCGAGGAGCTTGCGGCTCTACTGCTGCAGGTGGCTCAGGTCGCTGAGTTCGGTCGGCTGCTCGCCGAAGTAGGCAGCGAGGTCGGCGATCTGCTGGTCGCTCAATTCCTTGGCCTGGCCGACCATGGTGATGTTGCTGCGCTCGCCGGCGCGATACGACTGCAGGGCATGCGCGATGTAGTCGCGGTACTGGCCGCCGATCTTGGGACGGTCGGGCGTATTCGGGTGGTTGCCCTGCGGCCCGTGGCACTCGACGCAGGCCTGGTTGTTCGCGCCCATCTTGGTGCCGGCCAGCTTTTCACCGGCTGCGGCGTCGCCGACCGACAGGGTGGACAAGGGGCCCTTCTGCACGGGCGCCGTAGCCGCCTCTGCCTTCTCCGCCGGGCCGCTGCAGGCGGTCAGTGCGAACGTTGCGAGCACGGCCATGGCAAGGCCGACGTTTGCGTTCTTCATCGACTGGAATCCTTTCATCAATGTTTGCCGAGCGAGGACAGGTAGGCCGCGATGTTGGCGATGTCCTGCTCGGAGAAGCTCTCGGCCTGGGCCCGCATCGTGGGATGGATGCGCTCGCCCTTCTTGTATTCGGTCAGCGCGCTGATCAGGTACTGCTCGTTCTGTCCGCCGAGCCTGGGCACATGGTAGTTGGGATAGGCGTTCTTGTAGCCGACGATTCCATGGCAGCCAGTGCAGGTGTAAATCAGCTTCTTGCCTTCGACCGGATCGCCCTTGGCGAGTGCGGACAGGCTGGCGAATGCCAGCGCGAGGGCGGCGGCGAGCATCAGGACCGGTTTCAGCGAGACTGGCTTCATTGCGTGACATCGTCGGCATTGGCGAGGCGCGAAGTATAGCGTGACTCCGCGCGATGCAGAACGACGGGGCGTGCCCGGCGACGGGTCGCCGATGCCTGGCTGCCAGGTATTCACACGCATGCAACTTATCGTTGCTTGCCCGGCTCAGACATGCGGGGATTCCTGATCGAAGGGTGTCGCCGGCATGCATCGGCGGCACCAAAGGCATCCCTGATGGATCGCTTCGGGGACACGGCTTGGATGGACTAGGCCATGCGTCATCGTGACTTAACGCATGTGCGGAATCAGAGGCGCTTACGACACACTGAGGCACGCTCGGAATCGTCCGGGCGTGATAGGTGTTATACTTAGCTACAACACCATAACCAGCGCGACACAGGCCACGATGAAGCCCTCCAGCCCAGATTCGATCCATACCCATCCGACCCATCCGGGATCGACCCCGTGTTCGCCTATCCAGGCGGTGCGGCGCAGCGTTGCGTTGTCGATCCTCGCACCGGCCATGGTTGCGCTCGTGCTGGCGATGCCGGCCTGCAAGCGCAGCGGCGGTGCCGATGCCAAGGCCGCGCAAACCACGGCCGCCACCGATGCCAAGGACGCCAAGGACGCCAAGGACAAGGATGCGAACGACGGCAAGAACGGCAAGGACGGCAAGAAGGAAGACACGGCCGTGCCGGTCGAAGTCGCGAAGGTCGCGCGTCGCCCGATTACCGCGAGCTACAGCGGTACGGCATCGCTGGATGCGCCTGGTGAAGCCCAGGTCGTTTCCAAGGCTTCGGGCATCCTGCTCGCGGTGCTGACCGAGGAAGGCCAGCGCGTCCAGAAGGGCCAGGTGCTTGCCCGCCTGGACAGCGATCACCAGCGGCTGCAGGTCGAACAGGCGGCCTCGGCCGTGCGCAAGCTGCAGAGCAACTACGAACGTTCGCAAAAGATGGTCGCCGCCAAGCTGGTCAGCACCGAGGCGAACGACCAGATCCGCTACGACCTCGAAAGCGCGCGCGCCGCGCTCAACATCGCGCAGCTCGAACTGTCCTACACCACGATCGTGGCGCCGATTTCCGGCGTCGTCGCACAGCGCATGGTCAAGCAGGGCAACCTGATCCAGCTCAATGCGCCGCTGTTCCGCATCGTCGACGACAGCCGCCTCGAAGCGGTTCTGAACGTGCCCGAGCGCGAACTCGCGACGATGAAGGCGGGGCTGCCGGTCAGCCTGCTGGTCGACGCGGTCGCCGGAAAGCAGTTCACCGGCAAGATCGATCGCATCAGCCCAGTGGTGGATGCGGGCAGCGGCACGTTCCGCGTCGTCTGCGCATTTTCTGGCGATGGCGGATTGAAGCCCGGCATGTTCGGTCGCATCGGCATCGTCTACGACAACCGCACCGATGCGCTGACGATTCCGCGCGTCGCGCTGCTCGAGGACGAGGGCGAGCCCGCGGTCTACGCCGTGCGCGACGGCAAGGCCGTACGCGTCTCGCTCAAGCTCGGCTACATCGATGGCGAACTCGCCGAAGTGCGGTCGGGCCTGAAGGAAGGCGACGCCGTCGTCACCGCCGGCAAGGTCGCGATCCGCGACGGAGCGAAGGTCGAGGTGATCGGAGGCGAGACGGCTGCAGCAAAATCTCCCACCGATGCGGACGCCGACTCCGTGGTGAAGCACTGACATGCAATCGCCCTTGCCAGCGCCAGCGGGTGGTTTGATCGCGTTCTCGACCCGACGCCGCGTCACCGTCGCAATGGTGACGTTCACGTTCTTCCTGTTCGGCGTGATCGCACTGTTCGACCTCAAGGTCGGGCTGCTGCCCGACCTGAGTTATCCGTCGCTGACGGTGCGCACGGATTACACCGGAGCGGCGCCGACCGAGATCGAAACCCTGGTAAGCCAACCGGTCGAGGAAGCGGTCGGCGTGGTCAAGAACCTGCGCAAGCTGACCTCGGTCTCGCGTACCGGGCAGAGCGACGTGGTGCTCGAATTCGCCTGGGGCACGAACATGGACCAGGCCAGCATCGACGTGCGCGACAAGCTGCAGGTGCTGCAATTGCCGCTGGACGTGTCGCCGCCGGTGCTGCTGCGGTTCAATCCGTCCACCGAGCCGATCATGCGCCTGGTGCTGACCACCAAGGCCGCGGCTGGCGACCATTCCGGACAGGCCGAGTTGATGCGGCTGCGCCGCTATGCCGAAGAACAACTCAAGAAACGCCTCGAACCGGTCGCCGGCGTCGCCGCAGTCAAGGTCGCAGGCGGCCTTGAAGACGAAGTCGACGTCGCGATCGACCAGGAAAGCCTCGCCCAGCACAAGATGTCGGTGGGTCAGGTGATCGACCGGCTCAAGCAGGAGAACGTCAACATCTCCGGCGGCCGCATCGAGGAAGGCTCGCAGCGCTATCTCGTGCGTACGGTGAACCAGTTCACCGACCTCGAGCAGATGCGCGAGTTGCTGATCGCCAATCAGGACGGCGTGCCGATCCGCTTGCGCGATGTCGCCGCAGTGTCGCAGGGCTACAAGGAACGCGAGGCGATCATCCGCCTGGGCGGCCAGGAATCCGTCGAGCTCGCGATCTACAAGGAAGGCGACGCGAATACAGTCAACGTCGCCAAGGCGGTGAAGTCGGCGCTGGAGAACCTGAAGAAGGAACTCCCGTACGGCACCGAGTTGACCACGATCCAGGACCAGTCGATCTTCATCGAGAATGCGCTGCACGAAGTGCGCAACGAAGCGCTGCTCGGCGGCCTGTTCGCGATCCTGATCATCTTCTTCTTCCTGCACGACGGCTGGAGCACGTTCGTGATCGGCCTGTCGCTGCCGGTGTCGATCGTCGCCACGTTCTTCTTCATGGGCCAGTTCGGCCTGAACCTCAACGTGATGTCGCTGGCGGGCCTCGCCCTCGCGACGGGCCTGGTGGTGGACGACTCGATCGTCGTGCTCGAAAGCATCGCCAAGGCGCGCGAACGCGGTCTCGGCATCCTCGATGCGGCGATCACCGGTACGCGCGAAGTCAGCATGGCGGTGGTCGCCTCGACGCTGACGACGGTGTCGGTGTTCTTCCCGCTCGTGTTCGTGCAGGGCGTCGCCGGGCAATTGTTCAAGGACCAGGCGCTGACGGTATCGATCGCGCTGATGATCTCGCTGGTCGTCTCGCTGACCCTGATCCCGATGCTCTCCTCGCTGAAGGCGCGTGCGCCGATGGCGCTGGACCGCGACGTCAGCCACGACGACGTGCCGGCGTGGCGGTCCTTCATCGCGGCGATGAAGCCGGTGATGATGTGGCCGGTGTCGCGCGACAATTCGCTGCCATCGACACTGGTTCGGCAGACGTCGGCGTCGCCGCTGCGATGGAGCGGGTGGATCGCGCTGCTTCCGTTGCGGGTGCTGCTGCTGCCGTTCCTTCTGCTTGCGTTCGTCGCGATCTTCGTCACCCCGTATCTCGCGTTCGGATTCAGCTGGATCGTCATCCTGTTCTGGCGCCTGCGGACTGCGGGAGCGACCCAGGGTTTGAGCAAGATCGGGACCGCGGTCCTCAAGCCTTACGACTGGGCCGCCGCGCGCTACCGGGCATTGTTGCCGAAAGCGCTCGCGAATCCCTTGCTGGTCCTCAGTGGTGCGGCCACAGCCTTCGCCGCGGCGTTGCTCGTCGCGAGCACGCTCGGCACCGACCTCATCCCGCAATTCGCGCAGGATCGTTTCGAGCTGACCGCCAAGCTTCCGGCCGGTACCCAATTGCGCGAAACCGATGCGCTGGTGCGCGCGCTGGAACTCAAGCACGGCAAGGACCAGGGCTTGCAGGCGCTGTACGGCGTCAGCGGCACCGGGACCAGGCTGGACGCGAACCCGACCGAGTCCGGCGAGAACATCGCGAAGCTCGATGTGATCTTGGGCGAGGGCCTGACCAAGGCGTCGGAAGCGCGCGAAACCGAAGCGATGCGCGCGACCATGAAGGACTATCCCGACGTGCAGACGAAGTTCGGCCGTCCCGAGATCTTCAGTTTCTCCACGCCGCTCGAAATCGAGTTGCGCGGTCAGGACCTGGATGCGGTCGGACGCGCAGGCCGCAAGCTGACGAAACTGATGCAGGGTTCGGCGCATTTCGCCGACATCAAGTCGACGGTCGAGGAGGGCTTCCCCGAAGTCCAGATCCGCTTCGACCAGGATCGCGCCGCAGCGCTGGGCCTGACCACGCGCCAGATCGCCGACCAGGTCGTACGCAAGGTGCGCGGTGAAGTCGCCACGCGCTACAGCTTCCGCGACCGCAAGATCGACGTGCTGGTGCGTGCGCGCGAAGCCGACCGCAATTCGATCGCGGCGATCCGCAAGATCATCGTCAACCCCGAGAGCGTCCATCCGGTGACCCTGGATGCGGTCGCCGACGTGGTGGCGACGGTCGGGCCGAGCGAGATCCATCGCGTCGACCAAGTGCGCGTCGCGGTGGTGTCGGCGAATCTGCGCGACATCGACCTCGGTACCGCGGTGAAGGAAGTCGAGGCGCTGGTCGCGAAGAATCCGCTCGGCGCCGACGTGCGCATGCACATCGGCGGGCAGGGCGAGGAACTCGACGCGTCGATCAAGTCGCTGCTGTTCGCGTTCGCGCTCGCGATCTTCCTGGTCTACCTGGTGATGGCCTCGCAGTTCGAATCGCTGCTGCATCCGTTCGTGATCCTGTTCACGATCCCGCTCGCGATCGTCGGCGCGGTGATGGCCTTGTGGATCAGCCATTCGCCGATCTCGATCGTGGTGTTCATCGGCATGATCCTGCTGGTCGGCATCGTGGTGAAGAACGCGATCCTGCTGGTCGACAAGGTCAACCAGTTGCGCGAGCTGGGCGTGGCCAAGCGCGATGCGATCTTCCAGGGTGCGACCTCGCGCTTGCGGCCGATCGTGATGACCACGCTGACCGCGCTGTTCGGGTTCGCGCCGCTGGCGTTCTTCGGCGGCGACGGCGCCGAGGTGCGCGCGCCGATGGCGATCACCGTGATCGGCGGCCTGCTGGTCTCGACCCTGCTCACGCTGGTGGTGATTCCGGTGATGTACGACCTGCTCGATCGCAGTTCCGATGCGAAGTGGCGCGAACGCGGCCTGCGCGCCGCCGCCACCAGGAACGCGACCGGACACGGCGGCATCGAGCCGGATGGCGCCATCGTCGCGGAGGCCGGCATCGAGGGAATGCAGCCATGAGTCTCGCCGAATTGAGTCTGCGCCGGCCGGTCACGGCGGTGATGTTCTACATCTCGCTGGTCGTGATCGGGATCATCGCCGCGTTCCGGCTGCCGCTGGAACAGTTTCCGGAAGTCAACTTCCCGTTCGTGCTCGTGCAGTTGCCGTATCCGGGATCCACGCCGGAGGAAGTCGAGCGCACGATCACGCGCCCGGCCGAGGAAGCACTGGCGACGCTGTCGGGGATCAAGGAGATGGATTCGACGAGCGGGCCCGACAGTTCGTCGATCCAGTTGCTGTTTTCCGACTGGAACCGGAACATCGCGATCACCGCGTCGGAAGCGCACGACCGGCTCGATGCGATCCGCAAGGACCTGCCGACCGACCTGCAGCGCTTCACCGTGCTGAAGTTCTCGCCCAGCGACCAGCCCATGCTGCAGATCCGGTTCGCAGGCAATCGAGATTTCCGCGGCGAATACCAGATGATCCAGAACCTGGTACAGAAGCGCATCCAGCGCGTACCGGGCGTTGCGAAAGTCGAGATCACCGGCGCGTTCCCGCCGGAAGTCGAGATCGCGATCTCGCCCACCCGGCTTGCCGCGCACGGGATGAGCCTCAACGAACTGGCGACGCGCCTGCAGGGCGCGAACTTCTCCGTTTCCGCCGGCGAGATCGACGACGGGAAACAACGCATCCGGGTGCAGCCAGTCGGCGAGATCAACAACCTCGACGGATTGCGCAACCTCGTGCTGAATCCGAAGGGCCTGCGCCTGTCCGACATCGCCGACATCCACCTGCAACCGCAGCGCGCCGACATCGGTCGCCGCCTCGACGGACGTCCCGCGGTCGGCATCAACGTCTATCGCGAGCGCAACGCGAACATGGTCGACGTTTCCCGCGCCGTGCTCGCCGAGATGCACAGCATCAACAACGAACCAGAATTCACCGGGGTCCAGCAGAACATCGTCGGCGACCAGGCCAAGGGCGTGACCAGTTCCATCGACGACCTCGTCCAGGCCGGTGTCATCGGCTCGCTGCTGTCGCTGCTGATCCTGTTCTATTTCCTGCGCCACTGGCCGTCCACGCTGATGGTGAGCCTGGCGATCCCGATCTGCATCGTCATCACGCTAGGCGCGATGTCGTTCCTCGGCATGAGCCTGAACATCCTGTCGATGATGGGCCTGCTGCTCGGCATCGGCATGCTGGTCGACAACGCGGTCGTCGTGGTCGAGAGCATCTACCAGTACCGCGAGAAATATCCGGACGATCCGCGGCGTTGCGCGATCGAAGGGACGCGCGCGGTGCAGGCCGCGATCAGCGCCGGAACGCTGACCAGCATCATCGTGTTCCTGCCGAACCTGTTCGGTGCGCGCAACCAGATCACCGTGTTCCTCGGCGAAGTCGCGATCACCATCACCATCGCGTTGTTGGCTTCGTGGCTGGTCGCGGTCAGCCTGATCCCGATGATCTCGGCACGGCTGAAGACGCCGCCGGCGGTTGTCGCCCAGCACGGGTTCGTACCGCGCTTGTCGCGCTGGTACGGGCGCACGCTGCGGTGGACGCTCGCGAACCGCGGCAAGTCCATCCTCGGCATCGCGGCGATCGTGCTGCTCAGTTTCGTACCCGCGAAACTCACCCAGTTCGACATGTTCAAGAACGATGCCGGCCGGCGGATCAACCTGTTCTACAACTTCAAGGGCGCGTACAGCCTCAACCAGATCTCCGACGAGGTGAAACACGTCGAGACCTTCCTGGATGCGCGCCGCAAGCGCTACCAGATCAAGCAGGTCTACTCGTTCTTCAGCGAGCAGCAGGGCGCGGGGACGTTCATCACCCTGGTGGATCCGCAGCCGCGGCTGATCGATCGCCTGCTCCTGCGCAAGTCGCAGCCCGGGCTGATAGCGTCCGAACAGGTCCAGGAAATGATCCGCAAGGAAATGCCGAAGAGCGCACGCGCCGACATCGGGTTCCAGGGCGACAACGGACCCAACGGCGGCGGCAGCGACCAGGGCATCCGCCTCTACATCAACGGCGATTCGACGGCGACGCTGATGGACATCGCCCACAACCTGGTGCCGATCCTGTCCACCCGCAAGGAACTGCGCGACGTACGCGTCGACAACGGCGACGAGACCAGCGAGGTCGCAGTCACGGTCAATCGCGATCGCGCCGCCGCCTATGGTTTCACTGCGCAGGAAGTCGCGAGTTACGTCGGTATCGCGTTGCGCGGCACGCCGCTGCACGAGTTCCGCACGCCGGGCGGCGATGTTCCGGTGTGGGCGCGTTTTGCCGGCGCCGACCACTATCGGATGGAGGAATTGTCCACGCTCACCCTGCGGCGCAAGGATGGCAGCAGCATCCCATTGCTCTCCGTGGTCGACGTCGCAGTGCGCAAAGGGGCTTCGCAGATTTCGCGGCAGGATCGGCAGACGACACTAGCGATCCAGGCGAACCTGCCGCCGGGCGTGACCATGGACCAGGCGCGCAAGGCGATGGAGGAAGTGCTCGCGAGCACGACGCTTCCGGCGGGCTACCGTTCGAATTTCGGCGGTTCGTTCCAGCAGAACGACGATGCCGGGGCGCAGATGGGTATCAACATGCTCATCGCGCTCTTCATGGTCTACCTGGTCATGGCAGCGATGTTCGAATCGCTGCTGATGCCGAGCGCGATCCTCAGCAGCATCCTGTTCTCGGCGCTCGGCATGTTCTGGCTGTTCTGGATCACCGGCACCACGTTCACGATCATGGCGTCGATCGGCATCCTGGTGCTGATGGGCGTGGTGGTGAACAACGGGATCGTGTTGTTCGCCCACATCAACTCGTTGCGGCTCGGCGGGATGGAGCGCACCGAGGCGCTCGTCGCCGGCTGCCGGGAGCGCCTGCGCCCGATCCTGATGACGATGGGAACGGCGATCGTCGGCATGCTGCCGCTGTGCGTCGGCGGCACCCAGATCGGCGGCGATGGTCCCGCGTACTACCCGATGGCGCGCGCGATCGCGGGAGGACTGGCGTTCTCGACCGTGGTCAGCCTGCTGTTCCTGCCGACGATCTACGCGACGCTGGACGACTTGCGTGGATGGACGATCGCGATCATCCGGCGGGCGCGGGATCGCGCACCGCTGGGCGGCCAGCGAGCGGTGGTCATCCCGGAGTAGGGATCGAGCACGCGGTGGGGGCGGCGTCTGTCTGCGTTTGCTCTTCGCCAGGAAGTGCAGCGTCGCCCGGGCCGGGATGGCCTTCCCACATCAGCCGAGCTTGCCGCCAATACGCAACAACGCGATGGCTTCGCCGGCAATCGTGCCGAGGCAGGTCAGGAAGAAGTTGAGGAACACGCGCGATACGCGGTTGCGATACCAGCCGCGCAGGCTGCCAACGTCGTCGCGCAGGCGCATGAAGTCCTGGTAGGTCGGCTTGCGCGCCCACGCCTCGACGAGACCGCTGACCGTCCCCGATGCGATGCCCGGATGGAATGGTTTCCACGGCGACCACACCGCCGCGGCCAGCACGCTCAACGGATGTCCGCCATCGGCGATGCAGCCAAGCGCGCCGCCGATCGCGGTCAGCGTGATCCAGGTCAGCACCAGGCTGGTGCCGAGGTGCGCGCCGCCATGCCAGTAGCCCCAGGCGAAGCTGCCGAGCACGAGTGCCGCGATCACCAGCGACACCCAGGGAATGCGGCTGGCCCTGGCGACCGATTCGAGCCGCTCACGCACCGACGACGGCGTTTCGGTGTCCTCGCGCAAATGCCGCGAGAGGCCCTTGAGGTGTCCGGCGCCGATCACGACGAGCACTTCGCGATAGACCCCGCCGATATTTTCCTGGCGCAATCGCGCGGCCATGTAGTTGTCGCGTTCGGCGATCAATGCTTCGAAGATCGGCGGGCTCTGCGCGGCGAATTCGCCGAAGCTGCTTTCGAGCATGTCGCCCTGCTTGAGCTTCTCGATCTCGGTTTCGTCTACCTGTTCGTTGTCGAACAGGCTCATGCCGAGCCCGGTCATCAGCTTGATGCGGCCCCAGAAACCCAGCCCGCGATATGCGCGCTTGAGGGTGATGCCGACATCGCGGTCGATGAGTTGCAGCGGCAGCCCGAGCTCGCGTGCAGCCTGGGCGGCGGCCTTGAGTTCTGCGCCTGGCTCCACGCCGAGCTGTTCCGACAGACGTCGCTGGTATGCGGCCAGCGCCAGGTTCGCGGCGACCAGTCCGGTCTTGCCTTCGCGCAGGATGCGAAACAGGTCGAGCTCCTGCAATGCGTTCGGATCGGTCAGGCTGCGCAGGCGTTGCGCGTCGAGTTCGACGGCGATCGCGTCGAACTTCCCGCTGTTCGCGAGTCGCTCGACGGCCTCGACGCTCGCACGCGATACATGCGCCGTGCCGAGGATCGTGTAGCGCACGCCATCGCGCTCGACGATCCCGATCGGTTGTTCGGCATCAGCCTTGCCTTCGTTGCTTGCGATGACCGGTTCGCTGCTGGACATGGATGGATACGCTGCCGAAAGGGAAGGGCGCATGGCGGGCAGCGACGCTGCACGCGCGGGCGCGCAGGGATGAGGCGTCAGTCGCGGTAGCGCTTGAGCAGGTCGCCGTACGCATCGATCCGGCGATCGCGCAGGAACGGCCAGATGCGGCGCACGTGTTCGCTGCGCGCGAGATCGATGCCGACGATCAGCAGTTCCGCTGCGTCGGTGCCGGCTTCAGCCAGCATTTCGCCCTGCGGGCCGACGACGTGGCTCGATCCCCAGAAACGGATGCCCGACGCGCCCACGGCATTTTCCGCCGCGAGCGGCGAGGGTTCATGGCCGATGCGGTTGCACGACAGCACCGGCAAACCGTTCGCGACCGCATGCCCGCGATGGCTCAGCATCCAGGCGCCGCGCTGGCGGTTTTTTTCGTCCTGCGCATCGGTTGGATCCCAGCCGATCGCGGTCGGATACAGCAGCAGTTCGGCGCCGGCAAGCGCCATCAGCCGTGCGGCTTCCGGATACCACTGGTCCCAGCAGACGAGCACCCCGAGCCGGCCGATCGAGGTGTCGATCGGATGGAAGCCGAGGTCGCCCGGGGTGAAATAGAACTTCTCGTAGAAGCCCGGATC
Source organism: Lysobacterales bacterium (assembly GCA_038323475.1). Classification (GTDB taxonomy): domain Bacteria; phylum Pseudomonadota; class Gammaproteobacteria; order Xanthomonadales; family Xanthomonadaceae; genus SZAS-103. The sequence continues at coordinate 15,290 of JBBQHA010000017.1, forward strand.
GTCGGGAATGTGCATCTTGCGGTACTTGCCGACGAGGGTGCCGTCGGTTTCGAACACGACCGCGGTGTTGTGATACAGGCCGGGCGCGCGTCGCTCGAACAGCGAGCCGACGATGACCACGCCGTGGCGCTTCGCCAGATCGCCGAGGCGTTGCGTGCCCGGGCCCGGGATCGGTTCGGCGCGATCGAATTCAGCGACCTCTTCATGCTGGCAGAAATACGCGCCATTGTGCAGTTCCTGCAGCAGGATCAGCCGCGCACCGCGCTCGGCGGCTTCGGCCACGCGCTGCGCGATGACGGCGTGGTTCGCCTCGACGCTGCCGTGGTCGGATTCCTGCACGAGAGCGACGGTGAGCGTGCGGGCAGACATCAGACAAGTCCCTCGGGCAATTGCATCGTCAGGCAATGCAGGCTGCCGTTCTGCCAGATCAGCGGACGGCAGGGCACCTGCACGATGTCGCGCCCGGGAAAGGCTTTTTCAAGCTGCGCCGCGGCGATGGCGTCCGCGGGATCGTCGTAGGACGGCATCAGCACCGCACCGTTGATGATCAGGAAATTCGCATAGGAGGCGGCAAGACGGCGTCCCTCGTCGATGATGGGCCTTGCCCAAGGCAACGGGAACAGCCGATACGGCTTGCCGTCGAGCGTGCGCAGTGCCTCAAGTTCGTGCGCCATCCGCTGCAACTCGGCGTGGTGCGCATCGTCAGGGTCCTCGCACGCCTGGTAGACGATGGACCAGGGATCCGCAAAGCGCGCAAGCGTGTCGATGTGCGCATCGGTATCGTCGCCTTCAAGCGCGCCGTGGTCGAGCCACAACACGCGCCGCTGCCGGAGGGTTTCGGCGAGGCGCGTCGAAAGTTCGCTGCGGTCGAGTTCCGGGTGGCGTGCGAGCAGGCAATGCCAGGTACTCAGCAGGGTGCCGTCGCCGTCGGTCTCGATCGCGCCGCCTTCAAGCGCGAAGTCGATGCGTTCGCGATGCGCGTTGCGGAACAGGCCTTGTGCGAACAGCGCTTCGATGAGTCGGTCGTCGCGCGTCGAAGCGAATTTGTCGCCCCAGGCATTGAAGCGGAAATCGAGCAGGTGGAAGTCGCCCGGGCGGCTCAGCGTCACCGGCCCGGAATCGCGCAGCCAGGTGTCGTCGTATTCGACCCGCACGAAACGCAGCCGCGATTCGGGGACGCCCGCGGCATCCAGCAGTCGTGCCGCATGCTGTTGCAGGCCGGGGTCGGCGACGCAAACGACGGCGGTCTGATAACGCGTGATCGCGCCGATCAGCGCGACGTAGCTGGTTTCGACCTCGGCAAGCCGCGCGGCCCAGTCGGTGCCGGCGTGCGGCCACGCCAGCAGAACCGCGGATTGCGGCTCCCACTCTGCGGGAAAGCGCAAGGCGGGAGCGACCATGTCCTAGCGGACAGGCGCCGGTCCGATTTCCTCGGGCGTGGCGTGGTTGAGGACGATGTCGACGACATGGCCGTGCGCGAAATACACGGTGTAGTCGGGGTACTGCCAGCGATCGATGACCGGCCACTGGTGCTTCTGGCCGCCGCGCTGTTCAAGCCTGTGGCTGGGTGCGCCGAACCGTTTTTCGACGGCGGACATGCCCATGCCGCGCATCGGGCGCGCCATCGGTTGGCTCATGCGCGCACGCTGGATCAGCAGGGTGTCGGCGTGCGCCGGCATCAAGGCGGATGCCACATTGGCAGACAACAGGACGGCCGCAGCCGAGGTCAGCAACAAGCGGTTCATGGCACTCTCCCCAGTGAAGGAACGCGGCAGTTGTATCAGATGCGGGCTTGCGTGGCCATGCGTGCGTGTCCGGCCTTGCAGGAAGTCGCGCCGGTCAGTTCAGGCGGCCCTGCGACGCGACTGTCCTGCGGCGCTCAGGGGCCTGCATGCAAGGGGCCGCACGTGGCGGCCCCGGCAATCCATCCCTCTTGCGCAATCGCTCAGCGCTGGCGGGCCTTGAAACGCGGGTTCGACTTGCAGATCACGAACACCTTGCCACGGCGGCGCACGACCTTGCAGTCGCGATGGCGGCTCTTGGCCGACTTCAGGGAGGACAGGACTTTCATGGGATGACTCACGGCGGGCGGGTTAGTCGATCATGATAACTGGAAATGCGATGGCTCTCAATAGCTTGCCATGCATCGATCAACGTGGCGGAACGGCGGGCGCGGTACGCTACCCTGCTTCATCGCGTGTCGGACCCGGGGGAATCGGTGGCTGCGCAATGCAATCGGTCGGCGCCATGCCTCGACGGGGACATGTTCGGCCAGGTTCGGGCATGCGGGCAAGCCCATGCCGGGTAATGCGTGGACGCTGGCGTGCGCGGTCGTGGTGGGCTGCCCGATCGGAGCCTGCGCGGTGGCAGCGGCTGCATCCCCCAGCACTGCGTCCGCTCCGGCTGCGCCTGCGGTTGCGCCATCGGAACGCTGGTCCCGGCTTGCCGATACGGTCTTCCAGCACGCCACCTCCGAGCAGGGATTTACGCCCGGTTCGGTCACGGCGATCGCGCAGGATGGCGATGGGTTCCTTTGGGTCGGAACCCACAATGGATTGCTGCGCTGGGACGGCTACCGCGTACGTCGTTACCAGACGGACCCAGGGGCGCCCGGACGCCTGCGCGACAACTTCGTCCAGGCGTTGCACGCCGACGCGCTGGGGCGGCTGTGGATCGGCACCGGTACTGCTGGCCTGGCCAGTTACGACCGCGAAACCGACAGCTTCATCAGCTATCCGGTTGGCGTGCGCGGGCTGAGCGATGTCAGCGTCAAGTCGATCGCCGACGATGGCGCAGGCGGGGTCTGGATGGGGACTTCCGGCGGCCTTGACCGCCTCAAGGCGGATGGAACCTTCGCCCACATCCGCCATGACGCTTCCGACCCGGCCAGCCTGCCGGACAACCAGCTTGGCGGCCTGCTGCGCGATCGCCAGGGCGGGCTGTGGATAGGTACCGCAAGCGGGCTTGTCCGCCACGATCCCGATACCGGCGCGCTCATGCGCGTTCCACTCGGCGAAGGCAAGCAGCCGCAGGCCGATAGCATGTTGCAGGACAGCAGCGGCAAGGTCTGGATCGGCACCGGCACAGCGGGCGCCTTCGTCTACGACCCATTCGTCGGCATCGCCACGCAATTGCGCGACAGTTCAGGCGAATCACGGCTCGAAACTGAGGATGTCGACCAGATCGCAGAGGCCCGGCCCGGGGAAGTCTGGCTGGGCACCATTGGCGGTGGCATCGTGGTGGTCGATACCGCGACCCTGCGCATGCATCGGATGCGCCACGACCCGCAGATTCCGGCAACGCTTGCGAACGACACCATCCGGGCGATTTATCGGGATCGCTCGGGTTTAATGTGGACAGGAACCGACGCTGGCCTGGGCCGTACCAATCCGGCGCAACGAGCGTTCCTCACCGTGTTCGGAGCGGACGGGCGCCAGCGCGGCCTGGCGGACGCCGACGTGATCTCGGTGTTGCCGATGCCGGACGGCCGCGTATGGCTTGGTCTTGGCGGCAACGGCATCGATGTGGTCGATCCATCCGGAACTTCCGCTGGCAGGGTCGCGGAGATCCGTCCAGACCCGCTCAAGCCCGAGACAGCGCTGCCGCACGAACATGTGCTCGCGCTTGCGGGAACCGACGCAGTCTACGTAGGCAGTTTGCGTGGCCTTTACCGCGCGGATCCATCCGCGCACGGCGTCGTCCGGGTCGACCTACCAGGCTTCAATGCCGGCGACAGCGCCGACGCATTGTTCCACGCCAACGAATCGCTATGGGTGGGCAACTGGAGCGGCGTGCTCTGGCGCCTGCAGGAGAAGCCGGGGGCAGCCGTAATGGAACTGGTCGCCAGGAGTACGGCCGGTTTCACCGATAAGCGCGTACTTGCGATCGCGCGCGCGCCGAACGATGGATGGTGGGTTGGCACCGGCAACGGGCTCACCCGGCTCGATGCGAAACTCGATGTCGTCGAGCGCATCGTTCCTGACTCCGCCGATCCGTACGCGCTGGTCTGCGGCTCTGTGACCTCGCTGCTGACCGATCGCGATGGTCGTCTCTGGGTTGGCACGCTGGTTGGCATCAGCGTCCTCGAGCAGCGCGATGCGCGGGGTCGTGCGCGTTTCCGTTCGCTCGGCGCCGCCGATGGTTTGTCGAACATCGCGATGTTGCTCAAGGATACGGCTGGAAACATCTGGGCCAGCTCCGGCACTGGCCTCGCGGCGATCGATCCGCACAGTTTTTCGATCGAAAGGTTCGATCGATCGGATGGCCTGGCGATATCGAATTACCGTGCAGGCTCCGGCGCCGTGACGAAGCAGGGCGAACTGTTGTTCGGCGGCCTCGGCGGGTTGACCGTCGTGCGCCCGCAACTGCGCGCAGCATGGACATACCAGCCGCCGCTGGTGGTAACCGAGGCGCGCGTCGGCGGCAGGACGGTCGCGGTCGGGCAACTCAATGACGGCAGCGCGAAGCAGCCGCTGACGGTTGCTGCCGATGCGAACAGCCTGTCGGTCGAGTTTTCCGCGCTGGATTTGTCGGCGCCGGAACAGAACCGCTATGCATACCGACTGGATGGCTACGACACACAGTGGATCGAAACCGACGCGACCCGTCGTTTCGCGTCCTATGCGAACCTGCCGCCAGGCCACTACATGCTGCGCCTGCGTGGCTCCAATCGGACTGGTGCGTGGAGCGGACGTTCCCTTTCAGTACCGATCCGGGTGCTCCCGACATTTTTCCAGACGCTCGGGTTCCGTGTGCTGCTGGCGCTGGCGGGCATCGCGCTCGTCTGTCTTTTCGTGCGTGTACGCACGGCGCTGGTGCAGCGCCACAAGCGCGAACTCGAAAAAAGCGTCGCCGTGCGCACGCTGAAATTGCAGGAACCGACCCGGTCGCTCGAAGCCAAATAGCAGGGGCATGGCTTCCATACGAGCAAGCCTAGGCGCGCGTTCGGCATGAAGTTGCTGGATTTCCTCTGCAGCAATCTCGGCGGCGCCAAGGCGCAACCGTAGAAAACCAGTCGCAGACGGATCCGGGCGGTGGATCGCGCTCCCGATGGGAGGGCGTACGGTACCCAGTCCGGTGCTGAATGTTCGAACAAACAGTTGGTCACGCAATTAGAATGGCCGATTCCCGCCAGGTTGACCCGATGGATCCCAATGCACCTGTACTGACCATCGATGGCCCATCCGGCTCCGGCAAGGGCACGATCAGCCGGATCGTGGCCGGGCGGCTCGGCTGGCATTACCTCGACTCGGGGGCTCTCTACCGCGTGGTCGGTCATGTCGCGCAACGTGATCATGCGGACCTGAACGACCATGCCGGACTCGCGGCGCTGGCGCAGCGGACCGATATCCGCTTCCGTACAGACGGCGATGCCGAGCCGCGCGTGCTGGTGGACGGCGTGGACGCGACCGACGCGCTGCGCACCGAAACCGCAGGGGCAGCGGCTTCGGCGATCGCTTCGATCCCGGGGGTGAGGCAGGCGCTGTTCGACAAGCAGCGCGCCTTTCGGCGCCTGCCTGGGCTGGTCGCGGACGGCCGGGACATGGGGACCGTGGTCTTTCAGGATGCGGCGTTCAAGGTCTTCCTGACCGCCAGTGCGGCCCAGCGTGCAGAAAGACGCTATAAGCAGTTGAAAGACAAAGGGGTTTCAGTTAATCTTAACGATCTGCTGCGTGAGATTCTCGCCCGCGATGCGCGCGATGCCGAACGTGCGGTTGCACCGCTGAAGCCCGCCGTCGATGCGGTGCTGATCGATACGACGGATGTTCCGGTGGAGCGCGTCGTCGAACGCGTGCTGTCCTTGCTGCCGGAATCTTTCCGCAGCTAGGTCATCGCGTGTTCGCGCCGTCGTGTATGCGAATCGCAAACGCAGCAGAACCAGTCCCGCGACAATCCTGTCGCGGATCTACTCAACCAACAGGTGCGAAAGCGCCGCACAAGGGTGGACCGAGCAACGGGCGATGCCCGCGGTCCGTGTGTTCAACCGGATATTCACCAATGACCGAATCATTTGCAGATCTGTTCGAACAGAGCCAGATGGGCATCGCCAAGCTAAAGCCTGGCAGCATCATCATCGGCACCATCGTCGAAGTGCGCTCCGACGTCGTGGTGATCAACGCGGGCCTGAAGTCCGAAGGCATCGTGCCGATCGAACAGTTCCGTGACGACAATGGCGTCCTCGACGTCAAGGTGGGCGACGAAGTCAAGGTCGCGCTCGAGTTTCTCGAAAATGGCTTCGGCGAAACCGTGCTGTCGCGCGAGAAAGCCAAGCGTTCGATGGTGTGGGACGAACTCGAGGAAGCGCTGACCGCGAACGCCACCATCACCGGCCGCATCAGCGGCAAGGTCAAGGGCGGCTTCACCGTCGACATCAAGGACGTGCGCGCGTTTCTGCCCGGTTCGCTGGTCGATGTGCGCCCCGTGCGCGATCCCGGCTACCTGGAAGGCAAGGAACTCGAGTTCAAGCTCATCAAGCTCGACCGCAAACGCAACAACGTCGTGGTCTCGCGCCGCGCAGTCGTCGAGAGCGAGCACTCGGAAGAGCGCGAGCAGCTCATGGACAAGCTGCAGGAGGGCGTCGTCATCAAGGGCGTCGTCAAGAACCTCACCGACTACGGCGCGTTCGTCGACCTCGGCGGCATCGACGGCCTGCTGCACATCACCGACATGGCCTGGAAGCGCGTTCGCCATCCCTCCGAAGTGGTCAACGTCGGCGACGAACTCGACGTGCGCGTGCTCAAATACGATCGCGAGCGCAACCGCGTCAGCCTCGGCCTCAAGCAGCTCGGCGAGGATCCGTGGGACAACATCACGCGTCGTTATCCGAATGGCGCGCGCCTGTTCGGCAAGATCTCCAACGTCACCGATTACGGCGCGTTCGTCGAGATCGAGCCGGGCGTCGAAGGCCTCGTCCACGTTTCCGAAATGGACTGGACCAACAAGAACGTCAACCCGTCCAAGATGGTGCAGGTCGGCGACGAGACCCAGGTCATGGTGCTCGACGTGGATGAAGAGCGTCGCCGCATTTCGCTCGGCATGAAGCAGTGCCAGCCGAATCCGTGGGAAGCGTTCGCCGCGATGAACAACAAGGGCGACAAGGTGTCGGGCCAGATCAAGTCGATCACCGACTTCGGCATCTTCATCGGCCTGGACGGCGGCATCGACGGTCTCGTGCATCTGTCCGACATCTCGTGGAACTCCACGGGCGAGGACGTCGCGCGCAACTACAAGAAGGGCGACACGCTGGAAGCCGTCGTGCTGGCCGTCGATCCGGAGCGCGAGCGCATCTCCCTCGGCGTCAAGCAGCTCGAGCAGGATCCGTTCGGCCAGTTCATGGCCGCGCACCCGAAGGGCAGCCTGTTGACCGGCACCGTGAAGGAAGTCGATACCCGCGGCGCGACCGTGGACCTCGGCGATGCGATGGAGGGTTATATCCGCGCCTCCGACATCGCCAAGGAACGCATCGACGACGCCACCCAGCACCTGAAGGTCGGCGACAGCATCGAAGCCAAGTTCATCGGCATGGACCGCAAGGGCCGCGTGTTGCAGCTCTCGATCCGCGCCAAGGACGAGGCCGACGTGCAGCAGGTGATGGAGGAATACCAGGCGACATCGTCCGCGCACACCGGCACGTCCTCGCTGGGCGCGCTGCTGCGCGAGAAGATGGGCAAGTCCGAATAAGCCCAGGCGCAAGCCTGCGGTCATCGCACCTGAAGTGATCGAAGCGAAAGCCGCGGCCCGGACATCCGGGTCGCGGCAATCGCCCGAGGCTTTCCTGCCGCAAACTGATCGGCCAAGCTAACGCATGACCAAGTCCGAACTCATCGACATCCTCGCCCAGCGCCAAGGGCACCTGAAGGCCGACGACGTCGACCTGTCGGTGAAGACCCTGCTCGAGATGATGAGCGACGCCCTTGCACGCGGCGATCGCATCGAAATCCGCGGTTTCGGCAGTTTTTCGCTGCATTTCCGCCCCGCACGGATCGGTCGCAATCCCAAGACCGGCGATTCGGTCGCGCTGACCGGCAAGCACGTGCCACATTTCAAGCCCGGCAAGGAATTGCGCGAACGCGTCAACCTGCACAACGAAGTGGCTGCCTGAGTCCAGCCGCACGGGCGCTGCGCTCCCACGACGCAACCTGTCCTCTTTCCATTGCGAACTGCGCCGCAGTACCGCGTCTTTCCCATTGCATGAACGGATGTCGCACTGACCTGACGCCGCACGCTTCGGTCGGCTAAGCTTCGCTGTCGTCGCGAAGAGGCCAGATCCATGCGTGTCGTGCTGCAAATCCTGATTGCATTCGCCTTCGTGGCCATCGGCGTGCTGTTCGGCGCGTTCAATCCGCAGACTGTGACCCTCGACTTCCACCTGTGGCAGGCTCATGCCGGCCTTGGCGTCGCATTGCTGGTCGCGGTGTTGATTGGCGCGATTCTCGGCGGAATCGCGGTGACCGTCGGCGTCGTGTGGCCGCTGCAGGGACGCCTTCGCAAGGCGCGCCGCGAACTTGACGCAACGACGTCCGCGTCGTCGTCCATGCGCCAGTCGAATCCGGCATGAGCCCGGACGTCTTCGGTTACCTCATCGTCGCATTGCTGCCGGTTGCGGCGGCGAGCGGCTGGTACGCGGGCCGTCGCGGCGGCGCGCTGCAGACGGGCCGTCGCGTGAGCCGCCTGTCGAAGACGTATTTCCGCGGCCTGAACTACCTGCTCAACGAACAGCCCGACAAGGCGATCGAACTGTTCCTGCAACTGGCCGAAGCCGACAAGGACACCGTCGAGACCCAGTTCTCGCTCGGATACCTGTTCCGCCGCCGCGGCGAGGTGGATCGCGCGATCCGCCTGCACCAGAACCTGATCGCGCGTCCCGGCCTGAGTGAGGAACAGAAAAAATACGCCGCGCTCGAGCTTGGCGAGGACTACATGCGCGCGGGCCTGCTGGATCGCGCCGAAACGCTGTTCACCGACCTCGTGCAGATGGACGTGTCGGTGCCGCAGGCATTGCGCCACCTGATTTCGATCTACCAGGCCGAACGCGACTGGGACAAGGCGATCCTGCACGCGCGCAGTTTCGAGACCGCGACCGGCGAACCGATGGGCGTGTTGATCTCGCAATTCCAGTGCGAGCTTGCGGAGCAGGCGCGCCTGCAGGGCGACCCGGACGCTGCGCGCGCGCGGATCGCCGATGCGTACGTCGCCGATCCGCACAGCACCCGCGCGGGCATCCTCGAAGGACAGATCGAACTCGCCGCGAACAACGATGCCGCGGCAATTCGTGCATTCGAGCGCGTCGCGCGCCAGGACATCGACTACCTGCCGGAAGTCATCAAGCCGTTGCTAAGCGCCTACCAGCGCGGGCAGGACACCAGCCGTGCGCGCGCGTTCCTCGCCGAGATGATCGAGCGCTATCCCGGTTTTTCGCCGGTGCTCGCCTTGAGCCGCATCCTGCACGACGAGGAAGGCGTCGATGTCGCCCGCAAGTTCCTGTCCAAACAGGTCAGGCAGCGGCCGTCCGTGCGCGGGCAGGCGGCCTTGATCGAACTGAGTTTGAACAATCCCGACGAAGCGATCGGCACCCTGGTCACGCTCAAGCAGATCAGCGACCAGTTGCTGGTGAGGTCGCCGGCGTACCGTTGCGGTCGCTGCGGCTTCGGCGCGCGGGCCCACCACTGGCAGTGCCCGAGTTGCAAGAACTGGGGCACGATCAAGCCGCAGTACAACCTGCTCGGCGAATGATGTCCGCTACGGCCGCGTTGCCCGCCGCGAACGTCGCGTTTGCGGCGATGCTGTTCGCCTGCGGCGCCGTCGCATCCGCTGCGTTGACTGCGCTTGCGCGACGTTACGCCTTGCGCCGGCAATTGCTCGATCATCCTGGCCAGCGTCGCAACCATGCGGTTCCAACTCCGCGCGGTGGCGGCATCGGCCCCGTTCTGACGCTGCTCGGTGGTGGCGCGCTGTTCGCGGCATCCGCCCAGCAAGCGCGGCAGCCGCTCGCGATCTGCATGGTCGGACTCGCGGCCGTCGCCGGCATCGGATGGCTCGACGACCATCGTCCGTTGCCGGCATGGCTGCGCCTGGCCGTGCATCTGTGCGCAGCGCTCGCAGCGAGCGTCGTGCTGATCGGAATGCCGCAGACGGCGATGCAGTTCCTCGCGATCGTCGCGAGTACGGTGGTCGTTGCCGGACTCGTGAATGCGTGGAACTTCATGGACGGCATCGATGGACTCGCCGCGAGCCAAGCCGGATTGGCTGCGCTGGCGTTGCTGGCCGGAGGCTGGCTGTCCGGCGCATGGTCGGGCCTCGCGATGCTGTTGCTGGCGGCCATGCTCGGGTATCTGCCGTTCAACGTGCCACGTGCGCGGATCTTCCTGGGCGATGTCGGCAGCGGCGCACTTGGATTCGTGGTCGCCTGTCTGCTGCTGCGTGCTGTCGTCGCGGGCGGGCTGCCGTGGCCGATTGCAGCGTTGCCGGTATCGGCGTTCCTCATCGATGCGGGCATGACCTTGCTGCTGCGCATCGTGCGCGGCAAGGCTTGGTGGCGGCCGCATCGCGAGCATCTCTATCAATGGCTCGTGCGCGGCGGTCGTCCGCATCTGCGCGTCACCTGCGGCTATGCGTTGTGGACCCTGGCAGCGAGCGCGCTGGCGATCGCACTCGCGCGGTGGAACCCTTCTGTTGGGGTCTGGATCAGTGGCGGTGCGTTACTATCGGGCTGCCTGCTGTGGACGTGGGTCAGGAATCGCCTATGGATGGTCGCCAGACATCGTCGCTGATGGGTCGCATTACGCGCACGGCCACGAGCCTGTTGCCGCGCATGCTGATCGTGCTGCACGACCTCGGCATGGTCTGGTTGTGCTGGGTCGGGCTGACCGCGTTGCGCTACAGCTTCCAGCCCGATCATGTGGCGGTGATGCTGTTCTCGCCGACGGTCGCGGTCGTGCTGGTCGCACAAGGGTCGATTTTCTGGTGGGCCGGGTTGTACCAGGGGTTGTGGCGCTTCGCCAGCCTGCCGGATCTGCTCAACATCGCGAAGGCCAGCCTGCTTGGCCTGCTCGCGATTTTGTTCGGACTTTTCCTGATCAACCGCCTCGACATGGTGCCGCGTTCGGCGCTGGTGCTGTATCCGATCGTGCTGGTCGTCCTGGTCGGCGGGCCACGCCTGCTGTATCGCGCCTGGAAGGACGGCCGCGATGCGGTCGATCCGGAACATGCCGCGACCCGCGTGCTGATCCTCGGCGCGGGCCGCGCCGGCGAAACGCTGGTGCGCGACATGATCCGCGACCGCCGCTACGTGCCGGTCGGTTTCCTGGACGACGACACACGCCTGCAGGGCGCAAAACTGCACGGCGTGCAGGTGCTCGGTTCGCTGGACGCGATCGTCGAGATCGCGCGCGAAACCGATGCGCGGTTGGTCGTCATTGCGATCCCCACGGCCGACACCACCCAGATGCAGCGCGCCGTCGCGTTGTGCGACGACACCGGGCTGCCGTTCCGGACAGTGCCTCGCCTGCACGATGTCTTGCAGGGGCTCGCGGCGCCTGGCGATCTCAAGGAAGTCGCGATCGAAGACCTGCTCGGCCGCGAGCCGGTGGCGCCGGACTGGGAGGCGATGCGCGCATGGCTGGGCGGCCGGTCGGTGCTCGTGACCGGTGCCGGCGGTTCGATCGGCGCCGAACTATGCCGCCAAGTCGCGGCATTGGGAGCGAGTTCGCTGACCCTGGTCGAGCAGACCGAACTGGCGCTGGTCAGGATCTCCGAGGAACTGCATTCGCGAACGCCGTCGCTGCCGGTGCACTGCGTGCTTGGCGATTGCAGCGACCTGGCGGTGATCCAGCATGCGTTGCGGATCAGCGGAGCGCAGGCCGTACTGCACGCGGCGGCATACAAGCAGGTACCAGTGCTGGAGGGACAGGTCCGCGAAGCGGTGCGCAATAACGTGCTCGCCACCCAGACCGTCGCCGAAGCCAGCGTCGCGGCGGGAGTCGATACCTTCCTGCTGATTTCCACCGACAAGGCGATCGATCCGGCGAACGTGCTCGGTGCCAGCAAGCGGCTCGCAGAGATGGCCTGCCAGGCGATCGCGACGCATGCGCACACGCGGATGGTGGTCGTGCGTTTCGGCAACGTGCTCGATTCGGCCGGCAGCGTCGTGCCTGCATTCCGCGAACAGATCCGTCGCGGCGGCCCGGTCACGGTCACGCATCCGGAAGTCAGCCGCTATTTCATGACGATCCCGGAAGCCTGCCAGTTGATCCTGCAGGCGGCGGCGATCGGCAGCGACAAGGCGATCTTCACCCTCGACATGGGCGAACCAGTACCGATCCGCGTGCTCGCCGAGCAGATGATCCGGCTCGCCGGCAAGGTGCCTGGACGCGACGTGCAGATCGTGTATACGGGCCTGCGCCCGGGCGAGAAGATCCACGAGAGCCTGTATCACCCCGAGGAACGCAACCGGCGCACCGCGCATCCGAAGATCCTGCAGGCCGAATCGCGCAGCGTGGACGCAGCGAATTGCCTGCGCACGCTTGCTGCATTGCGGGTCGCGGTCGCCGAATACGACGAGCCGCGCCTGCACCGGCAACTGCGCGAAGCCGTCCCCGAATACAGGCCAGCCGATGGTGCAGTCGTTGTCCTACTGCCCATCGCCCGACGCAATCACGCCATATGAGTCCCGATCAAATGCCGCCAACCAAATCACGTCGCATCCGCAAGGCGGTCTTCCCGGTCGCAGGCCTCGGCACGCGTTTCCTGCCGGTGACAAAGACGGTGCCGAAGGAAATGCTGCCGATCATCGACAGGCCGCTGATCCAGTACGCGGTGGACGAAGCGATCGAAGCTGGTTGCGACACGCTGATCTTCGTCACCAACCGCTACAAGCACGCGATCGCGGACTACTTCGACAAGGCTTACGAGCTCGAACACAAGCTCGAGAACTCCGGCAAGACGGAGCTGCTCGAACTCGTGCGCAACGTGTTGCCCGACGGCGTGCGCGCGGTCTTCGTGACCCAGGCCGAAGCGCTCGGGCTCGGCCATGCGGTGCTGTGCGCGAAACCCGTGGTTGGCGACGAGCCGTTCGCGGTGATCCTCCCGGACGACCTGATCTGGAACCGTGGCCCCGGCGCGCTCGCGCAGATGGCCGAACTCGCGCAGCACGACGATTGCAGCGTGATCGCGGTGCAGCAGGTCCTGCGGGAACAGACCGGCAGCTACGGCATCGTCGCGACGGATACGTTCAACGGCCGCTGCGGACGCATTTCCGCGATCGTCGAGAAACCCGATCCCGAAATCGCGCCGAGCACGCTCGCCGTGGTAGGTCGCTATATCCTCGACTCGCGCATCTTTGCGCTGCTGGAGGCGACGAAACCGGGCAAGGGCGGCGAGATCCAGCTCACCGACGCGATCGCCGCGCTGCTCTCCGAACGCACCGTCAACGCCTACCGCTTCAAGGGCACGCGCTTCGACTGCGGTACGCACATCGGGCTGATCGAGGCGACGATCCGGTTCGCGCTCGACCACGAGGTCCTCAGCGAGCCCGCGCGGCGCTCGATGCAGGCTGCGCTCGACGAACTCGGCGTCGAGGACCTTCCGTAAGCCGATTGCGTACGCGGGATTGTTGAATGCGCCTCAGTGGAAGCGGCCCCCGGCCGACTTCCGGGGCGTCCGGTTCGGGCCGGGGTCGGCCCCTCCACCTGGCGCATTCAGTACATCACCTGCGCACGCAATTCGTAGATCCTCGGCGAAAGTTGCAGGCCGCTCTTTTCGGCCGACGCATGAACGTAGTTGCCATGGAACTTGAAGTGTTCGGTCAGGTACCAGTTCGCGCCGAGCGTCCAGTCGTGTTCGCGGCCGCCGTGGATCGTGGCTGAATCGAGGTCGAGCTGGCTGTAGCGCAACAGCAGTTCCAGTGCGCCAGCCTTCGACTTCGGCTTGATGTTGCCGACGTTGCCGTTCGTGTACGGGCGCGACTCGCCGGTGGCGATCCAGCTTGCGAACACGTAGTAGCCATTCGTGCCCACGTCCGGCTTGCCGCCGAAACGCGCGATGTCTTCCTGCAAGTATTCGCCCTGCAGCGACCACGGCCCGTCGATCCACAGGCCCTCAAGGCCGGGACGATCGATGTGGTCCACATTCGCGAGCGTGCCGGTATCGACCAGGCGCACGGTCGTCAGCCCGGCTTCCGGAATGCTGCGCACGCGCGTGTTGGCCTGGATGGTCTGGCCGAGGCCGTTGACGGTGCTGTCCGGATTCTCGCGCGATGCCGAAACGGCGAGGTGCACGACATGGCCATCGGCCTTGACCGGCGTCCACGCGATGCGGCCCGCGATGGTAGTGCCATCGTTGTCGCCCTGCAGGTCCTGGCCGAAGTAGTAACCGACGTTCGCGATGTACCGGGGACGCTCAAGCATCCAGTCGATGCTCGTGCGCCGACCTTCGTACAGCGCCTGCAACGGAATCGCGAGTTCGAGGAAGCTGTCCGCGCGCGTGCCGGTCACGCCCTCGAATCCGACTGGGGTCTTCGAATAGCCGAAGCGGAATGCGCCGAAGTCCTTGCCGAAGAGCGCCTTCGACTGCAGGCGCAGGTAGACGTCGAGCCAGGTCTTGCCTTGGAATTCGCGCGCGGCGACGACGTCGTACACGCCTTTCTTCTTGAGCGTGATGCCGAGTTCCTTGCGACGGTTGGTCGCAGCGTCCTCGAAACGGGGCGTGCCATTGGGTTGGGTATCGTTGGTGAAATCGTTGTAGTCGTAGCGATACGCCGCGGTCAGGCCCAGATCGGTCCCGTCGGCGAAGGCGTGGTGCGTCGGCCAGTCGGCGCTGCGTGCACCGCCGACGCAAGCGCAGGCCAGGAAGGCGATGGCGGCATGCAGTGGAATCTTCGTCATGAGAGGTCCCCAACAGGATCCGGCGAGGCGACGATGCGCTGCGGGAATGGATCGGTTCGTTCAATGAACCAGTCCGGTTGCGTGTCTTGGCGGTTCGTCCCGAGATGCGAGACATGTACGAAACCCGCACGATCGACCGTCGCACTGCTGGTTGACCATGCCCTATAGCATCATGCGCGCTGAGCCGCATGTGACCAGGCAATGAGAAGGCTGATCAACGCTAACAAGAAGTTGCGCGGCGTAGCAAGGCGCCTCCGCGCGCTGAAGGAATGGTCCGTCAGCTTTGCCGGCTATTTCCCGTCTTGCGACGAGCTCGATCCTGACATCCGATACTTGAACTGGAAGATCCCGGTCGAGCTGAACCTCGTTCAAGGGCGCTGGAGTACGCCTGCAATCCAAAGAAAATGCGCACAGCGGCTGATCGATGCCTGCATGCACCTGATAGCGGCCAAGCCGGAATCCGCTGGTTCGTTTCGAGTGACGTGCGTGGTGTGCCTGCCCGACATGTTTGCCAGCGAGTTATGCATCTATCTCGATGAGGACCATTTCCAATCCCACACATCGGCGTCGGGTGGTCCGCACGAGCACATCAAGGTGCTGGCGGCGCGCCGACTGTCAGAACAATGGAGCCTCGAACTGCCGAATGGCGTCGGGGAGCTGGGAGTCAGCGTCGAGCGCAATGGCGATGAAGACGAGCCGCCATTTTCGGGCGAGCAATGGTACTTCGGAGAAGTGCTGCCAACGACTGGCTGACCAGGCGAAGGCAGCAACACGGCTCGGCGGGATTCAGGCGATTGCAATTGCCTGCCCTCGGTCGATTTCAGTCACAACGATTCGAAAATGCCCGCCGCGCCCATGCCGGTGCCGATGCACATCGTGACCAGGCCGTACTTCTGCTTGCGGCGGCGCATGCCGTGCACGATGGTCGCGGTCCGGATCGCGCCGGTCGCGCCGAGCGGGTGTCCGAGCGCGATCGCACCGCCGAGCGGGTTGACGTTGGCGGGGTCGAGGCCGACGTCGCGGATCACTGCGAGCGCCTGCGCGGCGAACGCCTCGTTGAGTTCGATCCAGTCGATCTGATCCTTCGTCAGTCCCGCTTGCGCGAGCACCTTCGGGATCGCTGCGATCGGGCCGATGCCCATCACTTCCGGGCGCACACCGGCGACCGAATAGCCGACGAAGCGGGCGAGGGGAGTCAGGCCGTATCGCTTGATCGCCGACTCGGATGCGAGCAGCACGCCAGCCGCGCCGTCGGACATCTGCGAGGACTTGCCGGCGGTCACACTGCCGCCATTGCGGAATACCGCGCGCAGTTTCGAGAGGCCATCCAGGCTCGTGTCGGGGCGCGGGCCTTCGTCGGTGTCGATCACCGCTTCGCGGACCCGGATCACGTTCCCGCCGAGATCGGGCATGCGCGAGACGACGCCGTAGGGCGAGATCTCGTCCCTGAATTCGCCGGCGGCGATCGCGGCCATCGCCTTTTCATGCGAGGCCAACGCGAAGGCATCCTGATCGGCGCGCGAAACCTTCCACTCGTCGGCGACCTTTTCGGCAGTGATGCCCATGCCGTACGCGATGTTGACGTGGTCGTCGCTGAACACCTTCGGGCTCATCGCGACCTTGTTCCCCATCATCGGCACCATCGACATCGATTCGGTGCCGCCGGCGAGCATCAGGTCGGCTTCGCCGAGCCGGATGCGGTCGGCCGCGAGCGCGACGGCCTGCAGGCCCGACGAACAGAATCGGTTGATTGTCTGCGCCGCGATCGTATTCGGCAGGCCAGCCAGCAGTGCGCCGATGCGCGCCACGTTCATGCCTTGCTCGCCCTCGGGCATCGCGCAGCCAATGATGATGTCGCCGATCTGCGTTGCATCGATGCCGGGCGCCTGAGCGACGACGGCCCGCAGCACGTGCGCGAGCATCTCGTCGGGACGGGTGTTGCGGAATACGCCGCGCGGGGCCTTGCCGACCGGAGTGCGGGTCGCGGCGACGATGTAGGCATCCTGGGTTTGCTTGGTCATGGCATCAGTTCCTGAGCGGCTTGCCGGTGGTGAGCGTATGCACGATGCGCGCCTGCGTCTTGGGCATCTGCGCGAGCGCGACGAACTGCTCACGTTCGAGCCTGATCAACCAGTCCTCGTCGACCAGCGATCCGCGATCGACTTCTCCGCCGCACAGGACAGTCGCGATGCGGGTCGAGACTTCGTAATCGTGTTCGGAAATGAAGCGGCCCTCCAGCATGTTGACCAGCATCATCTTGAACGTCGCGATGCCGACGTCGCCGGCGACCGGGATCTGCCGTGCCGGCAGCGGCGGGCGATAGCCGGATTCGGCGAGCGCGCGCGCCTGTTGCTTCGCGACGTAAAGCAATTCGTGGGCGTTGAACACGACCACGTCGTCCTTGCGGAGCAGGCCGAGTTCCTTCGCTTCCATCGCGGACCCGGAAACCTTGCCCATTGCGACGGCTTCGAAATAGGGCTTCAGGCCGGCGAAGACATCGCCGCCCTGGCCAACCGAGAGTCCGACGCGGGTGGCGATTTCCTTGAGGCCGCCGCCGCCCGGCAGCAGGCCGACGCCGGCTTCGACCAGGCCGATATAGCTTTCCAGCGCAGCGACCGTGCGCGCTGAATGCATCTGGAACTCGCAGCCGCCGCCGAGGGCCATGCCGCGCACAGCCGCGACCACCGGCACCTGCGCATACTTCAGGCGCAGGCTGGTGGCCTGGAAGGTCGCGATCATCGCGTCGAAATCCGCGACCTTGCCGGCCTGGAGCAGTCCCATCGCGCCCTTCAGGTCGGCGCCAGCCGAGAACGGCTCGCTGTCCTGCCAGATCACGAGACCATCGAAATCCTGTTCTGCGGTGGCGACCGCCTTTTGCAGGCCCTCGAGTACGCCATCGTTGACCGTGTGCATCTTGGTCTTGAAGCCGACCACGGCGATGCCGTCGCCGTCGTGCCACATGCGCACCGCATCGGTCTCGAACACGGTTTCACCAGGCGCGAATGTTTCGCCGAGCAGCGGATCGGGGAACCGCTGGCGTTGGTAGACCGGGAGGTTCGAGCGCGGCAGTTTCCGGTCCTGCGAGGGACTGAAGCTACCCTCGGCGGTATGTACGGCATCGCGTCCGTCGTAGACCCAGTTCGGCAGTGGAGCGCTGGACATGGTCTTGCCGGCGACGATGTCCTCGGCGATCCAGCCCGCGACCTGTTTCCAGCCGGCGGCCTGCCAGGTTTCGAACGGTCCGAGTTTCCAGCCGTAGCCCCAGCGGATCGCGAAGTCCACGTCGCGTGCGGTCTCGGCGATCGAGACCAGGTGGAACGCGCTGTAATGGAACAGATCGCGGAAGATCGCCCAAAGGAACTGCGCCTGCGGATGCTCCGACCCGCGCAACTTCGCGAATTTCTCGGCCGGGTTCCGGATCTTGAGCATCTCGGCGACTTCCGGAGCGACCTCGCCGTCGCTGAGCCGATAGTCCTGCGTCCCGGCATCCAGCACCTGGATGTCCTTGCCGAGTTTGCGGTAGATGCCCGCGCCGGTCTTCTGGCCGAGCGCGCCTTGCGCGATCAGGGCCTTCAGCAATGGCGGCACCGCGAAGTACGTGTGCCAGGGATCATCGGGCAGGGTGTCCGCCATGGTCTGGATGACGTGGGCCATCGTGTCCAGGCCGACCACGTCAGCGGTCCGATAAGTGGCGGATTTCGGGCGGCCGATCGCTGGCCCGGTCAGTGCGTCGACGGTATCGAAGCCGAGCCCGAAGGCCTGGGTGTGGTGGATGGTCGACAGGATCGAGAACACCCCGATCCGGTTGCCGATGAAGTTCGGCGTGTCCTTCGCGCGAACCACGCCTTTTCCCAAGGTCGAAGTCAGGAAAGTTTCAAGCGCATCAAGTACATCCGGAGATGTCTTCCTGCAAGGTATCAACTCCGCAAGGTGCATGTAGCGGGGTGGATTGAAGAAATGCAGGCCGCAGAAGCGCTCGTGCAGGGCTTCGTCCAGCACGTCGGCCAGGGCATTGATTGACAGGCCCGACGTGTTCGACGCGAGGATCGCGGTCGGCGCCACGTGTGGTGCGATCTTTGCGTACAGGTCCTTCTTCCAGTCCAGCCGCTCGGCGATGGCCTCGACGATCAGGTCGCAGCCCTGCAACAGCTCCAGATGCTGGTCGTAGTTCGCCGGGACGATCGCGGCGGCACGATCCTTCGCCGCGAGCGGGGCGGGCGAGAGCTTGGCCAGGTTGGCGATGGCCTTGAGGACGATGCCGTTCGGATCGCCCTGTTTCGCGGGCAGATCGAACAGCAACGTGTCCACGCCGGCATTCACAAGGTGGGCCGCGATCTGCGCACCCATGACGCCTGCGCCGAGAACGGCAGCGCGGCGTACAAGCAGTTTCTTAGACATGTTGTTTACTCGATTGTTTAAATTAATAAAAGTAATCTTGAACTTTGCAACTCCCTGGCTCTGGATGGCGCGGCGCTCGGGTACGGGTTTGCCCAGCAAGCTATTGTCGTATGCCAGCAGATGCGAAGCGGATCAGCGCCGCCGCGGCGCGCTGGCAATGGGCCTTTTCGGTCGCCCCGGCGGGCCTGCGGATCAGCCCGAAGTCGGCCATCGCATAGGTCAGCGCGCCAGCCGTGAAGTCCAGGCGCCAGTACAACTCTTCCTTGCCGACCCCGGGCAGGCATGCGCCGATGGCCTTCGAGAACTCGCGCAGCACGTGGCCGTAATTGTCGGAAAGGAACTTGCGCAAGCGCTCGTTCTTCTCGGCGTAGGCACGCGCCAGCACGCGCACGAACGCCGAGCCGCCATGGCGATCGAGGGTCAGCGCGAGGGCGGGTTCGATGAACGCCGCGAGGATCGGCTCAAGCTCGCCGGGATGGTCCCGCAGCGCCTCGCGCAGGGCGAGCAGGCGCTTGTCGCTGAGTTCATCGAGTCGGCGCCGGAAGACCTCGTTGACGAGGTTGTCCTTGGAACCGAAGTGGTAGTTCACCGCCGCGATGTTGACCTCGGCGTGGGTGGTTACCTGCCGCAGCGACGTGCCGGCGAATCCGAACTGCGCGAACAGGTCCTCGGCGGCGCTGAGGATGCGTTCCTTGGTGGAGAAATGGACGGTCGCGGACACCGCATGAACACCCGATTGAAACGACCGTTTAAGACTAAGCCGAACCGGATTCGGCGTCAATCGCAGTGCGCTGGATGCGGCTTCCAACCCAACGCCACCGGGAACGTGAAGGCAGATGAATCACGGCGGGGGAATGCACCGCGATCGCGTGCCGGTCCGGGCAATCATGGTATTCTTCGGGCTTGGAACGCAGCGCAGAGCCGCCGTGTGCCTGTTTCACACAAACATCTCCCAACCCCTCGTTTCGACTACTTTTTCTGGAGCATTGCATGGCGCTGGAGCGCACTCTTTCGATCATCAAGCCCGACGCCGTCGCCAAGAACGTCATCGGTGCGATCTATTCCCGTTTCGAGCAGGCCGGCCTGAATGTCATCGCCGCCAAGATGAAGCAGCTTTCCCGCCTGGAAGCCGAAGGTTTCTACGCCGTGCATCGCGAGCGTCCGTTCTTCAAGGCGCTGGTCGAGTTCATGATTTCCGGTCCGGTGATGATCCAGGCACTGGAAGGCGAGGGCGCGCTGCTCACGAACCGTGAGCTGATGGGCGCCACCAATCCGAAGGAAGCCGCGCCGGGCACGATCCGCGCCGACTTCGCGACGTCGATCGACGCCAATGCCGTGCACGGCTCGGATTCGCTCGAGAACGCCGCCAACGAGATTGCGTATTTCTTCAGCACCACCGAGCTCTGCCCGCGCTGAGCGCCCGTGACGAACTGACGTGACAGACGCTCCCGCCACCGTGAACCCGGCACTTGCCAACCTGTTGGAACTCGACCGCGCTGGCCTGGTCGCGTTCTTCGCCGGCATCGGCGAAGCGCGCTACCGCGCCGAACAGGTGATGAAGTGGATCTACCATCGCCACGTCACCGACTTCACGGAGATGACCGACCTCGGCAAGCCCTTGCGCGCCAAGCTGATGGCGGCGTGCGTGATCGAGCCGCCGAAGGTGCTTTTCGAGAAACCCTCGGCGGACGGCACCCACAAGTGGCTGCTGGGCATGGACGGCGGCAACGCGATCGAAGCCGTGTTCATCCCGGACAAGGGGCGCGGCACGCTGTGCGTGTCCTCGCAGGTCGGTTGCGGGCTGGCCTGCACGTTCTGCTCGACCGGCACCCAGGGTTTCAACCGCAACCTGTCCACCGCCGAGATCATCGGCCAGGTCTGGGTCGCGGCGAAGCACCTGGGCAACGTGCCGCACAAGCAGCGCAAGCTCACCAATGTCGTGATGATGGGCATGGGCGAGCCGCTGCTGAACTTCGACAACGTGGTGCGCGCGATGGGCATCATGCGCGACGACCTTGGCCTTGGCCTCGCCAACAAGCGGGTGACCCTGTCCACCGCCGGGCTGGTGCCGATGATCGACCGTCTTTCCGTCGAATCCGACGTCTCGCTAGCGGTTTCCCTGCACGCGCCGACCGATGAATTGCGCACGCAACTCGTCCCGCTCAACAAGAAATACCCGATCGCTGAACTCATGGAAGCCTGCGTGCGTTACGCGCAGCGCAAGCCGCGCACGTCGATCACCTTCGAATACACGATGATGAAGGGCGTCAACGACAAGCCCGAACACGCGCGCGCGCTGATCAAGCTCATGCGCGGCATGGATGCGAAGTTGCAGCGCGCCAATGCAGCCAAGGTCAACCTGATCCCGTTCAACCCGTTCCCGGGTACCGGTTACGAGCGTTCGGACGCCGCCGACATCCGCAACTTCCAGACGCTGCTGCTCGACAACCAGGTGCTCACGATGGTGCGCCGCACGCGCGGCGACGACATCGACGCGGCCTGTGGCCAGCTCAAGGGCCAGGTGCTGGATCGCACCCGCCGGCAGGAAGCGTTCCGTCGCAAGCTCGAACAACAGGGAGTCGTTCATGCGGCTGCATGATGTGGTTCTGGTGGTGGGCGCCGCGAGTGCGCTGTTGGCTTTGGGAGGCTGCGGCCTGGTGAAGCATGGCAACTCCTCCGCGTACCGGACAGTCGACCGGACTCCCACGTTCAAGGACGATGGAAGGTCGCCCAAGGCTGCGGCGCAGAACGAAGTCGGGCTCGCCGAGGAATACATCGAAGGCGGGCACTATGAGGTCGCGCTCGATCGCCTGCAGCGAGCCGTCAAGCTCGATCCGTCGTCCGCCGATGCCTACACCATGCTCGGGCTGCTGTACGAGCGCATCAATCGCCCTGCGCAGGCCGAATCGAGCTACGCAAAGTCGGTCAAGCTGGCGCCGGAAAAGGGCGACATCCTGAACAACTACGGTGCATGGCTGTGCCGCTCGGGACATCCTGTCGAGGCCGATTCCCTGTTCCGCAAGGCGATCGCCGACCCGTTCTACAAGACGCCTGCCTTGGCGCT
>JBBQHA010000018.1:0-35784 GCA_038323475.1 Lysobacterales bacterium
ACATGAACAAGCTCGCGCTGTCGGTCGTGAAGCCGGGCGGATTCTTCCTGAGCTGTTCGTGCACCGGCCTGGTCAGCGAGGAGCAGTTCCTCGACATGCTGCGCCGCGCGGCGTTCTACGCGGGGCGCTCATTGCAGGTGCTGAAAATCTCGGGCGCCGGCGCGGATCATCCGTTCCAGGCGCAGGTGCCGGAGAGCCGTTACCTCAAAGCGGCTTTTTGCCGGGTGGAGTAAGAAGCATCCCGCCAAGCGGTCGTCCCGCCAGGCGGTGATCCCGCCGATGGCTGTCATCCCGAGCGCAGCGAGGGATCTGTCGGGCGAAGGCACAGCGACTTCGGGATCCCTCGCTGCGCTCGGGATGACAGGACTGGCGCGGATGGCAGGACTGGCGCGGATGGCAGGACCGGCGCGGATGACAGGACCGACGCATGGGGGTGGGCCATGCGGCGGTGACTGTTTCAGCGAACAGGGGGCGGTAGGCTGGGATGCAATCCCAGCTCTGTGGGCATCGCTTGCCGGACACGCGGGGATTGCATCCCAGCCTGCGCCGTCGTCGATCAGGGCTGTGCGACCGCGGCAATCCGATCCGCCAGCACGAGATCCGCCGCCTGCTCCGTGCCGTCGCGCATGAAGCGGATCGCGACATGCGTGCCCACGGGCGTGGTCCGCAAGCGTTCGCGCCATTCGGCAAGGCTGCGCTTGCCGATCGCTTCGCCACCGATCGAAACGACGCGGTCGTTCAATTGCAGCCCCGCCTTCAGCGCCGCGCTGTCTGACGCGACATCCACCACCTTGAACGCATCGCCATCGCCGAGCAGCCACAGCCCGCTGCGATCGAACGCATCGGGCTTGCCGGCCCATTCCGGATTCGGTGCGAGGTACATGGTGCTCTTCGCGTAGTCGAACGCCACGTCGAAGCGCCGCAGCACGCCGCCGCCGAGGTTGCCGCTGAGGTCGGGATCGGCGAACGCGCCCTTGTTACCCATGTACAAGTCGCCGGCGATGCCGTCGATGCGCACATCGCCGAGCTGCAGCGTGCCGAAACGCGCGGGGCGTCCGCGCGACGGACCGCCGACGCCCCAGCCCATCACCGCTTCCGGAGCGGCGTGGTACTTCGCGACCAGGTTGTTGGCCTTCACGAAGGGTGCGTGCAACGTGATCGAAGCTCGCGAGCCAGTGTCGATGCTGATCTGCATCGGCAGGCCGTCAAGGCTGCCGGTCACGATCGGGATGCGGTCGCTGAGTTTGAACGGGATGGCCGTCGCGCCTGCGGGCGGAGCGAATTTCGCCGGATCGGTCAGCACCAGCCGGTGCCGCGCATAATCGATCTCGACGCCGAAGCGGCGGAACATCTCATAGCCCACCAGGCCATCGGCCTCGACGCCCTCGACCTGCGCCAGCGCGCCGAGATCGAGGATGTAGAACACCGGCTTCGCGAGCACCGCGTTGCCGACGCGCACTTCCTGCGCATGTCCGAGGGCGAGATCGACCTTCTGGTCGCCGACGCCGCCGCCAGCGAGCTTGCCTTCGCCGACGATGCCGAATTTCTTCGCCGCAGTCGGGGTGAGCAGGTTCACGCCGCCGGTATCGACGAGCAACCGCGCCGGCTTGCCGTCGATGCGGCCATCGACGTAGATGTGGTTGTTGACGAGGTCGAACGGGATCGTGGTGCTGCCGCTCGGGTCGTCGATGCGCGCGGTGGCTACCATCTTCGGCATCGCGAAATCGGCGTCGGTGACCGCGACGTTGAGCGCGACATGCGCGAAGTGGATATCCGTGCGCTCGCGCGGATCGGTGCGGCCGGCGGCGTCGGTCGAGTCCGTCACGAAATGGAACGGAACGCGCAGCCCCCCGACCGGGCGGTAGTCGTCGAACACCGTCGTGTTGGTATTCGGGCCCTCCTTCTGCTCGACGCGCGCGAGCAGGCTGCTGTCGTTCGCGAACCACAGGGTCAGCGAATCGCCGCCCTGCGGGGTGGCGACGACGACGTCGTAGCGCTTGCCGTCGAGCACGCGCG
Organism: Lysobacterales bacterium; assembly: GCA_038323475.1. Lineage (GTDB taxonomy): Bacteria > Pseudomonadota > Gammaproteobacteria > Xanthomonadales > Xanthomonadaceae > SZAS-103. The sequence goes on from JBBQHA010000018.1 coordinate 2,017, forward strand.
AAGTCACTTCGCCGTAGGTCGCGCCGATGCGCTGCGGAAACCAGTAGGCGTGCGCATCGAGCCACGCCTGGCTGCGTGCGCGCCGCACCGCTTCGGGCGCGTCGAGAGCGGCGACTTCGCCGCCCGGGTCACGCGACCACGCATGGGTTCCATCGAAACCGTCGGCACCCTCGACCGGGCCGAGCTTGAACGCGCCCTCCGACCGGCCGGAGCGCAAATCGATGATGGAGTCGAAGCTGCCGTTCAAGCCCCCGGTGACGACGGTGCCGTCGCTGTGCCAGCTCCGCACGCCATCCCAGTGCGCGCCCCCGCTGGCGGCCTTGGCGCGGGCGAAGATCCCGACCGCGTCGCCGGCATGGCAGGTCGCGGCGATGGCGAGGGACAGCAGGCTGATGGCGAGGGTGCGCATGATCGGCTCCTGGAGTGGATCGGCGCGTCGCAACGATTGCGTCGCAGGCCGATGTGTTGAAGAATGAGCAATATTTTCAACAATGGCAACCCAACTGATGGCACGGAAAGCCACGACCCGGACGACCATCGACGATCCGGAGAAGATCGCGGTACTGGCGACACCGATCCGCGTCGAGCTCGCGACCGCGATCCAGGCGCTCGGTGGGGAAGCAACCGTCGCCGAACTCGCCGCCCAGCTCGGCCGGCCTGCGGATGGCCTCTACTATCACCTGCGCGCGCTTGTGAAGGGCGGGCTGCTCGAAGAGCGGGCGGGTGCGAGCGGGCGCAGTTTCCGCTTGGCGGTGCCCGCCGGACAATCGTTGAGCTTGCTCTACAAGCCCGGTGCGACCGCCAATGCGAAAGCCGTGGCGCGGGTCGCATCGAGCATGTCGCGGCTAGCGCAGCGCGATTTCGTGCGTGCGCTGGGACAGGAGGAGACGGTCGTGTCGGGTCCATCGCGGGAATTGTGGGCCGCGCGGCTCACCGGCTGGGTCGACCCGGCCGAACTCGCCGAGGTCAACGGCCTGCTGCGACGCCTGGCTGACCTCCTGCTCGGTACGCGACCGGCGCGAGGAGGCAAGCGCATTGCGCTGCACTGGATGCTGGCACCGCTCGACGCGAAACCCGCGCGCCGCCCCAAGCCCGAGGCGTAGCGCGTGGCGTGACACCGGCTGCAGCGTCGGCGCATCGACCGGCGCTAGTGGCAGGCCCCATGCGTGGCCCGGTCGCTCTTTGCACATGCTTCGCGGCGCATTCACCGCGCACTGGCGTAGCATGCCGCTTCCATCGGGAGAATCTGCATGTCGGCCCCCATCAAACCTGACCCGACCAAGCCGTCCGCCGAGACCGAAGTCAGCCGCGAGCAGGCCGAAGATGCGGTCCGCGTCCTGCTGCGCTGGGCCGGCGAGGACCCGAATCGCGAAGGCCTGCTCGACACGCCCAAGCGCGTGGCCAAGGCCTATGGCGACTGGTTCTCGGGTTATGCGGAAGACCCGCAGGACTATCTCGCGCGCACCTTCGAGGAAGTCTGCGGCTACGACGAACTGATCGTGCTGCGCGACATCGAGTTCGAATCGCACTGCGAACACCACATGGCGCCGATCATCGGCAAGGCGCACGTCGGCTACCTGCCGGACGGAAAAGTGGTCGGCATCAGCAAGCTCGCGCGCGTGGTCGAGACCTTCGCGCGGCGCTTCCAGGTGCAGGAGAAAATGACCTCGCAGATCGCCAACTGCATCGAGTCCGTGCTGAAGCCGCGCGGCGTCGGCGTAGTCGTGGTCGGCGCGCACGAATGCATGACCACGCGCGGCATCCACAAGCGCGGGGTGAGCATGGTCACCTCGAAGATGCTCGGCACGTTTCGCGAGGACGCGAGGACCCGCAACGAGTTCCTGCGCTTCATCGACGTCGGCCCGGGGCGCTGATCCGACCAGCACGGCAACATCGAACGACAGACCGCTGCGCTAGACTGGCGCGCTCACGCATCGGAACCTTTCGTGACCCAGCCGCCTGAAGATCCGTCGCAACCGGTGACGCAGCCAGAACTGCCGATACCGCCGCTCGATCCAGGGCGGGACGATTCGCCGACCGGCGTGCGCGTGCGCCGTGCGGCTGTCGCTTTCGTGTTCATCACGGTGATGATCGACATCCTGTCGTTCGGGATGATCATCCCGGTGCTGCCGCACTTGATCAAGACCATGGGCGGCGGCGGTTTCGACGTGGCCGCACGCTGGGTCGGCCTGTTCGGCACGGTCTTCGCGATCATGCAGTTCGTGTTCTCGCCGGTGCAGGGCGCGTTGTCGGATCATTTCGGACGCCGCCCGGTGATCCTGTTGTCGAATCTCGGCCTCGGCCTGGATTTCATCCTGATGGCGGTGGTCAACACGCTGCCGCTGCTGTTCATTGGCCGGATCATCTCGGGCATCACCTCGGCGAGCTTTTCGACCGCGAACGCGTACATCGCCGACGTGACCCCGCCAGAGAAACGCGCCGGCGCGTTCGGCCTGATGGGTGCGGCATTCGGCATCGGCTTCGTGATCGGTCCCGCGCTCGGCAGCCTGCTTGCCGCGGTCAATCCGCGCGCGCCGTTCGCGGCGGCGGCGGCGTTGAGCCTGCTCAACTTCTGCTACGGGTATTTCGTGCTGCCCGAGTCGTTGCCGCCCGAACGCCGCAGCGCCTTCAACTGGAAGCGCGCGAACCCGATCGGCGCCCTGCTGCTGCTGCGCCGGTATCCGCAGGTGTTCGGACTCGCGCTGACGGTGTTCCTGTTCCAGCTCGCGCACTACGTGTTCAACAGCGTGTTCGTGCTGTATGTCGACTATCGCTACCACTGGGGCCAGCAGCAGGTCGGCTACGTCCTGGCTGGCGTCGGCGTGCTCAGCGCGTTCGTGCAGGCATGGCTCGCGAAGCGGGTCGTCCACCGGCTCGGCGAACGCCGCACCTTGCTGCTCGGGACGGTCTGCGGTGCGATCGGATTCGGCATCTACGGTTTCGCCTCGACCGGCTGGATCTTCCTGCTTGCGATGCCGATCGGCGCGCTGTGGGGGCTCGCGAGTCCGGTCACCCAATCGATCATGACCCGGCAGGTCGACCCGCACGAACAGGGCCGCCTGCAGGGCAGCGTGACCTCGCTCGCGAGCACCGCCGGCATCTTCGGCCCCGCGCTGTTCACCACCGTGTTTGCGACCTTCATCGGCACGCACGCTCCGATCCACCTACCGGGCGCGCCGTTCCTGCTGTCGTCGGCGCTGGTGCTGGTCGCGCTGGGCATCGCGTGGTGGACCACCGGGCACCTGCACCGCGCACCCGTACACTGATGCCAGCGTGGCGCGCATGCATTGGGGCATGCATTGATATCGCGCAGCGGCGCGACGTATTCACCTGACAGATGGCTTCACCATGCCGAACCCGACCGATCCGATCATGCGCCTCATCGATGCGATAGCCTTCGCCGCCGAAGCCCATCGCGACCAGCGCCGCAAGGGCGCCGAGGAGGCTCCCTACATCAACCATCCGATCGCGCTGCTGCGCATCCTCACCGTCGAGGCCGCCGTCGACGATGCCGACGTGCTGTGCGCGGCTGCGTTGCACGACTACATCGAGGACTGTTGTGGCGAGCCCGGCCAGCCGACCGTCGAGGAGGGACGCCGGCGCGTGCGCGAACGTTTCGGCGACACCGTGCTGGCGCATGTCGATGAGGTCAGCGACGACAAGCTGCTGGCCAGGGCCGAGCGCAAGCTGCTGCAGATCGAACATGCCGTGCACCTCTCGCATGGCGCGCGCCTGGTCAAGCTCGCGGACAAGACCGCGAACCTGCGCGACATCGTCCAGAGTCCGCCGACCGACTGGACCCACCAACGCATCGCCGATTATTTCGCGTGGGCGGCGGCCGTCGTCGCGCCGATGCGCGGCACCCATGCGATCCTCGAAGCGCTGTTCGATGCAGCGCACGCGAAGGCGCCGGGCCGGGCTGGCCGTTGAGCTGCGCCGCATAATCCCGCCATGCTCCGACTGACCGACCTCAAGCTGCCGCTGGACCATGCCGAGGATGCGCTGAAGCACGCGATCCTTGCGCGGCTGGGCATCGCGGCGGACGCGCTGCGCGGCTACGCGGTCGCCAAGCGCAGCTACGACGCGCGCAAGCGCGGCGCGATCGTGCTGATCTACGCGGTGGACGTCGACATCGCGGACGAAGCCGGCGTGTTGCGGCTGTTGCGGCCCACCGCGCATGCCTCCGGTTCGCAGGTGTTGCCGACGCCGGATACCGATTACAGATTCGTCGCGCGCGCGCCCGACGACCTCACCCTGCGGCCGATCGTGATCGGCACCGGGCCGTGCGGCCTGTTCGCGGCGCTGATCCTGGCGCAGATGGGTTTCCGGCCGATCGTGCTCGAACGCGGCAAGGCGGTGCGCGAACGCACGGTCGATACGTTCGGGCTGTGGCGCAAGAACCAGTTAAATCCTGAATCCAACGTGCAGTTCGGCGAAGGCGGCGCGGGCACGTTTTCCGACGGCAAGCTGTACAGCCAGATCCGCGACCCGCTGCACCACGGCCGCAAGGTGCTGACCGAGTTCGTCAAGGCCGGCGCGCCCGACGAAATCCTCTACGTGAGCAAGCCGCACATCGGCACGTTCCGGCTGGTGACGATGGTCGAGAGCATGCGCGCGACCATCGAGTCGCTGGGCGGCGAGATCCGCTTTTCCAGTCGCGTCGACGATCTGCTGGTGGAAACCGACGGGTCGGGCCTGCGCCATGTGCGTGGGGTGACGCTCGCGAACGGCGAACAGCTGCGCGCCGACCACGTCGTCCTCGCGCTCGGCCACAGCGCGCGCGACACGTTCGCGATGCTGCACGCACGCGGCGTCTACCTGGAAGCGAAACCGTTCTCGATCGGCTTCCGCATCGAGCATCCGCAGTCGCTGATCGATCGCGCGCGGTTCGGGCCGCAAGCCGGGCACCCATTGCTCGGCGCGGCCGATTACAAACTCGTGCACCATGGCAAGAACGAGCGCTCCGTGTACAGCTTCTGCATGTGTCCCGGCGGCACCGTGGTCGCAGCCGCGTCCGAGCCAGGCCGCGTGGTGACCAATGGCATGAGCCAGTATTCGCGCAACGAGCGCAATGCGAACGCCGCGATCGTGGTCGGCATCACGCCCGACGACTACGCCCCGTACGGCGAAGGTCCGCTCGCCGGCATCGCCCTGCAGCGACACTGGGAAGCGCGCGCGTTCACCGACGGCGGCGGCGACTACAGCGCGCCCGGGCAACGCGTCGGCGATTTTCTTGCTGGCCTGGCTTCCTCCGGACCTGGATCGGTGCTGCCGTCCTACACGCCGGGCGTGCGCTTCGGCGACCTCGGCGCTTCGCTGCCCGATTACGCGATCGCCGCGATCCGCGAGGCGTTGCCGATGTTCGACCGCCAGATCAAGGGATTCGCGATGCACGACGCGCTGCTCACCGGGGTGGAAACGCGCACGTCGGCGCCGCTGCGGATCAAGCGTGGCGACGACTGCCAGAGCCTCAACACGCGCGGGCTGTACCCGGCCGGCGAAGGCGCTGGCTACGCCGGCGGCATCCTGTCGGCGGGCGTGGATGGCATCAAGGTTGCGGAGGCAGTGGGACTGGCGATGGTGGATCGCCGGTAGCGCGGATCGGCCGCGCGATTACATCGTGGCCCCGGACAACACCAGCTTCACCAGGTCGACATCCTTGAGCTTCTGCAACTGCTCGGCGTTCTTGTCGGTCATCACCAGCGCCTCGGCGAGACACCAGGAACGTTCCCAACGGCTCAGCTGGCGACGGCCCTGGGCGACCGCCAGCAGTTCCTCGCGGGTGTGGGTCTGGTCGTGCGGATCGTCGCTGACCGGCTTGGGCAGGCCGCTGCCCTGCTCGGCGGCCTTGATCAGGAGCTTCAGGCGTCGTTGGGTGCACTCGGCATCGCTGCCGATCGCATCGCGCCCGATCAGCGGCACCGCATCGGTGAGCGCCTGGCGCAGGTCGGCGAGTTCCTTCTCGGCATATGCTTCCGCGGTGGCTGCGGCGGTCAGCTTGGATTGCAGATCGAGAAATTCGGTGGCCGGATCCAGCACGTCCGCATCGAGCATCTCGTTCACGCGCCTGGAAAGCTTCGCGTACAGGTCGGGATGGGTGAGCTTCACGCCGCGGACGGCGATCTGCCATGCATACGCGACCTGTTGCGCGGTGCGCGTCTCCGGCTCGGCCAGCTCGTCTTCGTCGTTGTCCTTGCCCAGTTCGTTCAGCGCTTCGTCGAGTTTCGCGCGCAGCGGATCGTCGTCGAAACGACGATTCGCGCGGCGTAGCGCCGAGCGGCAATCCAGCAGCAGGTTGCGAAGATCGGACATGGTGCGCCCACCGACCGGGTTGGGGGAGACCGAAGATTAGCGCGATTTCGCCGCGGGTTGCGCGACCATGGCGCAAATCCGTGGCGGTCACGCAGCCTTGCGCGCCTCAGCCGGTTCGCGCCAGCGCTGCATCAGGGCCTTCCATTGCGGCAGCGCCTTGGCGAGGTGCGCTTCTTTCACATGCCCGTAGCCGCGGATGCGTTCGGGAATGCTCGCGATCTCGACGGCGAGCGCGGCATTGTCCGGCGTCAGTCCCGCGCGCAAGGCGTCGATGTCGGAGAAATAATCCACGATCAGCTTGCGCTCGGTGCGGCGCTCGTGGGTGCGGCCGAAGACGTCGAACATGCCGCCGCGCAGGAAGCGCATCTTCGCGAGCAGGCCGAACGCCTTCATCATCCAGGGACCGTATTCTTTCTTGATCAGATGGCCGTCGGCATCCTTCTTCGCGAGCAGCGGCGGCGCGAGGTGGAAGCGGATGCTGTAGTTGCCTTCGAACTGCTGGGCGACGCGGCGCTGGAAATCGCCCGACGTGTACAGCCGCGCGACCTCGTATTCGTCCTTGTAGGCCATCAGCTTGAACGCGTAGCGCGCGACGGCTTCGGTCAGCGCGGTCGAGCCCGGCACGCGCTCGGTTTCGGCGGCGCGCACCTTGTCCACCAGGTCGCGGTAGCGCTTGCCGTAGGCGGCGTTCTGGTACTCGGTAAGGAACGCGTCGCGGCGGGCGATGGTTTCATCGAGGCTGCGCGACAGGCGCGCGTCGTCCAATGGCAGTTCAAGAAGTCCCTCTCCCTTCGGCGCGCGGGTTTGGGGTGAGGGGCGGTTGTGCGGCAGTGGATCGAGCAGAGCTTGCGCTCCGGATCGCCCCTCATCCGGCCTCCGGCCACCTTCTCCCGATGGGAGCAGGGAGGAAAGGCCCGCAGCGGCGCGCACGGCGACCGGGTCGATCGCGGCCAGGCGTCCCCATGCGAACGCGGTCTTGTTCATTTCGACGGCTGCGGCATTGAGCTCGATCGCGCGCAGCAGCGCGTCCAGCGACACCGGCACCAGGCCCTGCTGCCAGGCGACGCCGAGCATGAACAGGTTCGCCGCGATCGCATCACCCATCAGCGCGGTCGCGATCGCGGTCGCCTCGATCTGCATGGGTTCGCGGCCATCGAGCGCGGTGCGTACCGCGGCAACAATGCCCTTCGCCGGGAACTGCATGTCCGGATGCATCGTGAAGCCGCCCGGCATCGCCTCGTAATTGTTGAGCACGACACTGGTGCGCTCCGCGCGGATCTTCGACAGCGCCCAGTAATCGTTGACCACCACCATGTCGCAGCCGAGCACGAGGTCGGCTTCGCCGGCGGCGATGCGCACCGCGTGGATGTCGTCCGGGGATTTCGCGATGCGCACGTGCGTCGTCACCGCGCCGCCCTTCTGGGCGAGGCCGGTCTGGTCGAGCACGCTCGCACCCTTGTTCTCCAGGTGCCCGGCCATGCCGAGCAGGGCGCCGATCGTCACCACGCCGGTGCCGCCGACGCCGGTGATCAGGATGTTCCAGGGCTGGTCGAGGTTCGACTGGAACCGCGGCAGCGGCAGCTCGTTCAGGCGCGCGGCGGTGGCGTCCTTGGTCGATTTCGCGCTGCCCTTGCGCAGCTCGCCGCCATGCACGGTCACGAAACTCGGGCAGAAGCCCTTGGTGCACGAGTAATCCTTGTTGCAGCCGCTCTGGTCGATTTCGCGCTTGCGGCCGAATTCGGTTTCTTTCGGCAGTACCGCGACGCAGAACGATTTCTCGCCGCAGTCGCCGCAGCCTTCGCAGACCAGCGAGTTGATCACGACGCGCTTTTTCGGATCGGGGATCTTGCCGCGCTTGCGCCGGCGACGTTTCTCGGTCGCGCAGGTCTGGTCGAAGATCAGCACCGACACGCCTTCGACTTCGCGCAGGCGCTTCTGGGTCGCATCGAGCAGGTCGCGGTCGAGGAACTCCACGCCGTTCGGGAAAATGTCGGGCTTGTTCCACTTCGCGATGTCGTCGCTCATCACGACGATCGTCTTCACGCCTTCGCTGCGGACCTGATGCGCGATGTCGGGCACCGTCAGCGTGCCGTCCACGGGTTGTCCGCCGGTCATCGCGACCGCGTCGTTGTAGAGGATCTTGTAGGTGATGTTGACCTTGGCCGCAATGGCTTGCCGGATGGCAAGTGACCCGCTGTGGAAATAAGTGCCGTCGCCGAGGTTCTGGAACACGTGCTTCGTTTCGGTGAACGGCGCCTGCCCACACCAGGTCGCGCCTTCGCCGCCCATCTGGGTGAAGGTGTCGGTGTTGCGGTCCATCCAGGTGACCATGTAGTGGCAGCCGATGCCGGCAAGCGCGCGCGAACCTTCCGGCACCGCGGTCGAGGTGTTGTGCGGGCAGCCCGCGCAGTAATGCGGCACGCGCGGGAAATTCGCGCGCGGCAGGGCGAGTTCGGCTTCCTTCGCGGCGAGGAACGCAAGCCGGTCGCGGATCATGTCGCTGGTATGGAACCGCGCAAGCCGTTTCGCGATCACCCGGGCGATCCGCGCGGGGGTGAGCTCGTTCGTCGACGGCAGGATCCACTCGCCGGCTTCGTCGTACTTGCCGACGACCGAGGGACGGCGGGCGTGGTCCCAGTTGTACATCGCTTCCTTCATCTGCGACTCGATGAAGCTGCGCTTCTCCTCGACCACGATGATGTCTTCGAGGCCGGCCGCGAACGCACGGATGCCGACCGGTTCCAGCGGCCAGGTCATGCCGACCTTGTACACGCGGATGCCGATGTCGGCCGCGGCCCGGCGGTCGATGCCCAGGTATTCCAGCGCCTGCAGCACATCGAGGTAGCTCTTGCCGGTGGTGACGATGCCGAGTCGCGCCTTCGGCGAATCGAACACGATGCGGTCGATCCGGTTGGCGCGCGCGAACGCCTCGGCCGCGCGCACGCCGTATTGGTGCAGGCGCATTTCCTGGTTGAGCGGCGGGTCCGGCCAGCGGATGTTGAGGCCGCCATCCGGCAGCTCGAAATCGGTCGGGATGATGATGTCGAGTTGATGCGGATCGACGATCACCGATGCCGACGACTCCACGGTCTCGGCGATCGTCTTGAAGCCGACCCAGCGCCCGGTGAAGCGCGACATCGCCCAGCCCATCAGGCCCATGTCGAGGATGTCCTGCACGCCGGCCGGGTTCAGCACCGGCATCATCGCGGAGACGAATTCGAGTTCGGAGCCATGCGGCAAGGTCGAGGAACGGCAGGCGTGGTCGTCGGCCGCGAGCGCGAGCACGCCGCCGAACTTCGACGCGCCCGCCGCATTGCCGTGCTTGAACACGTCGCCGCAGCGATCGACGCCCGGACCCTTGCCGTACCACATCGCGAACACGCCATCGACGGTCGCGCCGGGGAACAGGTTGGTCTGTTGCGAGCCCCAGACCATCGTCGCGCCGAGATCCTCGTTGATGCCCGGGGTGAATTCGATCGCGGAGGCCTTGAGGTGTTTCTTCGCCTTCCACAACTCCAGGTCGAAGCCGCCGAGCGGCGAACCGCGATAGCCCGAGATGAAACCTCCCGTGTTCAGTCCCGCCGCGCGGTCGCGCAGCTGCTGCATCAGCGGCAGCCGTACCAGCGCCTGCACGCCGGACAGATAGATCCGCCCGCGCTCGCGCGTGTACTTGTGGTCGAGGCTGTAGTCGCGGTCGAGGATGGGGGTGGGCATGGCGGACATGGGCAAATCTCACGCAGGGTGCGGGTTCCGGTAAGCGGAACGGGCTTTGAAGCGGCATCGAAATGATAACAGGGCGGCCCGGCGGCCCTGCCGCAGCGCTGCAGTCGGGACTTGTGGCACGCGACCGGGGCGCGCCATGGTGAGAAAGTACGAACGGGCAAACACGATCGGGGGAAACGGACATGTCCGGATACGCGCGACGCGTGCGCCTTGCGCTGCTGCTGCCGGCGCTCCTGTGCCTCGCGCTCATCACGACCACCCAGGCAGGGACGAATCCCGTGACAGACGCAAACGCCGCCACGCGCCATCCCTGCGATCGCCCCGAATCCCACCAGTTCGATTTCTGGATCGGCGACTGGAACGTGAGCGATCCGGGCGGTCGGCCGCTCGGCGTCAACAGCATCACCCGCGACCTCCAGGGTTGCGTATTGCGCGAGTCGTGGACCGGCAGGCGCGGCAACAAGGGCACCAGCGTCAATTTCTACGATCCGGCGACCGCGCGCTGGCATCAGGTCTGGACCGACGACAGCGGTGAAATCACCCACTACGTCGGCGAGTTCCGCGACGGCGCGATGCGTTTTCGCGCAGAAGGCTTTGGCGACGCGGACGGCGTCCACCACCAGCGCACGCTCGACTTCATCCCGAACCCCGATGGCAGCGTGCGCCAGTGGTTCCAGGATTCGGACGACGGCAAGACCTGGAAGACGACGTTCGACGGCATCTACGTCCGCGCGGCGAAGTGAACCCCGGGCGCGCGTCGTCGATCGCCGCCGCCGCTTACGCGCGCTGGCGGAACGAGCAGTTGAACGCGACCGTGATCCGCTCGCCCTCGCCGTAGAACGGCATCACGTGGTGCAGCACCCAGGACGGGAACAGGATCAATTGTCCCGGCACGAGGTCGAAGCCGTAGTTCGCGTGCTGGAAGGGCTCGCGCAGGAAGGAGTTGCCCGGGTCCAGGTACATGCTGTTGGTGCTGTGCGGATTGATGAAGCTCAGGCGACCGCTGCCGGGCTGGTCGGCATCGTGTCGCCCCGAGCTGACGCAATACACGCCGGACCATGACGCCATCGGATGGTTGTGCACGCCGAACTGCCCATTGCGGCGGGTGATGTGGAACCACGCGTCGGTAGCGATGTCGATCCTGCGCAGCGCGGGCAGGTCGTAGCCGTTGAGCTCGCCGACCGTGCGCATCAGGTTGGACAGGCAGAACTCGCTGAGTTGCGCGATGACCGGTTCGGGCCAGTCGAACAGGTCGAAATGGCTTTCGAACAGCTGCGCGTTGCGCACCGTGTACGGGTTCGGATTGGCGTAACGGTCGCCCTCGGTCTCGCGCGCGAGGAACAGTTCGCGCAGCGCGGCGTTCATCGGTTCCGGACGCGGGTGCTGGGCGAACACGAACGGCACCGCGAACATCGAAGTAGTGGTGGACATGGCGACCATCGTGCGAGCGATGGAGCGCAGGATACGCCGCATGATCGCCGGATTGCTCGTCGAAGTGGCGTACTGCGCGGCGCACGCCGGCTTGGCGCTTTCATGCACCGCGGCGTAGAGTCGGGCCAAAGGCGGGAGTTGGCGATGCAGAAATCGGACTTGTGCGTGCTGTTGGTGGAAGATCACGATTTCCAGCGCAGGCTGGGATTGCGGCTGCTGGTCGAACTCGGCGTCGGCAGTGCCCTGGAGGCCCCCGGGGGTTTCGAAGCGATCGACATGCTGCGCTCGATGGAAAAGCCACCGGATGTCGTACTGGTCGATCTGGACATGCCCGGCATGGACGGCGTCGAGTTCATCGGCCTGATCGCGCAGCACCGGCTGGCTCCTGCGATCGCAGTCGTCAGCGCGATGGATCCGGCGCTGCTGCATGCGGTGCAGGTCATGGCCGAGGCGCTCGGCTTGCACGTGCTCGGCAGCGTGGCCAAGCCGCTCACCGCGGATCGACTGGCGCATGTGTTGTCGCTGCTCGACACCAAGCCGGCTGCGAAGGCTCCCTTTGCGCTCGTGCAGAGGACCGTCGAGCAGGTGCGTACGGCGTTCGATTCGGGCCTGATCATTCCCTGGTTCCAGCCGCAGGCGGAAATGCACAACGGCAGGATCGTCAGCGTCGAGGCGCTTGCGCGCTGGATCCAGCCGGATGGCCAGGTGCTCAGCGCAGTGCATTTCATGCCGCTGGTCGAGGCAAACGGCCTGATCGAGGCATTCACCGAACGCATGCTCGGCCTGAGCTGCGAATGGCGGCAACGCTGGGCGTTGGCCGGGGTGCCCTTGAAGGTTTCGGTCAACATTTCGGCGCAGAACCTGACCGGTCCCCAAGTCGCCGACCACTACGAGGGCGTGGTGCGTGGCCAGGGCGTGCAGCCGAGCGACGTGGTGCTGGAGGTCACCGAGAGCGCGCTGATGAGCGACACCGCGAGCGGGCTCGCGATGCTCGCGCGGCTGCGGCTGAAGGGCTTCGGCCTGAGCGTGGACGATTTCGGCACCGGCTATTCATCGCTGGCGCAGCTCTCGGAGATTCCCTTCACCGAGCTCAAGATCGACCGCGGCTTCGTCCATCGTTCGCCCGAGTTGTCGCGCAAGCGCGCAATGATCGAGACCAGCCTGGACCTTGCGCGCAAGCTTCGGCTGCAGGTGGTGGCCGAGGGCATCGAGACGATGGAGGAATGGCAGCTGCTCGCGCAGCTGGGTTGTGATTTCGCGCAGGGCTACCTGATCTCGCCGGCGGTCCCCGGCGATCGCCTGCTCGAGACGATCGAGCATTGGCGCAAGACCAGACAATAGCGATGCGCTGGCCAACCATCAGGTCCACCATCCGGCAGCAGTTGCTTGGACTGTTCGGCCTGTGGATCCTGGCAGGCGCCGGCGTGCTCGGTCTCGATGAATGGGATCGCCGCGCGCACCAGCAGTCCCTGAGTGCGCTCGGGGACGAAACCCTGGTCAGCCTGCGCCGGATCCAGGCGATTTCCGACAGTTACGGGCTGGACTACGTCAACACCGTCTTCCGCGTCCGCAGCAATGCGCTGGACTGGAGGGACGGCGCCTCCACGGTGGATTCGGCGCAACGTCGCATCGCCTCGGAATGGGAGGCTCTTGAGTCATTGCCGCGCCCGGCGGACGAAAAAGCGCTTCTGGCGCAGATCGCGGTCGCGCGGGTGCGCGCGGATCGCGCCGCTGCACGCCTGCACACGCTCCTCCAGGGCCGCAACAATGGCGCGCTCGGATACTTCGCCGACAACGAATTGTTCCCGGCGCTCGACCCGGTCACCACCCAGTTGCAACGGCTGGGCACGGTGGTGCTGGCGCGCGGCCAGCAGCAGGTGCGCGAGGAGAACACGCGCTCGCTGGACACCGGCAAGGCGCGTCTGTGGCTGAGCCTGGCAGTGATGCTGGTGGTGGCCTTGTTCGGGCGCGGCGTGTTGCGCAACATCTATCGCGGCGTGGAGTCCCTCATCGAGCTGACCTCGCAGATGCGCCGCCGCGACTACGCAGCGCTGCCGAAATACCGCGCGACCGGGGAACTCGGCGAGGTGCTGGACAGCTTCCTGGCGATGCGCGACGACGTGCGCGATGCCGAGGCATCCCAGTCCCAGCTGCTCGCGCACAACGAGCAGGTGCGCAAGACGCTCGCACTCGGCGAGGAGTTCCAGCGATCCCTGTTCGCCGCGGCGCAGGTGGCGGTCATGTCGATCGACCTCGACGGCCGTTTCAGCAGCTTCAACCCTTACGCCGAGCAGTTGTCCGGTTACGGAGCGGCCGAGATGATCGGCCAGCGCAGCCTCGCGCGGCTGTTGCTGCTGACCGAAGTGCGCCAGGTCGCGGAACATCTCGGCGCCGCGCTCGGCGAAACGGTACCGGCCGACGCGCGCCTGATTCCGGCGCTGCTCGAACTCGGCCTGCAGGCCCATGAATGGACGCTGGTACGCAAGGATGGCGAAAAGGTGCCGATCCTGCTCGCGACGTCGGCAATGCGCGACGAGCGCGACCACGTCGTCGGCTATCTGAGCGTCGCGACGGACCTGACCCGGATCAAGCTGCTCGAGGACGCGCTGCGCGCGAGCGAGATCGCTGAGCGTGAAGCCAATCTTGCGAAGAGCGAGTTCCTCGCCGCGATGAGCCACGAGATCCGCACGCCGATGATCGGGGTGACTGGCATGCTCGAGGTGCTGTCGCATGAAACGCTCGATCCGGAACAGCGCCGAACCGTCGGCACCATCCAGCACTCGGCACAGGCGCTGTTGCGCATCCTCGGCGACATCCTCGACTTCTCGAAAATCGACGCAGGCCGCCTCGAGCTCGCCCCGGTCACGATCAGCATCGAGCAACTGCTGAACAGGACAGTCGAAAATTACTTCGATGCGGCGTCGGGCAAGGGCCTGGCGCTGGTGGCCGAGATCGATCCACGGGCGTCTCCGGCGCATGTTGGCGATCCGATGCGCCTGCGCCAGATCCTTTCGAACTTCCTGTCCAATGCGCTGAAGTTCACCGAGGAGGGTTCGGTGGTCGCGGCACTCGAATCGCTCGGCATCGAGGCCGATGGCGAGCGATTGTGCCTGCGCGTGACCGATACCGGCATCGGCGTCACCGCCGAACAACAGGGACGCTTGTTCGAACCTTTCAGCCAGGCCGAGGGAAGCACAACGCGGCGGTTCGGCGGCACCGGACTCGGGCTGGTGATCTGCAAGCGGCTGGCCGAACTGATGGGCGGCACGATCACGATGGACAGTGCGCCTGGAACCGGCACGACGATGCGATTGCTGTTGACGCTGCCGGTCGGGGATATCGCCGATCTGGAGCCTGACGACGGATTGACGCCCGACCGCGACGCGTTCCAGCCACGCGCGGCGCCCGACGTTCGGCAGGCCGAAGCCGATCGCAGCCTGATTCTGCTCGTCGACGACCACCCGACCAATCGGCTCGTCGTCGCCCGCCAGCTCGGCCTGGCCGGGTACGCATGCGAGACCGCCAACGATGGCGTGGATGGACTCGAACGCTGGCGCAGCGGCCGTTATGCGCTGGTGCTGTCGGACATTCACATGCCGCGCATGGACGGGTACCAGATGGCGCGTGCCTTGCGTGCGGAGGAAGCGCGCGGAGGCAGCACGCGCATCCCGGTGATCGCGCTGACCGCGGCGGCGCTCAAGACCGAAGCCGAGCGTTGCCTTGCGGCCGGCATGGACGACTATCTGTCGAAGCCGGTCAGCATCAAGCAACTGGCCGCTTGCCTTGGACGCTGGCTGCCGCATGCGCATGCGCATGCGCAGACGCGCCCATCGGCGATCGATGCCGTTGTCGATCACCCGCCGCCCGTGCAAGCCGGAACCATGCCATTCGATCCGGGCGCCCTCGACGCACTCACCGGTGGCGACGCGGTACAGCTGCGCATGCTGCTCGACGATTACCTCGCCACGACCGAGAAAGACCTGGTTGCAGCCGCGCGCGCGCACGGAAACCGCGATTGCGTGCAGCTCGCGCGCGAGGCGCACAAGGTCAAGGGCGCGGCGATGTTGGTCGGCGCGAACGAACTTGCAACCGCAGCCGGCGCGCTCGAGCAGGCAGCGCGGTCCACCGACTTGCCGCGCACCGCAGTGCTACTTGCCGAGATGGAGGGCGCCGTCGAGCGCCTGCGCGTGCATATCGCTCAGAACGCATAGCGCAAACTCAAGCGCAGCGAGCGCGGTTCGAAGGCATGGCAGTGGATGTCGTTCACGCCATCGGCAGATTCGCCCTGCAGGCGCGACGGGAAGAAATAGTCGATGTCGTGGTCGCGGCTGCCCAATGCGTTGAGCACGTCCAGGTAGACACCGTAGCGATCCCATTCGCGACCCGCGCGAATGTTCAGCAGGGTCGAGCCTTTCGAGCGCACGCTGTTGTCCTCGATCAGAGGGTAGCTGCCGAAATGCCGCACGCGCGCGCTGGCGAGCCAGCCGCTGTCGGATTTCGCGACGACGTCGGCGCTGACGACGAGCGGGATCGAGCCGGGAATCTGCGCGCCGGCGGGATCGTTGCTGGTGAAGCGCGCTTTGCTGTACGCCACTTCCATGTCGGCGCTCACGTGTTTCGCGGGGGTCCATGCGAGCGCCAGCTCGACGCCGCTGCGGCGGCTCGGGTGGCTCGGTTCGGTGCTGCCGCCGTCGCCGGTGACCAGCAGTTCCGAATCCAGCTTGAGCGACCACAGCGCGAACGTCGCATTCAGCCGGTCGCCGAGGAATAACCGGCTGCCGATCTCGGCGCCCTTCGAACCGACCAGCGGCGTGACCCTCTGCGCCGGATCGCCGGTGCCTGGATCGACCATGATCGTGGTTCCGCGCGCGTCGTTCGAATGAAAGCCGGTTCCGAAACTCGCATACAGTTCCAGTGGTGGCGTGACGCGCCAGGCAAGGCTGGCCTTGTACGAAGCCTTGCCCGCCGACTGTTGGCCCGAGTTCGCCGGCAGCGAGCTGCGCACATCGAAACCGTAGTCGTCGTAACCCAGCCCGAGGTAACTGCGCAGCGTGTCGTTGAAGCGGAATTCGTTCGCGCCGTAGACGCCCGGGCTGCCCTCGCGGACAGCGTCGTCGCGTACGCCGCCGATGACCTGTCGCCGCTCGGTATGGAACAGGCCGACCTCACCGATATCGTCGTAGCGGCCCTCGGCGCCGATGCTCCAGCGGCTGCGTCCGCTGTCCCAACGCTGCGAGAACGCGAAGCCGTACACATTGCGGCGGTCGATCTGTTCGAACTGGTCGCCATGCACCGGGTCGTCGAGGAAGTAGGTGAAGTCCGACCAGAGCTTGAGGCGATAGTCGATCGCATACGCGCTGGCATGGAAATCGCCGTCGAACAACGGCCCGTCCCAGCCACCGGACAGGCTGTAACGCGAAGTTCGGCCGCCGTCGCTGGCATCGAGTTGGCCGAATTCGTCGATGCGATGCGAATCGACCGCGCGCTGCGGAATCTGGTCCGGCGAGTTCCACGTGTTGCGATAGCCCATGAAGTTCAGGTGGCCATGGCCGCTGCCCATCGGCGCGCTGTAGCGCAGCAGCACGCCGGCCTTGCCGACATCCTCGTCGAGGCTCGTCCATGGTCCGCTGTAGCCCTGCACCTCGGCTGCGTAGAGCAGATTGCCGTCGCCAACGGGGTTGGAGTCCAGCAACAATCCGCGCGCATGGCCGTAGCTGCCGATGGTCAGGTCCGTGAAGCCTTCGGGAACCTTGTTCGCCAGCTTGAGGCGGGCTGTTCCGGTCGACGAGAAGTCGCCCACGTCGGCGTAGTACGTGCCCTTGCGATAGGCAAGCTCGCGCACGGTTTCCGGGATCAGGAAATTCAGGCCGGTGTAGCCCTGTCCGTGCGCGTGCGTGCGCATGTTCACCGGCATGTCGTCGACGAAGGTCGCGAAGTCGGCGCCGTGGTCGAGGTTGAAGCCACGCAGGAAATACTGGTTTGCCTTGCCGCTGCCCGAATGCTGGGTGACCACCCGGCCGGGCACGAATTCCACGAGGTCCGCGGTGCGATTGCTGGGACGCGCGGCAAGATCGTCCTGGCTGATCGAGCCTTCCGATGCCGAGATCGCATCGCCGAGCATGTTCTCGCGACGGCCGATCACGGTGACGCTGTCGAGCGTCTGCGCCTGCTTCGCATCGGATGTTGCGGATGCGCCATCGGCGGCATCGGCCGACGGCGCGGACTACTGTGCGAACGCGGCCAGCGGCAGCAGGGCGAGTGCGAGGCGGATCGGGCGGATGCGGTGGCGCATGGAGTTCGATGGATGGTCGGCGGTCGAGGCCGCGCATTGATACCGGCGTGCCGTGAAGGCGCGGTGACACCTGACCGCCTTCAGGCAGGCCGGTCGGGTCTGCGCTATCGTCCGACATCGCAACCGGGGGCTTCGCCATGATTCCGTCGACAAGCCGTGCGACACCATCGCCTGCGTCGCTGCCGCTTCATCGCGCCGGCATCGCCCTGTGCGCCATCGCGTTGATGCTGGCGAGTGCGCAAGCAGCCGATCGCGTGACCGGACGCGGATTCGCGACGCGCTCGGAGGTCTACGCACCACATGTGATGGCCGCGACCTCGCAGCCATTGGTCACCCAGATCGCGCTCGACACGATGCGCAATGGCGGCAGCGCAGTCGATGCCGCGATCGCCGCGGACGCCGCGCTCGGGCTGATGGAACCGACCGGCGCCGGGATGGGCGGCGACCTGTTCGCGATCGTGTGGGATCCGAAGACGAAGAAACTGTATGGCTACAACGGATCGGGCCGCTCGCCGAAATCGCTCACCCTCGCCGAGTTCCAGAAGCAGGGCCTCAAGGACATTCCACCGCTTGGCCCGCTGCCGGTGTCGGTGCCGGGCTGCGTCGATGGCTGGTTCGCGCTGCACGAGCGCTTCGGAAAGCTGCCGATGAAGGCGAATCTCGCGCCGGCGATCCGCTACGCGCGCGAAGGCTTTCCGGTCAGCGAAGTGATCGCGTATTACTGGAGCGCGTCGGTGCCGCGCCTGTCGAAGTATCCCGGCTTCAGCGAGCAGTTCACCCGCGACGGCCGCGGCCCGCGCACCGGCGAGATGTGGACGCGTCCCACCTTGGCCGACACGCTGCAGAAAATTTCCGACGGCGGTCGCGATGCGTTCTACAAGGGCGCGATCGCGCACGTCATCGGCGACTACATGAAGGAGCAGGGCGGATTCCTCTCGTACGAGGACATGGCCGCGCACCACGGCGAATGGGTCGAGCCGGTTTCCACGAATTATCGCGGCTACGACGTGTGGGAACTTCCGCCCAATGGACAGGGCATCGCAACGCTGCAGATCCTCAACATCCTGGAAGGTTTCGATTTCGGCAAGATCGCGTTCGACAGCGCCGACCATGTGCACCTGTTCGTCGAGGCGAAGAAGCTAGCATTCGCGGATCGTGCGCATTTCTACGCCGATCCGGATTTTGCGAAGACGCCGGTCAAGGGATTGCTGTCGAAGGATTACGCGGCAGAGCGCCGCAAGCTCATCGCAATGGACAAGGCCGCGAAGGTGGTCGCGCCGGGAACGCCGCCGCAACTCGACGCGGGCGACACGATCTACCTCACGACCGCGGATTCGAGCGGCATGATGGTCTCGCTGATCCAGTCGAACTACCGCGGCATGGGCAGCGGCATGGCGCCGCCGGGACTCGGCTTCATCCTGCAGGATCGCGGCGAGATGTTCGTGCTCAAGCAAGGTCATCCGAATTCGTTCGAACCGGGCAAGCGGCCTTTCCACACCATCATCCCCGCGTTCGTGACGCGATCAGGCAAGCCGTGGCTGAGCTTCGGCGTGATGGGCGGCGCGATGCAGCCGCAGGGCCACGTGCAGATCCTGATGAACCTGATCGACTTCGGCATGAACCTGCAGGAAGCCGGCGATGCGCCGCGCATCCAGCACGACGGAACCACCGAACCGACCGGCCAGAACACCGCGATGGACGACGGCGGCGAAGTCGACCTCGAAACCGGTTTCTCGTGGGAAACCGTGCGCGCACTGATGCGCATGGGCCACAGCGTGCGTTATTCCGACGGCCCGTACGGCGGCTACCAGGCGATCATGGTGAACCCGCACGGCGGCTGGATCGGGGCGAGCGAGTCGCGCAAGGACGGGCAGGCGGCTGGGTATTGACTGACCTCACCCTTGCGGGGTTGGGAGGATCGTTCGCGAACCGCCGGGTCGTGCGAGGATCAACGCGGGAACGCCATGCGCGAAGGCAGGACGGCGAGAGCGGCAACGATCCTGGTCCGTTCGTGGTGAGCCTGTCGAACCATGAGCGGATCGATTGCGACCGTCGATCATGACCACGCTGTGTGATTCCTGTTATAAGGCGCTGCCTGCACCGCGTCGGAATTCAGGACATCCCATGCCATTGCTGATCGTTGCACTGACCTCGCTGCTCGCTGCCGCAAGTCCCTCGCCTGATGCTGCGCGGACAGCGCCTGCGCAAACGGCAAGTGCGGCAACCGCGCTTGTGCAGCCTGCGGCGCGTTCAGGTTCAGCCAGCACCGGAAAGAGTTCGCTAAAGCCATCACCTGCCGAACAAAAAGCGTTGGCCGATTCGATGGGTGCGTATCTGCGGAGCCTCGAAACGGCCTTGCGCGCCAGCGCCTCGGCGCGCGACCAGGCGTTGTCGACACAATTGCTGCAGTTCGACGAGCCGCCCTACATGCCGTCCATGGGCGATGACCCGGTGCGTGGAGAGCGACTTCGCAAGGCGGCTGAAGCCGCGCCGCTCGATCATCTGGTGCAATGGATCTGGGCCAACGCACCCGACGGTGCGAGCGGATGCTCGGCGGCGAAACCGTGCCCGGGTCGTGGACGTGCGCTGGCGGCACTGGAGCCTGAGAATGGCGCGGCATGGATCCCGGCGGTCGCACGCGCAGACGACGCGCACGATGTAGCTGCCACGGATGACGCATTGGCGCACATGGCGGCCGCAACACAATACGACGACAAGGTTCGCGACCTCACGCAGGCTTGGGAAGACATCGTCAGGAGATTTCCCGAGCCCGCCGCATCCGCGATCATTCCGCGCCTTGCTTCCGGGAAATCGGCTCTCGCGACCAGGGATCAGGAATTCCTCAAGTCGCTCGTCGGCATGCAGGGCGGGTCGGTCCTGTTCTCGACCATTGCGGTGGTGAAGTCGTGCAGCACCGAAGGCCGCTGCGCCGCTGATCCACGTCGCAGCACGTACTGCGCGAAAGCGGGCCGCCTGGTGCTCGACCATGGCACCACGCAGGGTGCGGTCATGATGGGAGCGTATGCGCTGCAATCGTCCGGGTTCGCCACGGCGAACGACCGCGAGCGTATCCGCACGGCCTATTGGCAAATCATGCAATACACACAGCTCGAGCACGCCCTCGAGCACAATGCGGCGGCCGCCAGGCGGTTCGAACCGGATACTGCCAGCGATACCGAAATCGGCGCGATGCACGAGCAACTCAGGCGCGCGAACGTGTCGCTCACGCCGCCCGCCGGTTGGACGTACCCGGAAGATCCGATGCGCCCAGTCGCCGATTGCCCACGATGATTCGCGACACGCCCAGTCATTGGACCTGCGTCGATCCGTTCGTCCACACCATCAGCCCCAGGAGACCGTCTTGCTGATCTTCGCACTCGCCGCGCTCGTTGCAGCTGCCCCGCACGCTTCCGAAGCAGCAACCCAATCCGCGGACTGCTCGAAAGCGCAGCAACAAGCGGGCACGACCAACGATTGCGAGCCGCGGCAGACGCCCGGACAGAAAGCCGCGCAGGCCGCGTATCTGGATTACATGCGTTCGCTGGTGAAGTCGTTGCGTAACAGCAACTCCGCGCGCGATCGCGCGCTGGCGACCCAGATGGGGTTTGTCGTCGATGATTCCGACCGCGGCGAATCATCGCCAGCCGATTCGGCCGACGCCGGCGCGAAGCTGCGCGCTGCGGCCGAAGCGGCGCCGGACGACGGGTTGGTGCAATGGTTGTGGGCCAATGCCGCTGTGGAGAACAGCGGATGCAACACGCGCAGTCCCTGCCCACTTCGCGCCGAGGCCGCCTTGCGCTCGCAGCCAGGCAATGGCGCCATGTGGATACCGAAACTCGCCATCGCGTGGAAAGCCAACGACATTCCGGCTGCCGAGTCCGCGTTGGCGCAGATGGCGCTTGCAACGCGTTTCGACGACCAGATCGGAACCGCACTCAAGGCGTGGATGGATGTCTATCAGCGCTATCCGATGCCCAGCTCAGCCGTCGCCAAGGACAGCCTGGAGGCGAAGCTGGATGACCGGGAAAGGAATTTCGGAGGTGCGATGGGGTTCGCCGTAGCGACCGGGATGCCAGCCTATCAGTCGCTCGTGCAGGCGTGCAGTCGTGAAAAGCACCCCGACGCATCTCCCTCGCGGTTTCGCGATTGCGCACAGGTCGGACGCCTGATGCTGATGCACTCGACGTCACTGATCAGCCGATTGATCGGCCGTGCGGTCCTGCGAGTGTCAGGCCAGGCCACCGCAGCGGATATTGCAACTGCACGTATCGTCGACTGGCAATACGAGCACTGGCAGTCATTGGTAGCGACCCGGGCGGCCGATGATGCTTCGGATATCAAGAAATTGGCCGGAGACTGGCTCGACACTGGCGACGAGGCACAGGTCATGCAGCGCCAACTCGGGCGCGCGGGAATTCCACTGACGCCACCCGCCGACTGGCAGCCGCACGGACGTGACGGCAAGCCGATGAGCCCACTGGGCGAAGCGCCGGCGACCTCGAAGCAACCCGCGCCGGACGAGCATCCATGATCAACAACGATCTCGACGTCGATTTCTGGAAAACCCGGGCTACGCTACTACCTTTGTCGATCGGAGCTACAGGCGATATACGGCCGTGCTAGTCCTTCTTGCAACCTTTGCAATGCTGTTGCTGCCGGCCACCACCGACAAGGTGGAAGGATCCGCGCAAGCTTCATCGACGCAGGCGGCGCCAGCCATCACCGGGTCAGTCGATACCCATAGTTGGATGGCGGCGATCGAGGCTGCGCAACGGGCAGAGCAGGACTATTCGCGACGGCTTGCGCGCGCCTTGTCGACGAGCGTCGATGCCAGGGATCGCGCGCTTGCGACCCAGGTGAAGTGGATGGTGTCCTTCCAGGTGTACGAATTTGCGCTCGATCCGGCGGAGCGTGCCTCTGCCTTGAGCGCCGCGGCACAGGCCGGTCCCGACGATCCGCTGGTGCAATGGATCTGGGCCGTCGCGACGGACGCGGCGAGCGGCTGTGGCAAGAATCCGGCATGCGCGCACCGACCCGAAGCGCTGGCACGCATCCAACCGAACAATGCGGCCGCCTGGCTGCCGGCGTTCTATTCCGCCTGGCAATCCGGGGATGTCGTCGCTGCTGACGGCTTCCTGGGTCACATGGCGCAAGCCCAACATTTTGATGACTTGCAGGGCGAAGCCATGCGGGCTTGGCGGGATGTCTACCGTCGCTATCCGTGGCCACGGGAAACGGTTGTTCCCGGAAGCCAGGGCGATGCGGAAGGGCCCGACATCATGGAATTCGGACGTTCCCGTTCAGCCGCATTCGCGGTGCGGCTCTTCGACTCCGGCCGCCTCGAGGACGCCTGCAATCGCACGAAGCATCCCGACACGCCGGCCGCGCGCTTCCAGGAATGCGCGAAGGTCGCGCGATTGATGCTGTCCGACGCAAGCCTGGAATGGGGCAGCACCGCGGCCAAGTTGCTGCGCGGCTCTCGTGAAGCCAGTGCGGCGGACGTGGACGCTGTGCGTGGGGCTCTGTGGTTGCATCAATCCGCAATCCGCCTGCAGATGAGCCATCCGTTCGCCGACAACACGTTTGCCGAGCTTGCCGGCTTCTCGAAGGACTGGCAGGAGACCGGGTCGGAAACCGAGGTCGTCAAGCGCCAGCTGAGCCGGGCTGGTATCGCGCTCGTTCCACCCGTGGGCTGGCATCCGTCCGATGAGCACGGGCAGCCGCTCGACCCGTTGGACGCTCGCTGGTGACCGGGATCGCGGCGGATCGCCCATGATCAACAATTCCCTGGACATCGAATTCTGGAAAGCCCGACTCGCGGAACGCAGCCGCTTGCAGATCCCCGACTTCCTCCAGCCCGAAGCCGCCGAGGCGCTGCGCGATTGCCTTGCGCGCGAGGTGCCGTGGCGCCTGGCCGAGCGCAGCGACAGCGCGCCGCGCACGCATGGGCGCGAGGACGCGCTCGACGATGCGGCGTACCGCGCGGTGCTCGACGCCGCATATCGCAATGCGCGCACCTCGTTCCAGTTCGTCTACGACAGCTACATGCTCGGCCGCGCGCGCAAGGAAGGCTGGGATCCGGACCTGCCGCTGCACGGGGTGCTGGAGTTCCTCAACAGCCCCGACTTCATCGAATTCGCGCGCTACCTCACCGGCGACGACGCGATCAATGCAGTCAACGCGCAGGCCACGCGCTACCGGCCCGGCCATTTCCTCACCCCGCACGACGACAAACACAGCGGCGAAGGCCGGCGCTACGCGTACGTGATCAACCTGACGCCGCACTGGAAGGCCGGCTGGGGCGGTCAACTGCAGTTCGTCGGCGCCGACGGCAGCGTGATCGAAACCCTGATGCCGCGCTGGAATGCGCTGTCGATCTTCCGCGTGCCGCAACTGCACCTCGTGAGTCTGGTGTCGCCGTGGGCGGGCGAGGAACGGCTGGCGATCACCGGATGGTTCCTCGCGCGCTGAAAGCTTGAAGGGAGAGGGAGCCCTTTCATCTGCCGGCGGAAGTTCAGCAATCCGCACCCTTGCTATCCTGCGCACTCGATCATCGGGGAACCAGGATGAAGAAGTCCCAGGGCCGCTCCGCAAGACGTATCTTCGTGGTCGCGTTGTTCATCCTGTGCATCCCGCTCCACGCCAGCGCATGCGAGGGAGTCGGGGCGAAGGCGAAGCCGGGCGAGCCGGCAACGGCAGCCGGCGCGGCCGGCGAGTGCTCGGCGGAAGCGAAAGCGTATTTTTCGTCCCTGGACGACAGCCTGCGTGCGTACGCGCGCGAGGTTGCCAAACGCGGCGATGTGCGTTCGCTGCTGACCGCGACGCTGATCGCCCCGAAGTCCGAACCCCGGCTCGCAAAGGGCCAGATGCCCTTCATCGACGAACAGGCGCAGCACTGGTTCGAAGCAGCGCGTACGGCCGGCGCGAACGATGCATGGGGTGCGTGGATCGACGCCATCGATTGCGACTACCTATCCACGAAATGCAATCACCTCGAAGCCGCCCGGCATCTGGTGCAACTCGAACCCGACAATGGTTTCGCCCACACATGATCCTCTCCGGAGCGGCCCATGACAGCGGCGACGCCGCCACCGCCCGCACGGAACTCGCACGCGCCGCGCACGCGATCGACTACCATGAGCACGCGGTCGCAACGTATGCCCTGTTGCGCACGGCGCTCGACAGTTGGAACCCGCCGGCTGCGGACCCGTCCCAGCCATGGTGCAAGCAGAATCCGGATCGCTGCATGTCAGCCACGCGCGACGAAGTGGCGTCCATCTCGATCGCCTCCGTGGTGGCCATGCAGTACTTCAGCCCGCAGGCACAGTGCCTTCCAAAAGCCTTGCCGCCGGCGGACGCATCGCTTCGCGCGGACTGCATCGCGATCTATCGGCAGATCGTGGAACGAGATCGCAGCTATTTCGCGCAGACGTACGCACTGGCGACGCTCGTCAGGCTGACCTCCGAAGATGCCGACGGGGCATCCTGGCGCGAACGCTATCGCCGGTTCGTATGGACACGATCCAGGTGGCAGGCGCTTGTGGCGGCCGATGAGTCGAAGGCGGAGCCATCCTTCGCCGAATTCTTCCGCACCATGCTGGAAGCCGACGAACTTCCCGCGATGCAGGCGATGCTGTTCGTGCGCGGCGTCGCGACGGATCCGCCGGCGGATTGGATGCCGGACAAGGACTACGAGCGCTCGCTGATCCAGACCGGACACGTGCCGACGAGACACTAGATCGGGCCGCTTGACGCCCTCTCCCCTCGGGAGAGGGCGGGGGTGAGGGCTGGATGCGCCCAGGTCCGCCCCTCACCTCAACCCCTCTCCCGATGGGAGAGGGACTGAAAGCGCTCTCCAAGAGGGGCGTTAATCCGCCGGCACGGTCCGGTCGCGGGCCCACTCGCGCAGGCCTTCGACCTTCTCCGACATCAGCACCGACAGTGGCCGCGTGTTGCGCAGTTCGGTCAGCAGGTCGTCCTGGGTGACCGGGCCGCGCGCCGCGCGGGCGGCGTACAGCGCGGAGACGATCGCCTGCTCGATCTCGGCGCCGGAGAATCCATCGCAGGCGGCAGCGAGCGCGGGCAGGTCGAGCGCGGTCATGTCCACCTTGCGCTTGACCATGTGCAGGCGGAACACTTCGACGCGGGTTTCCGCGCCGGGCAGATCGACGAAGAAGATCTCGTCGAAGCGGCCCTTGCGCAGCAGCTCGGCGGGCAGGTCCTGCACCTGGTTCGCGGTCGCGACCAGGAAGACGCGGGTCTTGCGTTCGGCCATCCAGGTAAGCAGGTAGCCGAGCACGCGCCGCGACACGCCGCCGTCGGCATCGGACGAACCGCTCGCGAGGCCTTTCTCGATCTCGTCCATCCACAGCACGCACGGTGCGATCTGTTCGGCGGACGCCAGCGCCATCCGCAGGTTCTTCTCGGTCTCGCCGTGGAACTTGTCGTACAGGGTCCCGAAATCCAGGCGCACCAGCGGCACTCCGAAACCGCCGGCGATCGATTTGGCCGCGAGCGATTTGCCGCAACCCTGCACGCCGAGCAGCAGGATGCCCTTGGGCGGATCGAGCGCGTAGCCATCGGCCGCGCTCGCGCTCGCGGACGCAGCATCCATCACGAACAGTTCGCGGCGTTGCGCGACCCATTGCTTGAGCCGGCGCGCGCCCGCGATATCGGCGAACTGCGCGGTGTCGTACTCGAAATGCAGGTGGCCGGAACGATTGAGCAGTTCGAACTTCAGCTTCGCCAGGCGCGGCAGGTCGTTGGCGTCGAGCGCGCCGTCGTCGAAGATCAGCTGGCGCGCGATGCGCTGCGCCTCGGTCATGCTCAGGCCTTGCAGGTTGCGCACGATCGCGCGCACCGCATCGGCGTCGAACGTCACCGTGCGTCCGCCGTTCTCGCGGGTGTAGTCGCGGGCGACCTCGCGCACCATCTTCAGCATCGCGTTCGCGTCGGGCAGGCGCAGCTCGAAGCGCACTGCGAATTCGTCCAGTCCGGGCGGCAGCTCGACCTTGGTGCCGACCAGCACCAGCGTGTGCGCCTCGCAGTTGCGTCGCTGCACGATCTCGCGCAGCTGGCGCTGGGTGCCCGCGTAACCGAGGTAGGGGTGGAAATCGAGCAGCAGGTAGATCGCGCGCTGGGTCGATTGCTGGATCGTGCGCAGCGTGCTGGTCGCGTCGGCCGCGCCTTCCGGCGGATCCTCCTTGTCCATGTCGACCCGGCGCATGCCCTCGGTGATCGACCAGCGGTACATGGCGCGGAAGACATCCGCCAGCAGCAGCCGGAACAGGTCCACGACGCGCGTTTCGTCGGGCGTCTCGATCACGATCAGCGGCGTGTTCGCGCGGATCAGCGCGGCAAGGTCTTGCAGTTCGGGCATTTCGGATGGGGCTTTGGAGCGGGGAAAGGACGCACCTTAGCAGAGGCCGCGTCCCCGCCATTTTCCCGGATGCGGACGAGCGGGGCGGGCGAAGCCGCGAGGCTCCGCGAACGGGAGGCGGGATGCGCGTCGTTCTCCCGCAGTACATGCCCTGCGCTACAGCCGTCCCAGGTGCTAGCTTTGGCAGCGGCAAAGGATGGAGTAGCCGATGGCGGTTCGTGCGATTGCCCGGGGTGGGACATGGTTCGGCATGGCCTGCGGCATGGCCTTGCTCGTCGCCGTGGCAGCCCAGGCCGGCACCGGAAAGCAGACTGCAGCACCAGCGCGCGATGTCGCTGTGATCGACCCTGGCCGCGACGACCGGCTACTCGCCGAGCGGTTGGCTGCGGAAGGCTCGCCACGCAGCCTGGCCCTGGCCGCGATCCTGTCCGCTGGCGTCCTGCGCGGGGAACGCAATTATTGGAGCGGGTTGCTTGGCTGGGAGCCGCAGGCCGCGGATTTCGCGGCGTCGCCCATTGTGGACTGGCGGGTGGCGGCAGAAACCAAGTCGGGGATGGACCCGGTGGCCAATTCGCTGCTCGCGATCATCGCCGCGCGCGCGGACGATCCGCCGTCCCGCCGCGATGCCGCCCATCGCTGGGCCAATGCCGAACCCGCCAACCTCGCTCCGGTCTTTTATGCGGATGCCGACCCGGAGGCCCTGTTGCAGGCGGCGCGCACGCGGCACGATTTCGATGCGCACTTGTTCGACGATGTCCGCTGGGCCGCCGATGCCATTGCCCGGCATCCCGTTTCCCGGCAAGCCAACCGAAGCGGTCACTCCGGGAAACCACGCGATACCCGAGCGGTCGTGGCAGAAGTCAGGGCCTTCTTTCCCGTGGCTCAGATGACGAAACGTCCTGACCAACAAGCGTCCGCGTTGCTCGACGCCTGCCGCGATCGACCGCCAACCGATCCTCCCTCGCGCCGCTCGGATTGCTTGGCCCTGGGCCGCATCCTGCGCGACCGCGCGGACCTCGCCTGGGTCCAGTGGATCGGCGTGTCGATCCTGAAAGCGGTTGAAACCGATCCTGCCGCAATGGCCGAGACGACCCGTATCGAACGTCGCATGCTTTGGCAGGATCGGCGGTTCCGTCACCTCTTCGGGCCCACCCTCTACGAGCCGCGGCAGCTCCACCGCGTCCTGGCAGAGCCCACGATCCACCGTGACCAGGACGCCGTGAACTTCCTGCTCGCAGAAGCTCACATCCCGCTTGACCCGCCCGCGGACTGGCGCCCGCCGCGCTGAAGTTTCAGTGCGTCGCAAAGTGCATTCGGCCGGACGTCGCAAGGCGGCTTCGCCACGTCGACCCGTTTGCACGGTGTCGCACGACTGCTGCGCAGTGCGTTCTTCAGGCCGCGAGCCAGTGGCTCGCAACCGGCCTTCATCACTCCGGCAGGCCGATGGTAGAGTGAAGCCCTCGCAGCGGAGGGCCACCCATGCGGATGATCCTGGTCGCCAGCTCCAAGGGTGGCGTCGGCAAGACGACGATCGCTACGAACCTGGCTGCGCACGACGCGGTGAACGGCAAGCGCACGGTCATGGTCGATGCCGACCGCCAGGCTTCCACGATGCACTGGTGCGCCAAGCGCGCCGGCATGGACAGCGCGGTGCTGCCGGTCGACGGTGCCCGCCGCGATTGGCGGGACCAGGTCCCGGACGACGCGCAGCGGGTGATCATTGATGCGCCGGCCGGCGCGATGGGCGACGATCTGAAGAGTTTCCTCGACGAAGCCGACGCGGTCGTGGTCCCGGTGCTGCCTTCGACGATCGACATCGAGGCGACGGTGCCGTTCCTGGATTCGCTCGCCCGGCACCCGCGCGTGCGCAAGGGCAAGCTCCAGGTCGGTCTTGTCGCGAACCGCATGAAACCGTGGACGAATGCGTCGCAGCATGCGCTGGCGCAGCTCAAGGCATGGCCGTACCCGGTGGTGGCGCAATTGCGCGATACCCAGGCTTATGTGCTGCTGGCCGGATTGGGAAAAGGCCTGTATGACTATCATTCCGAACAGGTGCGCAATCACCAGGCCGATTGGGCGCCGCTGTTCAAATGGCTGAAAAAGGTGGGCTGAAATGCGAGAACTGGTATTGCTGCGACATGCCCATGCCGAATCGGCGCTGCCCGGTCAGGACGACTGCGACCGCGCCCTGTCGGCGCGCGGACGGGCGGAGGCCACAGAGGCCGGGATCTGGCTGCGTACACGCGGATTCGTACCCGACCGAGTCCTGTGCTCGCCCGCGCGGCGCGCGCGTGAAACCCTGGATTCGGTGCAGGACGCGATCGGCCACGGCGAAACCGAACTGGCGGACGGGATCTACGAAGGTACGCCCGGCGACCTGATCGCGATCGCCGACGCGCACCGCGACGTCTCGCGGCTGATGATGGTCGGCCACAATCCGGGCTTCGAACTGCTGGCGGCGTTGATGAGCACCGGCCAGTCGGGTGATTTCCGCGGCATGCACACGTCCGGCATCGCGGTGCTGACGCTGCCCGCGGATGCCGCGCTGGAACCGGGCGTGGCGAAGCTGGCGGCGTTCTGGATGCCGTAGTGAAGGAACGGTTTCGCGCATGGATTGCGCTTCCGGCAATGGCATTCGCGCAACCGGTCCCTTGCGTCCCAGGGCTGCGCTGGTGAACACGCGCCCGGCGCTGTTGTTGCTGTGCGTGGGATTGCTCGCCGGCTGCGCGGGATTGCACCGCAAGGACCTCGACCACGCCGAGGCGCTCGCCGCCGTCGCGCGCCCGACCGCGCTGGACTGCGACCGCGAGGACGCTTGCGCGGAAACTTCGCCGCTGCATGCGCTGGGCGATCGCGCGCTGTCCGAATCGAGCCCCGGCAAGCCGGTCAACTACGTGCAGATCGTCGAGTCCGGCCAGGATTCGCTGCTGGGCCGGATCAACCTGATCCGCAGCGCACGCCGCACGATCGACGTGCAGACCTTCATCTACGGCCAGGACGACACCGGTTTCCTGTTCTTCAACGAACTGGTCAAGGCAGCGCGGCGCGGGGTGAAGGTGCGCCTGCTCGCCGACCAGTTCTACGGACCGACCGACCTGGCGCTGCTGGCCAACCTGTCGGCTGCGCATGCGAACTTCCAGATGCGCCTGTACAACCCGACCTTCGGCTATGCCCGCACGTCCGCGGTGCAATTCGTCGGGGCGATCCTGTGCTGCTTCCGCAAGTTCAACCAGCGCATGCACAACAAGGTGCTGGTGGTGGACGGGCAGGTCGGATTCACCGGCGGGCGGAATATCGACGACCGCTATTTCGACTGGAATCCCGGTTTCGATTTCCTCGACCGCGACGTCATCCTCGCCGGACCCGAAGTGGCCGAGATGGAGCGCCAGTTCGACCTGTTCTGGGACAACGAGCGCAGCGTGCCGATCGCGCGGCTGAAGGATGTCGCCGGCGTGCTGATCGCCAGCCAGGGTCCGCCGCCGCGCAAGCCGCTGGAGCAGGAACACCGCACGCCGCGCGTGCTCGCATTGGCGGAGGCCGCATCGGACCAGGCCGACATCGCGGCGCGGCTGGTGGACGACGCGCGGCCGGTGGACGAGGCGGATTACATCGCCGACGGGCCGCGCAAGCACGATCACATGCCTGCCGATGACAGCGGCACCAGCACCAATGTCCTGCGCGAAGTGATCGAGGGCGCGCACACGTCGGTCCTGCTGCAGACGCCTTACCTGGTGCTGAGCAAGGGCGCGCGGAAGATGTTCCGCGACATGCACGAGGGCGCCAATCCGCCGCTGGTGACCGTCTCGACGAACAGCCTGGCCTCGACCGACGCGCTCCCGGCCTATGCGTTGTCGTACAAGTACAAGCGGCGCTACCTGCGCGAGCTGGGTTTCCACATCTTCGAACTCAAGCCCTATCCGCTGGATGTGCCGATCAATCTTGCCGCGACCGGCGCGCTGGATGCCAAGGGCGGCGTCGATGCGCAGGCCGCTGCGTCCGCTGCGCTGCCGGAAGCGCGCGGCAATGACCGCGCGGACCGGATCCGCGTGCCCAGCGAATCCGTCCGCTTCCCCGGCCTGGGCAGCGGCTCCAGGCCAGCCGCGTTGCGCAGCGCTGGCCTGCGCATCAGCCTGCATGCGAAGTCGATGGTGATCGACGGTGACATCGGGATCATCGGCTCGCACAATTTCGATCCGCGTTCGGACCACTACAACACCGAGGGCGTGCTGGTGTTCCACGACGCGGTGATGGCGCAGCGCCTGCAGGCCGGCATCGAGCGCGAGGCCGCGCCGGTGAATTCGTGGCTGGTCGCGCGCCGCCCGCGTTCGCCGGTCTCGCACCTCAACGGCCGCATCGACGAGCTGTTCGAGAACCTGCCGCTGTTCGACCTGTGGCCGTTCCGCTACGCCACGAGCTACGAGCTCAATCCCGGTTGCGAGCCGGTGCCACCCAAGGATCCGCACTTCCACGACTGCTGGACCCCGGTCGGCGACTTTCCGGAAGTCGAGATTTCGTTCAAGGCCTTCGCCACCCGCGTGCTGACCGCTTTCGGCGCGGGGCTGGCGCCGATTCTTTGAAATCGGGGAACGGGGAGCGGGGAACGGGACAGACGTTTGCAAGAAGCGAGCCGGAGTATCGGGCTCGCCCGGAAATCGCACGTTGCTGCAGCGGACGTGTGCACTGGCCTCTACCGCTCACGTTCCCGCCCTTGCTCCCCATTCCATCAATTGACCTCCGCCTCGTCTCGGCCTAGTCTGCCCTTTCCTTCCAGCGCGCTGACTGCCATGCCGATTTCGATCAATCTCGAACTGTCCGACCAGGACATCGAAACTTTCAGCGCCGCGATGAAGGCGTCACGCCAGGGCACGTCGACGGCATCGGTTGCCGACGTCACCGCGGCGGCCACGCGCTTGCTCGAGGAGGCCCACAAGGCCATCGTGCCGCCGTTCGTGCAGCAGCGACTGGCCCTGCTCGACCAGATGATCGCGATGGTGCGCGACGAAGGCTGGGCGATGGGCGCCGAAGACGTCCAGCGCGTGCTCACGGCACTGGAGTATTTCTCCAACCCCAACGACATCATCCCGGATTCGACGCCGGTGCTCGGCTATCTCGACGACGCGATCATGATCGAGCTGTGCGCGCGCGACCTGACCAACGAACTCAGCGCGTACGCCGAATTCTGCGGCTACCGCGCCGACGAAGCCGCCCGCCGCGGCCTGGATCCGGCGACCGTCGGTCGTGCGGGATGGCTGGACAGCCGTCGCGAGGAACTGCAGGACCGCATGCACCGTCGCCGCGGGCGCGATTACGGCACCGGCTATGGCAACAGCAGCGGCTATGCGAGCGATCGCACCTACGTGAACGATGCGTGGCGGCCGAGCCTGTTCCGCACCTCGTGATCCATGCGGCTTGAACGGTTCGGCCTGCATGGTCCGCGTTGAGCGCGCGCCCGTGCCTTCCTCCGGCGGAGCAGGCGGCTGACGGAGCCTGCAGCGGAGTGCAGGCTCTAGACGTGTCGTGCAGAATCCCTGCGATGCCCTCGCTCGACCAACGCGCCATCGATCCTCCCGCCGCGCGTAGCGACCGGCTCCGGCCTTTGCGCTACCTGCTGCGCACGCCATTGCTGCTGCTGCATATCGCGGTGCCGCTGCCGCTCACCCTGGTCCTGATCGCCCTGCCGGTAGCGCGCCTGCGCCTGGGCAGCGGCGAACGCGTCGACCATCGCGCGATCCGGGCCTGGTCGGCCGGATTGCTGCGCGTGTTCGGATTCCGCCTGCGCCGCGTTGGAACCCCGTTGCCGGGCGGCGCACTGTTCGTCGCCAACCATGTCAGCTGGATCGACATCACCCTGATGCACAGCCAGCATGCGGTCGGTTTTGTCGCCAAGGACGAGATCAGCCGCTGGCCGCTGATCGGCTGGCTCGCCAGCCGCGCCGGCACCATTTACCACCGCCGCGGCAGCGACCATTCGCTGCGCGACGTGATGGAGCAGATGGTCGCGCGGATGCGAGCCGGGCTTCCGATCGGCGTGTTTCCCGAAGGCGGCACCGGCGACGGCCGCACCCTGCGCGTCTTCCACGCGCGCATCCTGCAGACGGCGCTGGACGCCGAGGTGCCGGTGCAGCCGGTCGCGCTGCGGTTCGGCGAGAACGGCGATGCGCAGGCGCTGGTCGCGTTCGCGGCGGGCGAAAATTTCCTCGCGAATTTCCTGCGCCTGCTCGGCGACCGGCCGCGCACCGCCGAAGTGCATTTCCTCGAACCGGTGGCGCCGGTCGCGGGTGGCCGCCGCGGCATGGCCGCGCTCGCGCGGGACCGGATCGGCGCGGCGCTCACGTCGTGATCGACGTGCGCGACTACGCTCCGCCGACCTGGCTGCGCGGACCGCACGTGCAGTCGGTGCTGTCGTCGAGCCCGCTGCGCCGGCGACGTGGCGCACGCGCGTTGGTGCGGCTCGGCGCGCAGACCACAGAAATGCTGCTCGATGCGGGCGATGGCGTGCGCCTGCAGGGTTTCCACTCGACCCTCCCGCGCACGCCGCGCGGTCTGGTGCTGCTGCTGCACGGGTGGGAAGGCAGCGCCGAGTCGGGCTACATGCTGCACACCGCCGCTCGGCTGCTGCAGGCCGGGTTCG
>JBBQHA010000019.1:0-35667 GCA_038323475.1 Lysobacterales bacterium
GAGGCCGGCTCTCGGGAACATCGGTTTCATTGGTCGGGGAGACAGGATTCGAACCTGCGACCTCTACGTCCCGAACGTAGCGCTCTACCAGACTGAGCTACACCCCGACTGAGCCGTGCATTCTAGTGGTCGCGGCGCGGACAGGCAAGGGCGAACCGCAGATTGAGGCCCGGCGCGGCCGGAATCGGTAGAATCCGGCCTTCATCTACAGGAGTTTTTCCTTGATCAAGCCCCGCACCATGCCCGGCGTGATGGAGCTGTTGCCGCGCGAGCAGATCGCGTTCCAGCGCGTGCTCGACGCGATCCGCCGCAATTACGAGCGTTTCGGCTTCCTGCCGGTGGAGACGCCGGCGATCGAGCTGTCGGAAATGCTGCTGACCAAGACCGGCGGCGAAACCGAACGCCAGGTCTATTTCGTGCAGTCCACCGGCGCGCTGGCCAAGTCCTCCGACAGCGTGGCTGGCGAGGGAGTGCCCGAACTCGCACTGCGCTTCGACCTGACGGTGCCGCTCGCACGCTACGTCGCCGAACACGAACACGACCTCGCGTTCCCGTTCCGCCGCTACCAGATACAGCGCGTGTATCGCGGCGAGCGCGCGCAGCGTGGACGCTTCCGCGAGTTCTACCAGGCCGACATCGACGTGATCGGCAAGGACAGCCTGTCGATCCGTTTCGATGCAGAACTGCCTGCGGTGATCCATGCCGTGTTCACCGAGCTCGGGATCGGCCCGTTCACGATCCAGATCAACAACCGCAAGCTCATGCGCGGCTTCCTCGAAGGGCTCGGCGTCGCGGATGCCGGACAGCAGGCCGGCGTGCTGCGCGAGGTCGACAAGCTCGACAAGCGCGGCATCGAACACGTGCGCGCATCGCTGACCGGCGAAGGCTACGGGCTTTCGACCGAGGTCGCGGACCGCATCCTCGCGTTCGTCCGCATCCGCTCGCACGGCCACCAGGATGCGCTGGACAAGCTCGCCGCGCTCGGCAACGGGAGTGAGACCTTCAACACCGGCGTCTCGGAACTGCGCGACGTGCTCGAACTCGTGCGCGGCCTCGGCGTGCCGGAAGCGGGCTACGCGATCAACCTGTCGATCGCGCGCGGGCTGGATTACTACACCGGGACCGTGTTCGAAACCACGCTCAACGACCATCCGCAGATCGGCTCGATCTGCTCGGGCGGACGCTACGACGACCTCGCGGGCAACTACACGAAGTCGAAACTGCCGGGCGTCGGCATCTCGATCGGCGTCACCCGCCTGTTCTGGCAGCTGCAGGAAGCGGGCCTGATCGACAAGGCCGAGAGTTCGGTGCAGGCGCTGGTCGGCCTGCTCGACGCGGCGCGCCTGCACGATGGATTGCAGATCGCGCGCGAGCTGCGTGCGGGCGGCATCAACACCGAAATGCAGCTCGAGTCGCGCAAGCTCGCGCGGCAGATGCAGTACGCCGACCGCGCAGGCATCCGCTTCGTGGTGCTGGTGGGCGACGACGAAGCCGTCCGTGGTGTCGTGACCGTGAAAGACATGCGCCGCGGCGAACAGTTCGAGGTCGCTCGCGCCGGACTCGCCGGCGCATTGCGGGTCGAGATCGAACAATCGCGCGCGATGCAGGAACGAGGAGCGAACGCATGACCAGCATGGTGAAATTGAACGGTACGTCGCTGACGCGTGCGCAGCTCGTCGACGTCAGTCGTGGCGCGAAGGTCGAACTCGATGCGCAACAGCTGCATGCCGTGAAGCGTGCGGCTGACTTCCTCGCCGAACAGGTGCGCCACGAGGAGCCGATCTACGGCGTCAACACAGGCTTCGGCAGCAACGCCGACCGCCTGCTCGGTGCGCATCGACTGCGCGACAAGTTGCCCGGCGCCGTACCGACCGGCGAAGTCAGCCTGCACGAAGAGTTGCAGCGCAACCTGATCATCACCCACGCGGTCTGCGTCGGCGAACCGCTGGCGCAGGACATCGTGCGTGCGATGCTCGCGATCCGGATCAATACGCTGATGCGCGGCCATTCCGGGATCCGGGTGGAGACGCTGCAGGCGCTGGCGAACCTGCTCAATGCGGGAATCGTCCCGGTGGTTCCCAAGATGGGTTCGGTCGGCGCGAGCGGCGATCTCGCGCCGTTGTCGCATCTCGCGATCGTGCTGCTGGGCGGCGGCGAAGCGTTCCTCGACGGACTGCGCATGCCGGGCGCCGAGGCGCTGGAGCGCGCGGGCCTCGAACGCGTGCGGCTGTCGTACAAGGAAGGACTCGCCCTCAACAATGGCACTGCGCAGATGCTGGCCTGCGGCGTGCTCGCTGTCGACCGGCTGGAGCGGCTGCTCGATACCGCCGATCTCGCCGCGGCGATGACCATCGACGCCTTCGCCGGGCGCGTGCATGCGTTCGACGAAGCGGTGCACGCGTTGCGTCCGCATCCGGGACAGGTGCATGTCGCCGCGCGCCTGCGCGCGTTGCTCGATGGCTCGACGCTCGCCGATATTCCTTACCACCTGGTGCCGCGTTTCGCCTCTTGGCAGCCGCACAGCTGGGACACTGCGGAGTCGCAGGCGCTCCGGTTCGACATCCAGTGGAGCTGGGTGCCGCTGGACCAGCGCCACGGTCGCGAGAAGTTCTACCAGCGTTTCCGCCCATTCCGCGGCGGCAAGAAGCACCAGCCGCAGGACAGCTATTCGTTGCGATGCGTGCCGCAGGTGCATGGCGCGGTGCGCGACGCGGTCGCGCAGGCAGCGCGCGTGCTCGACATCGAACTCAACGCGGTCACCGACAACCCGCTGGTGTTCCCGGACATGCAAGGCGTGCGCTTCGTCGAGGAACAGGTGATTTCCGCCGGCCACTTTCATGGCATGCCGCTCGCGCTCGCGATGAGTTACGTCAAGGCGGCGATCCCGGTGCTCGCGTCGATCTCAGAGCGGCGCCTGAACAAGCTGGTCGATCCCGCCACGAACGACGGCCTGCCGGGATTCCTGATCGGCAACGAGGATTCGACCGAGTCGGGCTTCATGATCGTGCAGTACACCGCAGCGGCGATCGTCAACGACCTCGCCAGCCGTGCGCATCCGGCGTCGGTGTATTCGATCCCGACCTCGGCCAACGCCGAGGACCACGTCTCGATGGGCGCGAACGAAGCGCGCCACGTGCTCGACATGACCGACGACCTCGCGCGCGTGCTCGGCCTGGAGCTCTACACGGCCGCGCAGGCGCTGGACTTCCGCCAGGACATGATCCACGCGGCGCAGGCGCTGGCCGCGCGCAGCGATGCCGGGCAGTTCGCTGCCAAGGTGCTTGGCGGATCGCTGCCGGATCATCCGGATCGCGCGGCCTTCCTTGCCGAGGTCGAAGCCTTGCGCTTGGAACTTGCAACCGCGCCGGCGTTCACGCCGGGCAGGGCGGTCGAAGCGGCATGGCGCGTGTTGCGCAAGAACATCCCGTTCATGGCACGCGACCGCGCGATGGATGGCGATGTGGCGATCGCTGTGCGGCTGGTCGAGGAAGACGCATTGCTCGACGCGGCGCGCACGGTCGTTTCCTGACGAGGCTTGCAAGTTCCTCTCCCATCGGCAGAGGAACTCCGCGGGACGGCTGAGCGGCAGGGCGTAGCGCGCCGCTGCCAGTCGCTTGCAGGATATCCGCCTGAACGAGCCCGGTTCTCGGGCAAGGCCTGGCCTTGACCGGCGTTCAACTGCATGTCAATGTAATAGCGCATTAATACATTGGAGCATCGCAGGACGCCCATGAAACGTCGCTCTCTGCCAGTCACCCGTGCGAAAGAAAGCTCGGCGTTGCGCCAACTCGGCGAAGCGCTGTGCAGCCTGCGCGATGCGGCCGAAATGCGGCTGTTCCTCGAAGACCTGTGCACGCCGGCCGAACTCGAAGCGCTGGCCGACCGCTGGCGCATCGTGCCGTTGCTGCTCGCTGGCGTCCCGTACCGCGAGATCCACGACCGCACCGCGGTCAGCGTCACCACCATCGGGCGGGTCGCGCGTTCGCTGGAGCGCGGCGCCGGCGGTTACCGGCTGGCCGCGTCGCGGCTCGGCCATCCAGACGCAATCCATTGATCCAGCCGGTTTTGGCTGCAAGGCGCCATGCAGGCGCTGTCGTTCCATCATTGCCCGGAGTCGCCATGAAATCGCGTGACCGTTTACGCATCGCCATCCAGAAGTCAGGGCGCCTGTCCGACCCCGCACGCGACCTGCTTGCGCGCGCCGGGCTGAGCTTTCGCGAAAGCCGCGATCGCCTGTTCTGCTACGGCGAATCGCTGCCGATCGACTTGTTGCTGGTGCGCGACGACGACATCCCCGGCTTGATCGCCGAAGGAGTCTGCGACCTCGGCGTGGTCGGTCGCAACGTGCTGCAGGAGCAGGCGCTCGAGCGTTCCGGCGCCGGATCGCCCGCTGCATTCGCCGAACTGCGCGCGCTCGGTTTCGGCGGCTGCCGGCTCGCGATCGCGGCGCCGCAGGAGAATCCGTGGCGCGGCACCGCCGATCTTGCAGGCAAGCGCATCGCCACCAGTTACCCGCGCCTGCTTGCGCAATGGCTGGCCGCGCACGCGATCGATGCGGACGTGGTGATGCTCTCGGGTTCGGTCGAAATCGCGCCGCGGCTGGGCAAGGCGGATGCGATCTGCGATCTCGTTTCGAGCGGAGCGACGCTGGTGGCGAACCAGTTGCGCGAAGTCGAAACCGTGCTTGAGACGCAGGCCGTGCTCGCCGGACCGGCGCAGCCGTTCACCGATGAGCGCGCCGAGCTCGCCGCATTGCTGCTGAGGCGGCTCGACGGCGTGCTGTCGGTGCGCGACAGCAAGCTGGTGATGATGCAGGCCCCGCGCATCGCGTTGCCTGCACTGCTTCGCCTTCTCGGCGATGCCGATGCACCGACGCTGACCTCGATCGAAGGCCGCGCAGACGACGTGTCCGTGCAGACGGTGTGCCGCAGCGCCGTCACCTGGCAGCGACTGGAAGACATGAAGAAGGCCGGCGCGCGCGGGTTGCTGGTGCTTCCGGTGGAGCAGATGCTCGCATGAACGCATCGATCTCCATCGCGACATCGACGCGGCCGGCGATCAGCCTCTGGTCGGAGATCGGCACCACGGAGCGCGAAGCGTTGCTGGCGCGACCCGCGCGACCGCTGCAGCAGACCGATGCAGTCGCACGCATCATCGAGCAGGTGCGCGCCGGTGGCGATGCCGCGCTCCGCTCGTTGACGCGTCGCTACGACGGCGTCGAGCTCGCTGCGCTGGAAGTGGATGCATCGACGCTGGAAGCCGCGGAACGCGCGCTCGATTCCGCGTTGCACGTGGCGATGCGCAACGCGATGGCGCGAATCGAGGCATTCCATGCCGCCGGCGCGCCGAATGCCTATGCGATCGACACCGCGCCTGGCGTGCGCTGCGAACGCATCCTGCGTCCGCTGGACCGGGTCGGCCTGTACATACCGGCCGGCTCGGCGCCATTGTTCTCCACGGTGTTGATGCTCGGCGCACCCGCACGCATCGCCGGTTGCCGCGAAGTCGTGCTGTGCACGCCGCCACGTGG
Source organism: Lysobacterales bacterium (assembly GCA_038323475.1). GTDB lineage: Bacteria > Pseudomonadota > Gammaproteobacteria > Xanthomonadales > Xanthomonadaceae > SZAS-103. Next base: position 5,531 of record JBBQHA010000019.1, read on the forward strand.
CGACGGCAGTCCCGACCCGGTCGTGCTCGCGGCGGCAAGGATGTGCGGAATCGCGCGCGTCTTCACTGTCGGTGGCGCACAGGCAATCGCGGCAATGGCGTTCGGCACGGAGAGCATTCCGCGTTGCGACAAGTTGTTCGGCCCCGGCAATGCCTGGGTCACCGAAGCCAAGCGTCAGGTCGCCGCGATGCCGGACGGTGTTGCGATCGACATGCCGGCGGGACCATCGGAAGTCCTGGTGATCGCCGATGCGGCCGCGAATCCCGCGTTCGTCGCGGCCGATCTGCTCGCACAGGCCGAACACGGTCCGGATTCGCAGGTGCTGCTGATCACCGACAGCGCGGTACTGGCGGAATCGGTCTGCGTGGCGATCGAACTCCAGCTCGCATCGTTGCCGCGTCGCGCGATCGCTGCGCAGGCATTGGCATGCAGCCGCCTCATCGTGGTCGACGGGCTGGACGCCGCGATCGGACTCTCCAACCGCTATGCGCCAGAACACCTGATCCTGCAGGTTTCCGATCCGCGCGGCTTGCTCACGCAGGTGCGCGCCGCAGGATCGGTGTTCCTCGGCGCATGGTCGCCGGAATCGGTCGGCGATTATTGCAGCGGCACCAACCACGTGCTGCCGACCGACGGCTGGGCGCGTGCGTACAGCGGCGTGTCCGTCGCAAGTTTCCAGCGTGCGATCACCGTGCAGGAACTCAGCCGCGACGGACTCGCAAGCATCGGTCGCGATGCGATCGTGATGGCCGAAGCAGAAGGCCTGCGTGCGCATGCGCAGGCCGTGCGGGTGAGGCTCGCGCAACGCGGAGCGGCCGCATGAGCGCGCTCGATCTCGCACGTCCCGACCTGCTCGCGTTGGCCGGCTATTCGTCGGCGCGCATGGAAGCCAGCGATGGCAGGGTCTGGCTCAATGCGAACGAATCGCCGTGGCCGCAAGGCGATTCTGCGCTCAACCGTTATCCAGATCCGCAGCCGGTACGCCTGCGCGCGCAGCTCGCCGCGCTTTACGGTGTGGATGCGACGCAATTGCTGATCGGACGCGGCAGCGACGAAGCGATCGACCTGCTGGTGCGCGCGTTCTGCCGCGCCGGCGAGGACGCGATCCTGATCCAGCCGCCGACGTTCGGCATGTATGCGGTGTGCGCGGCGGTGCAGGGCGCTGCGGTACGCATCCTGCCGCTGGCGCGCGAAGCGGGGTTCATGCCGGACTTCGATGCGGTGCTCGCTGCGGTGGATGTATCGGTGAAACTGGTGTTCGTCTGCGCACCGAACAATCCGAGCGGCGACCTGCCGTCGCGTGCCGCGATCCTCGCACTGGCGGATGCCCTGCACGGACGCGCGCTGGTCGTGGTGGACGAGGCGTATATCGAATACGCGGCTGGCGACAGCCTCGCGACAGCGGTGGCGTCGCATGGCAATCTCGTCGTGCTGCGGACATTGTCGAAAGCGCATGCGCTTGCCGGCGCGCGGATCGGAAGTCTGATCGCCGCCACGGACATCGTGGGTCTGCTGCGCCGGATCATGCCGCCGTACCCGTTGCCGACGCCAAGCGTCGAAGCCGCCGAAGCTGCGCTGTCTCCATCCGCATTGCGGCAGACGCGCGAACGCATTGCGCTGGTGCGCAGCGAACGCGATGTCCTGCGCGAACGCTTGATCCGCATTGCCGGTGTGCGCGAAGTGCTGCCGTCGCAGGCGAATTTCCTCGCAGTTCGCTTCGACGATGCGGACGCGCGCTACCGGCAACTGCTCGCACGCGGAATCGTGGTGCGCGACGTGCGGCGTTATCCGGGACTGGACGACGCGCTGCGGATCACTATCGGCAGCCCCGACGAGAACGCGATGCTGATCGCCGTCCTTGCCCAAGCGGTGGAGTGCGCGGCATGAGCGGTCGCAAGATCCTGTTCGTCGATCGCGACGGCACCCTGATCCGGGAACCGGCGGATTTCCAGATCGACGCATACGCGAAACTCCGCCTGCTGGATGGCGTGATACCCGCATTGCTTCGCCTGCGCGATGCCGGCTACGAGTTCGTGATGGTGAGCAACCAGGACGGATTGGGTACAGGAAGTTTTCCGCAGGCGGATTTCGATGGGCCGCACGACCTGCTGATGCACATCCTCGCTACGCAAGGCATCGTCTTCCGCGAAGTGCTGATCGATCCGAGCTTTCCCCACGAAAACCGGATGCAGGACGGCGTGCCGACGCGCAAGCCAGGCATCGGCATGGCGCTGCACTACCTGCGCGACCGCAGCATCGACCTGACGCGCAGCGCAATGGTCGGCGACCGCGAAACGGACCTGGAGTTCGCACGCAATCTTGGCGTGCGCGGGTTCCTGCTTTCGCCAGGCGCGCACGCGCCGGATGGTGATGGCTGGAACGCGATCGCCGATGCGCTGTGCAATCACGGGCGCCGCGGGCAGGTCGAACGGACGACGCGCGAAACGCGGGTGCAGGTGACGGTGGACCTCGATCGCGCCGCTGAACCGTCGATCGCGACCGGGCATGCGTTCTTCGACCACATGCTCGAACAGCTAGGCAAGCACGGCGGCTTTGCGTTGACGGTGCAATGCGCCGGCGACCTGCAGGTCGACGAGCACCATACCGTCGAGGACTGCGCGCTCGCGATCGGCGCGGCGTTGCGGGAGGCGCTCGGCGACAAGCGCGGGATCGCGCGTTACGGCTCCGCGCCGGAACGGACCGTCGAACCCGAAGGCGATGGGCTGCGCGCGGTCGTCGTATTGCCGATGGACGAATCGCTGGCCGAAGCTGCGCTCGACTTGTCGGGTCGCGCTTATTTCGTCTTCGATGGCGCGTTTCCGCGCGGCGAAGTCGGTGGCCTCGCGACCGAACTCGTGCCGCATTTCTTTCGTTCGCTGTGCGATGCCGGCGGCATCAATCTGCATCTGCGAGTGCGCGGCGAAAACACCCACCACATGGTCGAAGCCTGCTTCAAGGCTGTTGCGCGCGCTCTGCGCATGGCGATGCGTCGCGATGGCAACGCGCTCGCCAGCACCAAAGGTGTGCTCTGATGGAAGGCTCGGCGTGATGCGCATCGTGCTGGTGGATTCCGGCGGCGCGAACATCGGTTCGGTGCGCTACGCGCTGCAGCGGCTCGGCGTGGACGCCGAACTGAGCGGCGACGGCGACACCATCCGTCGCGCGGATCGGGTGATCCTGCCCGGCGTCGGCGCGGCGACGGCGGCGATGCAGCGCCTGCGCGACCTCGACCTCGTTGCGACCTTGCGCGCATTGGATCGGCCACTGCTCGGCATCTGCCTCGGCATGCAGTTGCTGCATGCATCCTCGGAAGAAGGCGGCGTGGAGTGCCTTGGCCTGTTGCCGGGACGTGTGCGGCGCATGCGCGCTATGGCCGGGATACGGATTCCGCACATGGGATGGAATCGCTTGCGCATACGCGACTCGGGCCGGCGTGGCGCATCGCCGCTGCTCGACGGCATCGCCGATGGCGCTCAGGCGTATTTCGTTCACGGTTACGCGGCCGACGAGGACGACAACACGATCGCATCCAGCGAACACGGCGCGCGTTTCGCCGCTGTCGTGCAGGCCGGGCATGTCGCCGGAGCGCAGTTCCATCCGGAACGTTCCGGGCCGATCGGACTGAGGCTGCTCGCGAACTTCCTGGGACTTGCATGAGCGCCGACTCCATCAGCAACGATTTCACCGCGTATCCGGCGATCGACGTACGCGACGGCCGGGTGGTGCGCCTGCGGCAGGGCGACTATGCGCAGGAAACGCGCTATGGCGACGATCCGCGCGCGCTCGCCGAAACCTATGCGCAGGCTGGTGCAGCGTGGCTGCACCTGGTCGACCTCGACGCCGCGCGCGCAGGCGGTTACACGCTGGCGCCGCTGCTGGCGTGGATCAAGTCGACGACGCCACTGCGCGTGCAGACCGGAGGCGGCGTGCGCTGCGCGGCCGACGTGCAAGCCCTGCTCGATGCCGGTGCCGATCGCGTGGTAATCGGATCGCTCGCCGTGCGCGCGCCGGACACGGTGTCCGACTGGGTCGCGCAACATGGCAGCGCGCGCATCGTCGTTGCGCTCGATACGCGCGCCGATGCCGATGGGCGCTGGCGGTTGCCGGTGCATGGTTGGACCGAACTGGACGCTGGCGGATCCGGCGCCGATCTCGAAGCCATCCTCATCCAATACGTCGCATCCGGCTTGCGCCATCTGTTGTGCACCGACATCGCGCGCGACGGCATGCTGGCGGGCCCGAATTGCGGGCTGTACCAGCAACTGCATGCGCTCGCGCCAGGTGTCGCCGTACAGGCTTCCGGCGGCGTGCGCGATCTTGCCGACGTGCGTGCGTCGCGTGCTGCAGGTTGTGCGGGCGTCGTCCTCGGACGCGCCTTGCTCGAAGGCAGGCTGGATCTTGCGGAGGCATTGGCATGCTGAGCCGGCGCATCATTCCCTGTCTCGACGTGCGCGACGGGCAGGTCGTCAAGGGCGTGCGCTTCCGCGACCACGTCGTGATGGGAGGCATCGAGGAACTCGCGCTGCGCTATCGCGACGACGGCGCCGACGAGTTGGTGTTCTACGACATCACCGCGAGTCCCGAGGGACGCACGGTCGACCGCGGCTGGGTGGAACGCGTCGCCCGGATCATCGACATCCCGTTCTGCGTGGCCGGCGGCATCCGCAGCGTGGCGGACGCGCGCGCGATCCTGCATGCGGGAGCCGACAAGATCTCGGTGAATTCGCCCGCGTTGCGCCGTCCCGGATTGATCGCCGAACTCGCCGATGCGTTCGGCAGCCAGTGCGTGGTCGTCGGGATCGATTCGCTGCGCGATCCGGATGGCGAATGGCGGGTGCGCCGCGACACCGGCGATGCCGATGCGACGCGGGCGTTGCCCTTGCGCACGCTGGACTGGATCGTCGAGGTGCAGCGACTGGGCGCAGGTGAGATCGTGCTGAACTGCATGGGCAGCGACGGCGTGCGCGAGGGTTACGACATCGCGCAACTGTCGGCGGCGCGCAAACTGTGCGATGTGCCGCTGGTCGCCTCCGGCGGAGCCGGCAGCAGCGCGCACTTCGTCGATGCGTTCGTGCAGGCGGACGTGGACGGCGCGCTCGCGGCGAGCATCTTCCACGACGGCAGCGTGCGGATTCCGGAACTCAAGCGCATCCTGCGCGAGCGCGGCATCGAGGTGAGAGACCATGAATGAGCCAGCCGCTACGTGCATGACCGTCGAGAGGATCGGTGCGCTCGACTGGGACAAGCAGGGCGGTCTGCTGCCTGCGATCGTGCAGGATGCGGCCACGCACCGCGTGCTGATGCTCGGCTACATGGATCGTGCCGCATTGGAAGCGACGCTCGCCAGCGCCCGCGTGACTTTCTACAGCCGCAGCCGCGCGCGCCTGTGGACCAAGGGCGAAACCAGCGGCAACACCCTGGAACTGGTCTCGATCGCTGTCGATTGCGACAACGACAGTCTGCTCGTGCAGGCAAGGCCGCAAGGACCGACCTGCCATCGCGGGACCGTGAGCTGTTTCGCCGATGCGCCGGGCGATTTCCTTGCCGAACTCGATGCATTGATCGCGAAACGCGAGCAGGATCGCCCGCAAGGCAGCTATACGACGCAGTTGTTCGAGGCTGGCATCCGCCGCATTGCGCAAAAGGTCGGCGAGGAAGGCGTGGAGGCCGCACTTGCGGCGGTGGTGCAGGACGATGCGGCGCTGCTTGGCGAAGCGGCCGACCTGGTCTATCACTTGACAGTCTTGCTGCGCGCGCGCGGTCTTGGATTGGGCGACGCAGTCGGCGTCCTGCGCGGGCGCCATGGTCCGGGAGTCGTGAAGGAGTAGCGCGTGGCCGAATGCCGACCGACCTTCCGATCAGGCTGTTCCGTAACGCCGGGCCATGGGAGGGATTGTTCGTAGCTAGCGGGGTCGCATCACCGCGCGCTGCGGTGCGACGTGGAAGCGGTGGATGACGGTGCGAACGCGGCAGCGGCTGCAGGCGGCAGGGTCGCGCGCCATGCGTCCAGTTTTTGCTGGATCTCGGTTCCGGCCCAGTATTGGGGTTCGGATGGCGTGTCGTTGTCGCGTTTTTCCCAGCCGGCGATGGTCGTGCGCGCGCGCAAGTAGGCGTCATGGAAGTCGGTGGTCTGGTTCAGCGCCTCGGTCAGGAAAGCCTTGCCGAACCAGGTGATCTGCGAATCCGAACCGCATCCGAACGAGGTGCGATCGCTGCGCGCGGCAGTGATGACCATCGTATGCGGCTCGCGCAGCGCGGGAATGAAGCCGCCGGAGTAGCACGCCGAAACCACCACGATCCGCCAGCGGATGTGCGCCGCATCGAGCGCGTCGCGGACGTCCTTCGGAGTGAGCTGGTCGAGCGGCATCGCGCCCATTGCGACATACAACTCATGGTCGCGGCTGCCGTGGCTGGTCAGGAACAGCAGCAGGATGTCCTCGTCGGGGTCCATCGTCGCTGCGATCCCGGATAGTGCGTCGTACAGATTGCTGCGCGTCGCGAGCGGCGTCTTCTCGAACGTCTGCGGCGAGTTGATCAGCTGCAGCGTGCGGTCGGCCGCGCCGAAGCGCTGCGCCAGCAGCTTCGGCAGGAAATCGACCTCGTTGCGGAACACGTTCTCTTCGGCATCGCCAGCGAAGCCGAGTGCGTACAGGTCGACCTTGCCCGGCGTCTGCGGACGCAGGCGCTTGAGGCCGGCATCGAGCAGGTCGGGCTGCGCATACATCAGGTCTTCGTAGCTCGCGACCGGATCGATTTCGGCCGCGTCGTCGGTGTCGTCCGACGCGTCCGTTGCCTCCGATGGGAGGATGCCGAGCCGCTGGAACAACGACCCACGATCGGAATCCGCAGGCAGCGGCGACTTCGCGTCGCGGGGCGCTTTCGTGGCGACAGGCGTCTTGGCTGTCTGGGTTGGCTGCGCCACTTCGCGATGCAGGCTGTATCGCCCCAGCGCGAAGGCGGCGCAAAGTGCGATCGGCAGCAGGATCAGGCGTGCGCGTGGACTCATCGAGGTCAGGCGGCTTCGTGGATGTCGATCCCGGCGAACGACGCGACCCGATCATGGCCATGCGATGCCGCATCGTCGCGCGGAACCGGATAGTCCTCGGGGCGGTCGAGCAAGGTCGTGCGCAAGCCCGCCAGATGCGCGGCATCGAGTTCCTCGACCACGTCGGACAGGAACAGGATGTCGCTGGGCGGGAGCCCGAGTTCCTGCGCGATGCGCAGGTAGCTGCCGACCTCGCGCTTGTTGCCGACGGCGGTGTCGAAATGGCCGGCGAACAATCCGGACAGATCGCCCGCGTCGCTGTGCGCGAACAGCAGCTTCTGCGCGTCCACCGAACCCGACGAATAGACGTGCAGCGGTATGCCCGCCGCGTGCCAGTCGCGCAGCGCTGCGGCTGCATCGGGATAGACGTGGCCGCGGTAGTCGCCGCGCTCGTACCCGTCCTTCCACAGCATGCCTTGCAGGCCTTTCAGGGCGGGATGCTTGCGGTCCTCGCGGATCCAGCCGAGCAGCATCTCGACGATGCAGTCGTCGTCGACGACACCGCCGATGTCGATCGCCGCCTTGTCGAGCCAGTGCCGCACCGCCGCGTCGCCGACGTTGTGGCGTACGAAGTCCGCCAGTGTGCGCGACGCATACGGGAACAGCACCTCGTGCACGAATGCGATCGAACTCGTGGTGCCTTCGATGTCGGTGAGGATCGCGCGAATCATGTTGAACCGTCCATTCCGGATGCCGTCCCTGGTTTGCGTTGTCGTCGATCCTGTCGCGGGCCGACCAACACCGGCCGGTCGTTCGGTGAAGCAGCGGATGCCGTTGAAGGTATCAGTGCGTCGCAGCGGTTCAGGGCTCGTAGAACGGAAATTTCTGCGCGATGTCGTTGCCGGTGAAATGGCCGACCCAGCCGTCCGGTTCGGTGAAGAAGCGGATCGCGATGAAGCTCGGAAGTCTGCCCATGTCGAACCAGTGCATGGTCCCGTCAGGCACGTGGATCAGGTCGCCGGACTCGCACAGGATCTCGTAGACCTTGTCCTCGACATGCAGGGTGAACTGGCCCGAGCCGCCGACGAAGAAGCGCACTTCGTCTTCCTTGTGGAAGTGCTCGTCGAGGAATCGCTGGCGCATCATCGTGCGGTCGGGATGATCGGGCTTGATACTCACCACATCGACGGTCTTGAATCCGTGCTCGGCGACCAGGCGATCGACGTCCTTGCGGTACGCGGCGAGCACTTCTTCCTGCGTCGCGCCGGGAACGACCGGCTGCGCGGCTTCCCATTGTTCGAAACGCACGCCGATCTTCGCGAGTTCGGCAGCCATCGCCGCGTGGTCGCGGGTATCGAGTTGCGGAATCGTCGCATCGGCGTCGTTGTAGATGCGCAGTCGGCTCATCGGGACGGGTTCCTCATCGGTGCAGTTTCCTCATTTCCAGTTCGCACGTCAGCAGGAATTCGAAGGCTTCCAGGTGGCGGCGTGCCTCTGCCATGTCGGCGCCCCAGGCGTACATGCCGTGACCTTCGATCAGGTAGCCCCACAGAGGGCCGTCGAGCAGCGCGTCGACCTGCGCGGCGAGGGTCGGGATGTGCTGGTTGTTCGGCAGCACCGGTACGTCCATCGCGGTCTCGTGGGTGTCCTGGCCGCGAAAGGCCTTGATCAACTCGTAGTCCTCGAAGCGGATATGGCCGGCGCCGGCGTACAGCCGCGACGCGAGCGTCTGGTTCAGCGAGTGCGTATGCAGGACGCATCCAATTGCGGGGAAACGCTTGTAGAGCTGGGTGTGCAGCAGCGTTTCGGCGGACGGCCGGTGCGTGGTCGCGACCGGTTTGCCATCGAAGTCGACGACCATGATGTCGTCCTCGGCGAGGCGGCCCTTGTCGCGCCCCGATACGGTGATCGCGGCGTGCCTGTCGTCGAGCCGCAGCGAGAAATTGCTGCTCGTCGCTGGAGTCCAGCCGAGTGCCGCGAGTTCGCGCACGTTGTCGACGATCGAACGCGCGGCGTCGCGCAGGCGGGCAGGGTCGTAGGGCAGGTCGGTCATGCCGACAGTTTATAGACTCGGCACTCGACAATTTTGAATGCCATCGGATTGTTCGCGTTCACGGACTCGGCAACCGGCGGGACTACACTAGGGGTACCCCCAACGGAGCCGCAGCCATGACCGATCCACGAATCTCCCGCCGTCGCTTCCTCGTGCATGCCGCCGTCGCTGCCACTGCCGTCCCGTTGCTGGCGCGGATGAGCTTCAGCCCGGCCCAGGCCGATGCCCTGAAGAAGCTCACCCTCGACAATGCGCAGGCCAAGGCGCTGCACTACACCGAGAACGCGACCTCCGCCGCCAAGGACCCTGCCTTCAAGCCCGCCAGCAATTGCGCTGGTTGCCAGCTCTTCACCGCAGCGACCGGCGCCTGCGCCCTGTTCGCCGGCTTCAGCGTCAATCCGAAGGGCTGGTGCTCGGCCTGGACCAAGAAGGCCTGAGTCTCAGCGGATGAGTCGGCCCGCCCCGTAGAATCGGCGACAGCCCTTCTGCGGAGCCTGCGGTGACAAGCCTGGAAATCCTGAGTCTGTTGATCGTGGCGCTGGTGGCGTTCGCCGCTGGCGCTTTCGTGTTCCATCGGATGGGCCGACGGCAGGGTCTCGCCGAATTCGAGCCGGAACGCGTGGGGCTGCAGCGCGATCTGGTGGCTGCGCGGGCCCAGGCGGAGGGGTCAGCGAGTCGCCTGGGCGATGCGGAACGTGCGCTTGTCGAGGAGCGCAAGCGCGCCGACGGATTGTCCGACGAACGTGCCGCTTTCGCTGCGCGCGTCGAACGCATCGATCCGCTCGAGCGCGAGGCGAACAGCCTGAAGGCCGAACTCACGGACAGCCGCACGCGCGCCGAGCGGGCGGAAAAGACCGTCGCAGACCTGTCCGCGCGCATCGAGGAACAGCAACGCGCAGCCGAAGGCCGCCTGCAGGAATTGCAGTCCGCGCGTGAGCGCATGAAGGCCGAGTTCCAGGCGCTCGCGGCGGATATCCTCGAGGACAAGTCGCGTCGGTTCACCGAACAGAACTCCCTGCAGATGGGCGCGATGCTCAACCCGCTGCGTGAGCAGATTGGCGATTTCCGCAAGCTGGTCAGCGATTCCTACGAGAAGGAAGGCAATGCGCGTGTCGCATTGCAGACCGAACTGCAGGGCGAACTCAAGCGATTGCTCGACCTCAATCTCAAGCTTTCCGATGAGGCCAACAGCCTCACCCGGGCGTTGACCACCGACAACCGCACGCAGGGCTACTGGGGCGAACTCAAGCTCGAACGCCTGCTGGAATCGGCAGGGCTGGAAAAGGGCCAGCAATACCTGACCCAGGAGAGCTTCAACGATAGCGACGGCGACCGCTACCGGCCCGACGCGGTGCTGCTGCTGCCCGAGGGCCGACATATCGTGATCGACGCGAAGATGAACCTCGTCGACTACCAGCGCGGCTGCGACGCCGGCGACGAAGAGGGGCGCGACCAGGCCATGGGCCGCCACGTGGCGGCGATGCGCGCGCACGTGCGCCAGCTCGGCGACAAGGATTACAGTCGGCTCGAAGGCTTGCAGAGCCCGGAACTCGTGCTGATGTTCGTGCCTGTCGAGGGCGCCTTCCTCGAAGCGCTGCATCGCGACAAGGGTCTGTACGACGATGCGTTCAGTCGCAAGATCGTGCTGGTCGGACCGGGCAACCTGCTCGCGTCGCTGCGGCTGGTCGCGCAGATCTGGCGCACTGAGCAGCAGAACCGCAATGCGCAACTGATCGCGGACCGCGCGGCGAACCTGTACGACAAGTTCGTCGGCTTCGTCGAAGACATGGGCAAGGTTGGCGAGTCGCTGGATCGTGCGCAGAAGCAGCACCAGTTGGCGCTGGGCAAGCTCTCGCAGGGCAAGGGCAACCTCGTGCGCCGGGTCGAGGAATTGCGCCGGCTCGGGGTTGCGCCGTCCAAGCAATTGCCGCAACCGCTGCTGGATTCATCCGGCGAGGAGGCGTCGGAGGATTCCGCGAACGGAAACAACGCGGACTAGCCGCACCCGGCACATCCGCACGAAAAACGGCGCGGAAGCTCCGCGCCGTTTCGTGATGCACCCGTACGTTGAGGATTACGGGCCCGGTTCGGGGCCTTGGTGGACGAGTGGGGTCGGTTCGAGCAACGGGGCAGGCAACTCCGCGTTGCCTGGAGCAAGCGCACTGGTGCGACGGCTGAAGAGGAAATAGACGATCAAGCCACCGACCGCCCAATAGCAGAAGAATTTGATCGTCGGGTTCCAGCCGAGGCTGAAGAACAGCAACAGGCATCCGGCCATCGCCAGCGGACCGACGACCCATACCATGGGTGCGCGGAACGGACGCGGCCGATCCGGCTGCTTCACTCGCAGCACCATCACGCCCAGCGCGACCGCGAAGAAGGCGAACAGCGTGCCGGCGTTCGAGATGTCGGCGAGCAGGTCGACGTTGAATACCGCGGCGAAGATCGCGACCGCGGTGCCGGTGACCATCGTGACCACGTGCGGCGTGTGGTACTTCGGATGCACCTTGGCGAATGCTTTGGGCATCAGTCCATCGCGTGCCATGGTGAACAGGATTCGGGTCTGGCCGAAGATCATCATCAGCACCACCGAAGGTAGCGCCAGGATTGCGGCAGTGCCGACCAATTTGGCCATCAGTGGATGATTGATCTCGCGGAGGATGAAGGCCAGCGGATCCTTGGCTTGCGACAGAGGGCCGCCCGGCTGCGCGCCTTCGGCACCGACTGCCGTATACGCCACGAGCAGGTAGAACACTGTGCAGATCGCGAGCGAGCCGATCAACCCAATTGGGATGTTTCGGTTCGGGTTGGTCGTTTCCTCGGACGCGGTTGACACCGCGTCGAAGCCCACGAAGGCGAAGAAGATCGACGCTGCCGCACCGAGTACGCCGACGCCTGAAAGCGGGGTGCCCCAGCCGTTCGGCAGCATCGGCTTGAAGTTCTCCGGATGCGACGTCGCCACTGGGAAGGCGATGACGATGAACAGGCTCAGGGCGATGATCTTCACCATCACCAGCACCGAAGTGACTTTGGCGCTCTTCGACGTTCCGGCCACTAGCAGCCAAGTCACCGCCAGCGAGACGAGGAAAGCCACGAGATTGAACGTTCCGTGGCCAGTGCCTCCCGGTAGCTGGATCATCGGACCGACCTGCAGCGCCGCCGGCAAGCTCAGCGCACCCTGGTGCACCATTCCCCAGAGGTCGGTGTGATTGAGAAATTCATTCGCATATCCCGACCATCCGACCGCGACGGCGGATGCTGCGACCGCGTATTCGAGGATCAGCGCCCAGCCGACCATCCAAGCGATCAGTTCGCCGAGGACCGCGTACGAATAGGTGTAGGCGGAACCCGCGACTGGCACCATCGCCGCGATTTCGGCATAGATCAATGCGGTCAGTGCGCAGACAGTGCCCGCGATGATGAAGCTGTACATCATGCCCGGGCCGGCCTTCTGCGCAGCTACCGAGGTGAGCACGAAAATGCCGGTGCCGATGATCGCGCCGATGCCGAGCATCATCAGCGAGAAACCGCCGAGCTGGCGTTTCAGGCTCCTCTTCTCGGCTGTCGCCAGAATCAGGTCAAGTGGTTTCACGCGAAACAACGACATACGGACTCCCCTGAAACAGTGGTGATCGATGGCACGCAGGCATCCGCCGAGCGGACTGCGCGTTACCTTAGCCTGCGATGGCGGGGGCCACAAGCGGCGCGATGGCCCTGCGGCTATCCTGTCGGGCCATCCGCTACAGCATGGTCTTCACATGGGCGACGCGCGCCGTGCACTTGCCTCTGCCCTGGACGACTACGGCCGTCGCTGGCCCGCGGAGACGGCTGTCGCCCACTTCCGGGAATTCCTCGGCGGCCATGCCGAAGCGTTCGAGCGGGAACTCGCGATCGGGCATTTCACAGGTTCGGCGTGGCTGGTCAGCGCCGACGGTACGCGCGTCCTGCTGACCCATCACCGCAAGCTCGGGCGCTGGCTGCAGCTTGGCGGGCATGCCGATGGCGATACCGACCTCGCACGCGTCGCGCTGCGCGAAGCCGGGGAGGAGTCGGGGCTGGACCGGCTGGTCGTCGAGCCGGCGATCTTCGACCTCGACCGTCACCGGATTCCCGCGCGCGGCGCCGATCCCGAGCACTGGCACTACGACGTGCGTTACGTCGTGCACGCGGGCGCCAACGAGGCGTTCGTGGTCAGCGACGAGTCGCACGCGCTGGCCTGGCGGGAGATCGCTGAAGTCGCGCAGGATGCGTCGGCCGATCCGTCGGTGCGACGGATGGCGATGAAATGGGTGAGCCGAGCCGCTCTCGCGATGCCTTGACGGCATCGCGAGGCGAGGCGAACGGGCGCGGTTGGACCCGCGCCCCGGACTTCCTGGCGAGAGCGGGAAGTGCGAGGCTGGAAGTCGGATGCTAGGGGCAACAAAGCATACTGGAGGCAACACCCGCCATGGCATCCCGAGCGACGCGAGGGATCTCGAAGTTGCCCAGCCGTTGGCTACAGATCCCTCGCGATGCTCGGGATGACACGCCGAAGGAAATTAGCTGCTCGCGATGCTCGGGATGACACGCCGAAGGAAGTCAGCCGTTCGCTTTGCTCGGGATGACACGCCGAAGGAAGTCAGCCGTTCGCTTTGCTCGGGATGACACGCCGAAGGAAGTCAGCCGTTCGCTTTGCTCGGGATGACACGACGAAGGAAGTCAGCCATTCGCGATGCTCGGGATGACAGGATTCGTCGCTCTTGTCCTCAGGCCCTGCCGGCGAACTCGCCGGTCAATGTACTGACCCACACGCGCTCGCCGCTGGCGATGTATTCCGGCACCTGGATCTCGATGCCGGTGTTCAGGCGCGCGGGCTTCGGGCGTTTGGTCGCGGTGCCGCCCTTGAGTTCCGGCGCGGTTTCCACGACCGTCAGGGTCACGCTGGCCGGCAGCAGCAGGCCGACCGGCGCCTCGTCGATGATCTGTACGTAGCATTCCTCCAGGCCTTCGGCGAGGTAGCCGGCGCTGTCGCCGACGACGTCCGCATCGAGCTGGTACGGCGTGTAATCCTCGGCATCGAGGAACACGAACGCGTCGCCGTCCTTGTAGGAGTACGTCGCCATCCGGCGCGACAGTTCGATCTCCTTCAGTTCGTCGTCGCCGCCGAGGTTGAGGTCGAACTTGGTGCCGCCGGGCACGCTGTACAGGATGAGCCGGATTTTCAGGTTGCCACCGCGGCCTTGCGGCGAGCTGCGCTCGATATCGCGCACCTGGTAAACGGTGCCGTTGTGCTCGATCACGTTGCCTTTCTTGGTTTCGGAAGCTCTCATGCGATCAGTCCAGGATTGTCGTTCAGGGTGCGGCGCCAGATTGTCATTCCGGGCGCAGCGAAGAATCTTCGAGGTGGGAACAGATCCCTCACATGCGTTCGGGATGACAGAATTTGTAGTTCGAGATGTCAGGATCTGGCGTTCGGGATGTTCGGATCTGGCGTTCGGGATGACGGGATCTGCCGTTCGGGATGACGGACTTACTTCGGCGCCAGCCGCACCGCGCCGTCGAGGCGGATCGTCTCGCCGTTGAGGTAGCGGTTGCCGAGGATGAAACCGACGGTGTCCGCGAACTCCTCGGGACGGCCGAGGCGCGACGGGAACGGGATCGAGGCGGACAGCGACTGCTGCACCGACTCCGGCATGCCGTCGACCATCGGCGTCCAGAAGATGCCGGGCGCGATGGTCATCACGCGGATGCCGAAACGGGCGAGTTCGCGCGCCATCGGCAGGGTCATGCCGACCACGCCGCCCTTCGACGCCGAGTACGCGGCCTGGCCGATCTGGCCGTCGAACGCGGCGACGCTTGCGGTATTGACGATCACGCCGCGCTCGCCGTCTTCGCCGGCTTCGTTGTGCTGCATGACGTCGGCCGCGGCCTTGGCGACGTTGAAGCTGCCGACGAGGTTCACCATCACCGTGCCGGCGAAATTCTTCAGCGGCATCGGCGCTTCCTTGCCGAGCACGCGACCCGCGCCGAGGATGCCCGCGCAGCTGATCGCGGCATTCAACCCGCCGAGGAAGTCCTTCGCAGCGGCGATGTTCGCCTGCACGTTGGCTTCGTCGGTGACGTCGGTACGGAAATAGCGGGCCTTGTCCGCGCCGAGTTCGGCGACGGCTGCCGCGCCCTTGTCGTCGTTGATGTCGAACAGCGCGACCTTGCCGCCGCGTGCGACGAGATGCCGCGCGACTGCGAAGCCGAGGCCGGAAACGCCGCCGGTCACGACGGCGCGGGTGGTGTCGAGTTGCATGGGAGTTCCGATGGCGGGAAAACCGCGATTTTACCGGACTATGCCGTCGCTCGCTCGTTCGGAAACTCAGAGGTCGAGCAGATAGAACGCATTGCAGCCGCCGTGGCCGGTCGCGCCCATCGGATCCGAAATTCGCGAGAAGCCGGTCCGTTCGTAGAGCCGCATCGCGTCGTCCATGCCGCGCAGGGTTTCCAGGTAGCAGCGGTGGAATCCGTGCATGCGTGCGGCATCCAGGCAACGCTCCATCAGCGCTGCGCCCGCGCCGAGGCCACGCAATTCCGGCAGGAAATACATCTTGCGCAATTCGCACACGTCCTCGTCGCTGTCGATCAGCGGCGCGATGCCGCCGCCGCCCATCACCTTGCCGTCGCGTTCGACGATGAAGTAGGCGCAGCGCGGGGCCGCATACGCGCGATGCATCCAGTCCACTTCGGGATCGTTGATCGCGAAGCCGTCGCCGACCGCGCCGAACTCGGGCATCACCGCGCGGATGATCGCCGCGACGGCTTCGTTGTCGTCGGTATGGATGGGGCGGATGTAGAAGGGCTCGTTCATGGATGGTCCGGTTGCTTGTAGATGTGGCCGCCCTTCATCACGAAGGCGACCTGTTCGACGGCATGGATGTCGGCCAGGGGATCGCCCTGCACGGCGACCAGATCGGCATCGAATCCGGTCGCGATGCGTCCGAGTTCGTTCTGCCTGCCGAGGATGCGTGCGTCGATCGACGTCGCCGCGAGCAGCACCTGCGAAGCCGTCATGCCGAGTTGCGCCATCCACACGAGTTCGCGCGCGTTCGTGCCATGCGCGAAGACGCCGACATCGCTGCCGCAACCGATCGTGACGCCGGCCTTGAGCGCGTTGCGGAAGGCGTTCGCCGCTTGCGCCATGCGTTCGGTCGGCGGCGTTTTGCCGGGAATGTAATGCTCGAAATATTCGGACGAGGCTTCCGCTGCGGTCAGCGTCGGCAGGTAGGCGACGCCGCGTTCCTTCATCAGGCGGAACGTGTCGGGACTGCCGCCGTAGCCGTGCTCGATCGTGTCCACGCCCGCTGCGATCGCAAGGCGCATGCCCGCATCGGTGGTCGCATGCGCCGACACCGGCCGACCCGCGCCATGCGCTGCCTCGACGAGCGCCTTCAACTCGGCGAGAGTGAACGTCGGTCGCGCTTCGGCATCGACGGTCCAGCGGTAATCGGCATAGACCTTGACCCAGTCGGCGCCGTGGCCGATCTGTTCGCGCACCGCGCCCAGCATGGCATCCACGCCGCTGACCGCTTCGGCGCCCTGCGGCAGGTCGAGGTCGGGACGAAAACCTTTCGGGCCGGGACCGTATGCAGCCGTCGCGACGATCGCGCGAGTCGCGACGAACAGGCGGGGGCCTGGAATCAGCCCTTCGTCGATTGCGCGCTTGATCGATACGTCCGCATAGCCTGCGCCTTCGGTGCCGAGATCGCGGAGCGTCGTGAAGCCTGCCATCAGCGTGCTGCGTGCGTGGTCGGCGGCTTCGAGCGTGCGGTAGCTCTCCGATTCCTTGAGCACCTGGTCGTTCCACAGCGTCTCGTTGTACGGATGCAGGAACAGGTGCGAATGCAGATCCATCAGGCCTGGCAGCAACGTCGTGCCTGGCAGTTCGATGCGCTGTGCGTTGGCAGGAACCTGCATCGACTGGGCGGGACCGACCGCGACGATGGTGCCATCGTGTACGCGTACGGCCCAGCCGTCGTGCGTTCCATCGCCATCGCCGGTCCACACGCGCGCTGGAAGCAGCAACCATTCGCCTGAAGCGGCGGCGCACGCGGGCAGGGCGCACAGCAGCAGGACGCAAGCCAGGGCTGCATGGCGAATCAGCTTGGACACTGCGACTTGCATCGACGTCTCCCTTTTTGCATGCAGGTGGATTCCGGCGCGACGGAGCTTCACGCTGCGGTGCGGGCCCTGGTGACGCGGCTCGCGGAGTCCTTGTGCAGTTGCGTCGCGAGCCACGCGCCGGTCGCGATCAATTTGTCGAGATCGATACCGGTGCGGATGCCGAGGCCGTGCAACATGTACACGACGTCTTCGGACGCGACGTTGCCGCTCGCGCCTTTCGCGTACGGGCAGCCGCCGGTGCCTGACACCGACGAATCCACGACCGCGACGCCTTCCTCGAGGCAGGCGAGGATGTTCGCGAGCGCCTGGCCGTAGGTGTCGTGGAAATGTACCGCGAGCGCGTCCATCGGGACTTCGGTCGCGACGGCCTTGAGCATCGCGCGCGCCTTGCCGGGCGTGCCGACGCCGATGGTGTCGCCGAGCGAGATTTCGTAACAGCCGAGGTCGTGCAGGCGCTTCGCGACGCGCACCACGTCCGCGAGCGGCACCTCGCCCTGGTAAGGGCAGCCGAGCACCGTGGAGACATAACCGCGCACCTTCACGTCGTCGGCTTTCGCGCGCGCGATCACCGATTCGAAGCGCGCGATGGATTCATCGATCGAGGCGTTGATGTTCTTGCGGCTGAACGCTTCGGAAGCCGCGCTGAATACGGCGATCTCGGTGGCACCGACTGCACGCGCACGCTCGTAGCCTTGTTCGTTCGGCACCAGCACCGGGTAACTCACGCCAGCCTTCTTCGCGATGCCGGCAAAGACTTCGGCGGCATCGGCGAGTTGCGGCACCCATTTCGGGCTTACGAAGCTGGTCGCCTCGATCGTGCGCAGGCCGGTGTCCGACAAGCGGTCGATCAGTTCGATCTTCGCGGCGGCGGGGATGATTGTCTTCTCGTTCTGCAGCCCGTCGCGGGCGCCGACTTCGACGATGCGGACGGCGTCGTTCATCGGTGCTTCTTCCGCTTGGGATGGGTGTCGCGCTGCAGGGTCATCCAGGGCGTGGAATCGAAGAATTCCGGATGTTGTTCGAGGATGGTGGTGATCTGTTCGGGGTCGCCGGCGATGAGGTTGTTGTAGTGGGTCTTGCTTCCTTGGGACGGGTGAGCGGCTTGCGCACCTGTGAGCGCTGATGGTGCGGCCGCTTCGTTGGACGCAGGTGCCTTCGAGTCGTCGGCGATTTCCGTGTAACCGGGCACGCTTCCGGCCCCGATCGCCGCATGGACGGCGCGATGGTCGGGACTGTATAGGCGGATCTCGTCGCCATTCCGAACGTATCGCATCAGTTCCATTCCACAGTGCGTCTTGTCACCGCTTAGACATTCTGTTTCAAGACGCAGCGGCGGCTTGCCATCGCCGTCGGCGATCCAGAGGAAGTCGCCGGAACGCGTGGAAATGAGCGTGAGCTTGTGGTTCTCGCGTTCCCGCTTGCCATGTTCGTCGATGGACGTCAGCACGCTGCAGTCGGCGTTGATCTCGAGCCAGGCTTTCTCGCCGTGCTTGCCCTTCCTGTCTTCTGGAGGAATCGCCGCCCAGCGGCCAGGCCACGCTGCATCGCACGTGGTCGTAGTTCCGACCGGCAGCGCCGCGACGAGCGTCCGCGAGCAGCCGCTCCCGGCGATCGCAGCCGTCATTAGCACGAGGAACAGAACCCCGTTACGTAGCGTCATCGCATCACTCCCCAAGAGTCACGAGCACTGCATCACCATCGACGAAATCGCCGGTCGCGATCCGCACTTCCGCGACCGTTCCCGCACGCGGCGACTTCAGCGACAACTCCATCTTCATCGCCTCCATCACCAGCAATTCCTGTCCGATTTCCACGGTATCGCCGACCTTGACCTTCACCAGAACGATGCGGCCCGGCATCGGTGCGGTCACGCGGTTGCCGCCGCCGGCGCCGACTTCGGTCGCGAGCTGGAACGCCGGCGCGCGCTCGAAACGCAGTCGGCGCGTGCCGTCGTGGATGCGGACTGCCCCATCGTCTGCGCTCGCGCGATAGCGATGCGCATCGCCGTCGAAGCGTGCCGAGACCACACCGTCATGGATGCGCGCACCATCGACGGCGATCGCGAAATCGTCGCCGCGCACGCGATAGGTTCCCGCGCTGCCCGAAGCATGCAGAAGGTGCCGGTGTCCGCGATGCAACAGGCACAGCACGCGGTCGCTTGCATGGCCAAGCCGCCAGCCGTCGCACAGCGCCCAGGGCGAATGCGGATCGGAACGCGTGCTTGCGGCGTCGCTGGCGGCACGTTCGTCGTGCATCAGCACGACTGTCGCAGCGGCGGCGAGGTCGATCGCGGAAGGCGGCAGCGGTGTCGGCAGGACTTCGTCGAGGTGGCGATCGAGGTAGCCGGTGTCGATCCGGCCCTCGACGACCATTGGATGCCGTACCAGTGCTTCAAGAAATGAAATATTCGATTTCGGACCGACGATCTCGCATGCGGCCAGCGCATCGCGCAGGCGCACGAGCGCACGCGGTCGGTCGTCGTCCCACACGATCAGCTTGGCGATCATCGGATCGTAGAAGATCGTCACGGTGTCGTCTTCGACGACGCCGCCATCGGTACGCACGTAGCCGCTCGCCTTCGGCAGGGACAGCTTGTCGAGGCGTCCGGAGCCGGGCAGGAAACCGCTCTCGGGATCCTCGGCGTAGAGCCGCACTTCGATCGCGTGGCCATGCGTTGCGATGGCCTCCTGCGCGAGCGGCAATGGGTCGCCGGCGGCGATGCGCAGTTGCCATTCGACGAGATCGAGCCCGGTCACCATCTCGGTGACGGGATGCTCGACCTGCAGGCGCGTATTGATCTCCATGAAATAGAAATCATCGCGCTCCGCAGCTTCCGGGCCGACGATGAATTCGACGGTGCCGGCATTGACGTAGTCGATCGCGCGCGCGGCCGCCACTGCAGCCGCTCCCATCTTTTCGCGCAACCCGGGCGTCAGGAACGGCGAGGGCGCTTCCTCGATGACTTTCTGGTATCGGCGTTGCGCGGAGCATTCGCGCTCGCCGAGGTGGATCGTGTTGCCGTGCGCATCGGCGAACACCTGGAACTCGATGTGGCGCGGCAATTCGATGTAGCGCTCGAGCAGCACGCGGTCGCGCCCGAACGCGTTCTTCGCTTCGCGCTGGCAACTCTCGAGCGCGGGCAGGAACTCGATGGCGCTACGGACGATGCGCATGCCCTTGCCGCCGCCGCCGTGCGCGGCCTTGATCATCAGCGGAAAACCGATGCGTTCTGCTTCGCGCGCGAGCAGGGCGGGGTCCTGGTCAGCGCCGGTGTAGCCGGGCACCACCGGAACGCCTTGCGCCTGCATCAATTCCTTCGCGCCGGCCTTGCTGCCCATCTTGCGCATCGACGCGGCTTTCGGGCCGATGAACACGATGCCTGCCTGCTCGACCGCCTCGGCGAAATCGGCGTTCTCGGAAAGGAAGCCGTAACCCGGATGGATCGCTTGCGCGCCCGCTTTCTTCGCGACCTCGATGATTGCGTCGCCGCGCAGGTAGGAGTCCTGCGGGCGCGGGCCGCCGATCGGATATGCCGCATCGGCGAGGCGCACGTGCTGCGCGTTCGCGTCGGCTTCCGAGAACACCGCGATCGTGCGGATGCCGAGCTTGCGGCAGGTGCGGATGATGCGGCACGCGATTTCGCCGCGATTGGCGATCAGGATGGTATCGAACATGCGCTGCGTCACTCGCCATCCCAGTAGTCGAGGGCGGATTCGGAGCGCCCGATATGGCGGAAGCCGCGCACCTTGCCATCGGCATCGCGCTGGCTTTCCGCCACGAGGAATTTGCCGGAATCCGGATAGTCGCAGATTTCGGGATAGATCAAGGTGCTGACCGCGAGGAACTTCAGGTCGGAGTCGCCGGTGTTGACGATCTGGTGCGCGGTTTCCGGCCCGCCGGGAGGGCAGGCGACGACGTCGCCGGGGCGGATCGCATGCGTCTGCCCGCCGATGCGCACTTCGCCATTGCCTTCGAGGACGAAGTACATCTCTTCGTTGACGCGATGGTTGTGGAACGGGAATGCGCGCTTGCCCGGCGGGATCGCGGTCAGGTTGTAGCCGAGTTTCAGCGCGCCGATGCGCGGGGCGATCTCGCCCATCCGCGCGTCGAAGCGTTCGGCCGCGGCACCGGGGGCTCCCAGCCGAGCGGGGCGTGCCGGCAATTCGATATCGGCGATGTTGATGATCGGGTGCGTCATGGATTGTTCCCTGTCATTCGGGCTTGTGGCAGACAGCTTCGATGTTGTGGCCATCCGGGTCCAGCACGAAGGCACCGTAGTAGGTCGGATGATAGATCGTGCGCAGGCCGGGAGCGCCGTTGTCGCGGGCGCCCGCGGCAACCGCCGCGGCGTGGAATGCATCGACTTGCGCGCGCGTGTTCGCCACGAGCGCGACATGCAGGCTGCCTCGCGTCGTTTCGCCGGTGCCGATCCAGAACGACGGCTTGCCGTTCGCGCCGAAGCCAGCGTGGCGGGAGTCGGTTCCGGTCATCTCGGGCGTGACTTCCATGACGAGTGCGTAGCCGAGCGGGGCGAGTGCGCGTTTGTAGAATGCCTTGCTGGTCGCGAAATCGGACACCTTGAAGCCGATGTGGTCGAGCATGGAACGTCTCCGGTCAGGTTGTGGGAATCGAGGGTGCCAGCGCCTGGGGAATCCATGCCGGACGCCGTTTGGCGAGGAATGCGGTCAGGCCTTCCTGGCCTTCCGGCGAGACGCGCAGGCGCGCGATCAGCTCGGCGTTAGTGGCGTCGGCCGCATCGGCATCGGTTGCCTGCGCCGCGCGCCGTACCAGGGCCTTGGCCTCGGCGACGGCGATCGGCGCGGTCTTGAGCAGCAATTCGCATTGGCGGTGCACGGCTACTTCCAGCGCCTCGGGGGCAACCGCCAGATGCAGCAGGCCGATGCGCTGCGCTTCGGCGGCGCCGAAGGCTTCCGCACTCTGGAACCAGCGTCGCGCCTGGCGTGCGCCGATGGCAGCGATCACATAGGGCGAGATCACGGCGGGCACGAGGCCGAGTTTCACCTCGCTGAGCGCGAAGGTCGCCGTCTCCGAAGCGATCGCGATATCGCAGCAGGCGACGAGTCCGACGCCTCCGCCGAATGCCGCGCCGTTCACGCGCGCGATGGTCGGCTTCGACAATTCGTCGAGCGTACGCATCAGCTTCGCCAGCCGCATCGCGTCGACGCGGTTCTCGTCCGCGCTGGCCTGCGCCATGCGTTGCATCCAGCCGAGGTCGGCGCCGGCCGAGAAGCTCGTCCCGCTGCCGGTCAGCACGACGACGCGCACGCCGGGGTCGTCGTCGAGGGACTCGAGCGTTGTGGTCAGTTCGGCGATCAGCGTGTCGTCGAAGGCGTTGTGCACGTCGGGACGCGCGAGGGTGATGCGTGCGACGCCGGAATCCTGTTCGAGGTGCAGGGTGTTCTGGAGCATCGTGGTCTCCCGATTGTGCGCGGATGAACATGGTAGCTGGGCGGCCTGATCGGGGCTTGCAATCTAAACAAGAACCATTATCATTCAATTCAAGTGAAGGAGATGGGCCGTGCTTGCGACCTTGTTGCTGGTGTTCCGTGAAGCGCTCGAGGCGGCGTTGGTCGTCGGTATCGTCGCGGCCGCGACGCGTGGCGTGGCCAGCCGCGCGCGCTGGATCGGCAGCGGCATCGCGCTTGGAGTCGCCGGTGCATTGGTCGTAGCGATCTGCGCAGGATGGATCGCCGATGCGCTGAGCGGCTCGGGCCAGGAATGGTTCAACGCGTCCGTGCTGCTCGCGGCAGTGGCGATGATCGGCTGGCACGTCGTGTGGATGTCGAAGCACGGGCGCGAACTCGCCGTGCAGATGCAATCGGTCGGTCGCGACGTGATATCCGGAGCGAGGCCCATGACGGCGCTGATGGCGGTCGTTGCGATCGCGGTGTTGCGCGAAGGCTCCGAAATCGTGTTGTTCGGATACGGCCTGTTCGCAGGTGGTTCAACGGTCGCTGCGTTGGTGCTGGGCGCAGTACTGGGCCTGCTCGCGGGGGTCGCGCTCGGTGTGGGGATCTATTTCGGCTTGCTGAAGATTCCGGTCCGCCATTTCTTCGGCGCGACCAACGGATTGCTCGTGCTGCTCGCAGCTGGGATGGCGGCGACCGCTGCGGGTTTCCTTACCCAAGCCGACGTCCTGCATCGCTGGACGGAGCCCTTGTGGAATTCGAACTGGTTGCTCAACGAAGGCTCGTGGGCAGGCAGCGCCTTGCATGTCCTGATCGGTTACACCGCACGGCCCAGCGGCATGCAGTTGCTGTTCTACGTAGTGACGCTGGCCTTGCTGGTCGCCGGCATGCGCCTGGTTTCGGCAGCCGCCGCGCCTACGCGCATTGCGATGCCGCCTGTCGCCACCTGATTCGAATTCGATCCGGAGATGTCCATGCTGCGCATAGTCCTGTCGGCGCTGATCGCGCTCGTGCCCGTCGTCGCGAACGCGGCCGACGTGCCCGAATTCACGCTGACGATCAAGGACCATCGGTTCACGCCAGCCGAGTTGACGATTCCAGCCAATACCAAGGTCAAGCTGATCGTCGTCAACAAGGATGTGACTGCGGAGGAGTTCGAAAGCCACGAGCTCAATCGCGAGAAAGTCGTGACCGGCAATGCGAGCATCAACGTGTATGTGGGGCCGCTGAAAGCCGGGCGCTATCCGTACTTCGGCGATTTCCACCAGGACACTGCGCAAGGCGTCCTCATCGCACGTTAGTGCACCGCAGGCCGGACTCCGGTCGTCCGCTGAACAGTTTTCATGAAGCACCCCGGATTTCCCCGGGGACGCCATTTCCTTGCCCGAAGAGCGCAACGCCATGTCATTTCCCATCGTTCGATCAGGCAGCATGTCCCGCGTTGCATTTGCCGTCGTCGGTCTTGCCCTCGCAGGCAGCGCCTTTGCCGGCGCCGCCGAGGTCGTATACCAGCCTATCGTCGAGAGCGGCGAAACCGAGATCGAGTATCGCGGTGGTTGGCGCACGTTCGACGGCGGACACGAGGAGCACGCAAGCATCCTGGAAATCGGTCGCGGCGTGAACGACCACTGGTTCACCGAAGTCGAGATCGAACAATCGTTCGAGGATGGCGGGCCGAACAAGCTGGAAGCGTTCGAGTGGGAAAACATCTTCGCGTTGACCGAGCGCGGCAAGCACTGGATGGATCTTGGATTGTTCGCGGCCTACGAGCACACGTTCTCGGCTGATCCGGACGCGTTGAAAATCGGCCCGATGTTCATGAAGGACATCGGCCCGATGACGGCGAACGTCAATTTCCTGTTCGAACGCGAGTTCGGCAAGGACGCGTCCCACCAGACCGGCCTCGGCTACACGTGGCAGGCGCGCTGGCGCGGTAGCGCGGCATTCGAAGTCGGTGCGCAAGGCTTCGGAAAGATCGGCACGCTCGGCCATCTGGGCCAGGATCAAAGCCACATCGCCGGCCCCGCGATCTTCGGCGTCAAGCGCCTCGGCAGCGGCAGCAAGGTCGTCTGGAACGCAGCCGTGCTCGGAGGCCTCGACAGGAATGCGCCGAACGTGACCATCCGGACGCAGATCGAGATCGAGATGCGTTGACGCGGGCGGAACCCGTCGGGAGCGTCATTGCGAGAATCCGTGCATCACCGCCCGCAGCACCATGATTGCGAAGACGATCCAGCGCCACGAAACATTGATGCCAAGGCTGGGTAACCAGATCCGGAATCTGCGTGCGGGTCGCTGCGCCGCGCGCGCGGCCAGGCGCAGCTTCCGCGCATCGTTGATGGCGAGGATCACCCAGCCGGACAGGCAGAACAGTCCCACAACGGCGAACGCGAACGCGTCGTCGGCGCTGCCGCTCAGCAGGCTGCCGAGCAGCACGGCGGCAGCCATCGACACGCACATCGACAACAGCCTCCACTTGCTGACGCGTCTGGGATCGAGCGCGCCGCGCCAGAATTCCAGCGACGACCGATCGAACATCGCGTAGCGCGATTGATCGTAGCCTTGCGGAAGTCCCGCGAGCAGGCGGCGCATCCGGCCTTTGAACCCTGGAATCAGCAGGATCGCCGCACGTCGTCCCTTGTGAAGGGGGGTCGAAAGCTCGCGGAAAACCAGGCGGGCAGCCGACCATCCGCGCCCGGACGTATGTATCTGCGTGGTCTTTTGGAGTTTCCAGAACTGTTCCGAATGCACCTGCGCCATCGTGATCGTCTGCGACAGCTGGAAGTCGCGCAGTCCCACGGAATCGAGCCGGAAGAAGTGCAGGAGAATCGCCAGCGCGGATGATGTCAGGGGCGGGGATGCGGTTGCCATGATCGACATCAGCGGTCGAACAAGCTGTTCCTTGAGTTCGAGCGAAAACAACGCGGGGCAGTCGAGCAGCCAACGCTCGAACGGTGCGGCTCCCTGCGATCCGGCCTGCATCAGTTCGGTGACGAAGCTGCCGAAATCGAATGGTTCGCCGAGCCGTATCGACGCAGTCCTTTCTTCGGGAGGCGGTGGGGTGGCAACGGCGGATCCATCTCCCAGCCCACCGTGGTCCGCCAAGGCCTCATCCGTCGCATCCGCGTGCCCATCGAACGACTGCATCCCGTCGCATGGCTCCGGATCCGATGGCGCGCACGCGCGTGCCGTCTCCTTGTCCGCTTCGGTAAGACGATCGCTCGCTTGTGCCGCGTCCGGGATTTCTGCTTCCGGAGATTGCTGTCGCTCGCGATGTTGCGCCATCGAAAGCACCGCATCGTACGCCTCGCGCAGCCGCTGGTAGCCCTCGGGATCGCGGTCGGGGCGGGCCTGCTTGAGCCTGCTGGCATACGCGCGTTTGATGTCACGTACGCCCGCATCGGGCCTGATGCCCAGCAGGCGGTACGGGTTCACCGGTCGAGTCCTGATTCCAGCTCCGAGAGAGCGCGGTCGAACTCCTTGCGCGATACAACGATTTCCCTGGGATCCTGGCGGTCGAGGATCGCCATGAAACGCAGCAACAGCGCTTGCACGTGCTCGCGCACCGCCCCGAGGTGCTCCGCGTACAGGCGATCCGCACGCGCGATCAGGGAAATGTTCTGCTGGTCTTCCCTCGGATGCACTTTCAGCGAGGCCAGTTCGTGCAGCCGCGTGCGGATTTCGGTGGTCGTCAAGGCGGTCGAACCCTGTTGCAGGATCAACTCGTGCCGGACGCCAGTGGATCGCGGCGTCGCTTCAACCTGCAGCAAGCCATTGACGTCGTAAGTGAAGCGCACATCGACCATGTCCTCTTTCGGGTTGCCGGATGGCCGCACCTGCACCTTGAGTTGCCCGAGGCACATGTTGTTCGCGACCAGCGGACTCTCTCCCTGGTACACATTGAGCACGATCTCGCGCTGGCCCATCTGGATCGGGTGGTACATCTCGGACCGGCTGACCGGCACCGCGCAATTGCGTTCGATGACCGGCGAAAAAACACCACTGGTGTAGCCGCCATCGGGATTTTCGCGCGAGATCTCGACACCGAGCGTGTACGGACAGACGTCGGTGAGAACGATTTCCTCGAGGGAGGCATTGCCGGCTTTCATGCCTGCCGCGATGCAAGCGCCGAGTGCGATGGCATGATCCGGATCGACATGCCGCATCGGCAGCCGTCCCAGCATCCTGGCGACCAGTCGCGGCATGAGCGGCATGCGCGAAGCGCCGCCGACGAGTACGACTTCGTCGATCTGGTCCAGGCGCAGGCGCGAATCGCGTACGGCGCGCTCGATCGGCTGGCGCAGCCTTTGCGACAGTGGTTCGCAGAGCTTTTCAAACCGGTCGGCGTCGATGCTCCAGGTGCGTTGGCCCTCCGCGGTTTCGAACTCGATGGAGCCCGAGTCTTTTGCGCTCAATACGCGCTTCATGCGTTCGAGCTTGCTCTGCAGCTGCGCCATCTGCTCCGGCGCGAGCCTGCCGGCATCCATTTTCAGGTCGCTGCAGCACGCATTCAGCAGCGTTTGCAGGAAGTCCTCCCCGCCAAGGCGGTTGTCGCCCGCGCTGGCATGTACCTGCATCACGCCATCGAACATTTCCAGGATCGAGACGTCGAAGGTGCCACCGCCAAGGTCGAGAACGATGAAGGACGAGCCATCCCGGCGTTCGTGCAACCCATACGACAGCGCCGCTGCGGTCGGTTCGTTGATCAACCGCTCGACGTGGACCCCGGCCAGTTCGCCAGCCGTACGCGTCGCCTTGCGCTGCGCATCGCCGAAATAGGCGGGTACGCTGATCACTGCTTCGGTCACTTTTTCGCCGAGGTGGTTTTCCGCATCCGCAAGCAGCGAACGCAGGACCAGGGCGGACAATTCCTCGGGGCGGAAGCTGCGGTTGCCCAGGCGCGTTTCGCGCGGCGTCCCCGTCCATCGCTTGAACGTGGCTGCGGTGCGCGTCGGTTGCGTCACCAGGCGATCGCGCGCGGCGCGTCCGACGAGGACGACGTTGTCCATGTCGATGTTCACGACCGAAGGCGTAAGCAATTCGCCCAGCGCGTTCGGTATCAACCGGGGTGCGCTGCCGTCGAAGATGCCGATCAGGGAGTTGGTGGTGCCGAGGTCGATGCCGACGATCATCTTGCCGTGAATCCTTGTTCAATCCCTGTTCGCGATCGATGGGCGTCCCATTACATGCGGAACACGCCGAACTCCGCTTTTTCGATCGGTGCGTTCATCGCGGCGGATAGCGCAAGCCCGAGTACGCGGCGCGTATCGGCCGGGTCGATGATGCCGTCGTCCCAGAGACGTGCGCTGGCGTAGTAGGGATGGCCCTGGCGTTCGTACTGGTCGCGGATCGGCGACTTGAAGGCTTCTTCCTCGTCGGCAGTCCACGACTTGCCGGCCGCTTCGATGCCGTCGCGCTTGACCGTCGCGAGCACGGATGCGGCCTGTTCGCCGCCCATCACGCTGATGCGCGCGTTAGGCCACATCCACAGGAAGCGCGCGCCGTAGGAGCGACCGCACATCGCATAGTTGCCGGCCCCAAAGCTGCCGCCGATCACGACGGTGAACTTCGGTACGCTCGAGCACGCGACCGCAGTCACCATCTTCGCGCCGTCCTTCGCGATGCCGGCGTTCTCGTATTTCTTGCCGACCATGAAGCCGGTGATGTTCTGCAGGAAGACGAGCGGAATGCCGCGCTGGTTGCAGAGTTCGACGAAATGCGCGCCCTTGAGCGCGGACTCGGCGAACAGGATGCCGTTGTTCGCGACGATCCCGACCGGATAGCCGTGGATGTGGGCGAAGCCGGTGATCAGGGTCTTGGCGTAGCGCGCCTTGAACTCCTGGAATTCCGAGCCGTCCACGATGCGCGCGATGACCTCGCGCACCTCGAACGGCTTGCGCGTATCGCGCGGGACGATGCCGTAGATCTCATCGGCTGCGTACAGCGGTTCGCGCGTCGCCTGTACCGCGACGGGCAAGTTTTTTTTCCGGTTGAAATGGCGGACGATGCCGCGCGCGATCTCCAGCGCGTGCGCGTCGTTCTCGGCGAAATGGTCGGCAACGCCGGACACGCTGGTGTGCACGTCCGCGCCGCCCAGCGATTCGGCATCGACCACTTCGCCGGTCGCGGCCTTCACCAGCGGCGGGCCGCCGAGGAAGATCGTGCCCTGTTCCTTGACGATGATCGACTCGTCGCACATGGCCGGCACGTACGCGCCGCCGGCGGTGCAACTGCCCATCACGACCGCGACCTGGGGAATATTCTCGGCCGACAGTCGCGCCTGGTTGTAGAAGATCCGGCCGAAGTGCTCCTTGTCCGGGAATACCTCGTCCTGCAGTGGCAGGAACGCACCGCCCGAATCGACGAGATAGATGCACGGCAGCTTGTTCTCTCGGGCGATCTCCTGCGCACGCAGGTGCTTCTTCACGGTGATCGGGAAATAGGTGCCGCCCTTGACGGTCGCATCGTTCGCGACGACCACGACTTCCTGCCCGTGCACGCGGCCGATGCCGGTGACGATGCCAGCGCCTGGCGCCTGTCCTTCGTACATGCCATGCGCTGCGAGTGGCGAGAACTCGAGGAAGGGCGAGCCGGGGTCGAGCAGGGCGGCGATGCGGTCGCGTGGCAGCAGTTTGTCTCGTTCGAGGTGCTTGCGGCGCGCTTTGTCGCCGCCGCCGAGGGCGACTTCGGCGAGCCGGGTGTCGAGGTCGGCGATCAACGCCTGCAGGGCTTCACGGTTCTGCTGGTGGTCCGACGAGCGTGGATCGATCAGGGAGGTCAACACGGACATGCGCGGGCACTCGCGGACGGGACGTTTCGGGGGCGCTGCGCGCCATGCACAAACAAACCGGGCGCAGCTTGCGGTGCGCCCGGAAGATTACGCGATTATGTGCCGACTGGTTCAGTGTTTCTTCGCGTCGCTGTCTTCTTCGAGCTTCTGCTTTGCCGCATCGGCGCCCGCCTTGGCCGCGTCGGCGGTCTTGGCAGCGGCCTCCTTGAGATCCGCCGCCGCCTGGTCGGTTGCGGCGGCGGCTTCGTGCGCGGCGACCTTCGCCTTCACTGCAGCTTCGTCGGCGGTCGCGGTTGCCGCGCTGCCGACGGCATCGGCGGCATTGGAGATGGCGGTGCCGGCGCTGTCGCGCGCCTTTTCGGCTTGATCGGCGGCGGCGTCTGCGGCGGGCTGGACAGCGGCGGCGTCGTCCTGCGCCTGGACGGCTTGGGCCTTGTCCTCCTGGGCACTGTCGCAGGCTGCCAATGCGGCGGTCAGAAACAGCGCGATCATGATCTTGCTTGCAGTCATCTTGATACCCTCCTTGGTGTTGATCGAATGGTCACGGTAGCACGCACGACGCGCGCGGCAGCCCTCATCGTGGCTTGGCATCCTGGAGCAGTTCAGCGTCGTGAACGCGATCGCAGCGAATGATTCAGCGCAAACAAAAAGGGCGTGCCGAAGCACGCCCTTGGGTGACGCATTCCGCCGGCTAGCCGGCGAGAACGAATCTTACTTCTTCTTTTCTTCTTC